>CAMFQG010000001.1 GCA_945980035.1 uncultured Clostridia bacterium
CCTATGTGCTGACACTAAAGACTTACCTATGTGCTGACTTTTCATCTGCTCGACCGCAATTTTCCATTTTCAATTTTCAATTTTCCATTAGTAAGTCGGCTTACACAACCTTAACCTTGAGCTTTAAGGTTTTTACACCGTTAACTCTGACTTTGAGCGTTGTTGTACCCTTTTCCACACCGCAGATTTTCAGCATATCGGCAGAGGTGCTTGAGGTGATTTTTGCGCAATTTGTATTTGCGTAAATGTTGTCAATTTTCTTTGCCTTGCCGGTGATTGCAATCTTTTTACAACCGCCCTTTTTAACCTGAATACTCTTAACCGCTTTCTCATTTTCAGTTAGTTTTGGGGAGGAAGTAACCCATAGCTTACAGGTATATTTTTGACCTAATGTATCTTTTACGATGATTTTTGCAGTACCTTTTCTTAATGCGGTGACTTTTCCGTTTTTCACAGTGGCAACCTTTTCGTCTGTAGATTTCCACCACTTTGCAGTTCCGTCAATACAGGTAAGTTTTATTCTCTCTGTTTCACCTGCTTTCAGCACTACATTATGCTTGTCTATATAGTACTCCGGAATTACAGTAATACCGTTAGGTCCGGCTGACTCTATGTCCTCATACTTATTAAGTATTTTACATACAGCAAGTACATTCTCAAAATCATACTTATCTAAAGTCATAACATAAATAGCATACTTCGGTCCTGTTGCTATGGTTTCTATTTTCTTAATGCCTATATCAGAATCCTTGAAATATTCCTTGTTTATTTCAATCTCACCCTTATTTAGTTTTTGGGTTGCTTCTTGTGTTAACGAAAAAAGAACCGTCTTTCCGTCAAAATTATACGCCTTTGCAGAAACGCAAATTGATGAAGATATTAACAAAAATGCTGTCAAAATAATTGCTGTGATTTTTTTCATAAAAATTTCCTCCTTAATTAAGCCCATATAAATTAGAATACGATACCCACACTTTGGTACCTTCATATACTACAATCTTTTTTACTGATAATATTGGACAATTATTTTAAAAAAGGATTACTTTTCTTCAAATTTCGGCGAAGTCCACAACAAAGCTTCTGTCAATTTAGGTAAATTCACTACTTCACATTAACTTGCAATTTTAGATTTTTTACACCGTTAACCTTAATATTCAAAGTAGTTGTTCCCCTTTTAAGACCCCGTATAATAATTTCTTTGTTAGATTCTTTTGAGATAATTTTCGCGTAATGTGTGTTTGTATATTTATTGTCAATATTTCTGACCTTTCCTTTTATCTCCATTGACTTTTTGCTTCCTTTGAGGACTGTAATCGACTTGAGGATTTTCCTGTTTTTCGTAAGTCTTGGGGATGACTTTACATTAACCATACAATAATGTTTTCTGTTTTTTGAATCAACGGCAGTAATCATCGCACTCCCTTTTTTCAGCGCAACTACTTTGCCGTTTTTCACTTTAGCAACTTTTTTATTAGAGGATTTCCAACTTTTTACGGTAATTTTTTTCAATTTAATTTGGGTTGTTTTTCCTGACTTTAGATTTACATAATATTCGCTCAAGCCGGCAGCGTTAGAAAGGGTATAATAACAAGGTTCCACACTTCTGAAATCCTCATTCTCTTTTAAAATTTCAACTACCCTAAGTACGTTTTCGTGGTCGTGCTTATCCAATATAATAGAGTAATGAGCAAAAGTTTTGCTTAAATAACCGCTATCGATTTTCTTGACGCCTATATCATAATCCTCGAAATATGCTTTGTTAATTATAAGTTCACCGTTATAAACTCTTTCGGACGCCTCTTCCGTTAAGATAATCCCTACTTTATTATCAACAAAACCGTACTTCTTAGCCGCCGATACATCAAATGTGCACATAGCAAAAATTATCATAACAGTAATAGTTATAGAACACAGTTTCTTCATTTTTGTCACCTATTAATAATCCAATTTTCAATTTGTTTTAACTTTCAAAGAATCACACAGAGAAAACAGAGTTTTCTCAGGCACCTTTGCCGATAAATTAAAAATGTATTTACCGTTATCCCAAATAATTATTTTTTCTCCACTGTCGTAGTTTATTATATAGTACTCCTGACCTTTATAAATCCTTGCAGAATGGTCTGAATGTTTGTTGTCCCAATTACCGTTAAAGCTATCTTTTGTCATCTGAGAGAAAATCAAAGAGTCTTTATTATCATTGTAAATATACTCAGCACTGTTTTCGGTCACTTCTTTGCTCGTAAGCTTATACCCTTTAGGTATGTTTTTTATTTCGTACAATTCTTCTAACCGCTTAGGATAGTTATTGTCCTCTATTTTGGCTATAAGTGTATTATGATTGGAATGTTCCGTTACAAAAAGGTTAGCGACAAAATTTCTGACAGCACTGACGCTGAGAGACGATAACAACAAGGCTGTGATAATTGCTGCTATCAGCAATATCTTTCTTGTTCTTGTTAAGGTCAGCCTATGATAAACACTGCGTTCTGACTTAATCATCTTCTTCATTTTCTTTTCAAACGATTTAGAGGTTTTAAAATCTTCCTCATTAAAAGGCTCACTTTTCAGCTTTTCTTCGGCGTATTCGGTGTATGCTTGGGATAAAAGATTTTGTAATTTCGTTTTATCAGTCACTGTAATCACCTTCAACCTTTTTTAATAATAAAGCTGTACCACGTTGTATCCGCTTATATACAGTATCCACAGGTATAGATAGGGCTGTCGCTATTTCTTTTGCATTCATTCCGTTGTAATAGTGTAACAAAAGGGGTTGGTGGTATATATCGGATAATTCATCTATGTGTTTCTTTATGTTTTCAACTGCATCCTTATCCTCAACAATCTTGTCAAGGGAAAAACTTGATTCAACCTCACTAAAGTCAGATTGTAATATCTTATGTTCCTTATTATAAATCTTCTTTGCTTCATTCTCGGTTATTATAACTAAGTACCATTTTGTTTTGTCTGAACTGCAATCGTCAATTTTCTCAAGGTTTTTCAGCACCTTGAGAAATGCGTTGTGGACTGCGTCCTCAGCAAGAAGTCCGTTCTTAAGAATTTCATAAGCTCTGTTTAGCATTAAATTCTTATATTTGATATATATTTCTTCAAATTTACTTTTATCCTCATCGTTTTCTATTGTCAACAGATATACATTCAGCATATCTCACCCTCCAAGTATTTGCCCTGATTATGTAATAATTGAGGAAAAGCTGAATAATACGAATCTATATACTGATTATCCTAATTATAACTTTAACTCCATACATTGAATTAAAGGGGCTGTGAAACACAGCCCCCTTTTTCAAATTAATTATTCCTTAGTTTCCTCAGCCTTAACCTCTACAGCCTTTGGCTCAACTGCTTTTACCTCTTCTGTTTTTGGCTCAATGGGCTTTACTTCTTCTGCCTTTGCCTTGTCTGCCTTTTTTGCTGCCTTTCTCATTGGAGCAGGGGCTTTCTTTGGCTCAGCCTTTTTAGGCTCGGCTTTCTTTGCCTTTTTAGCTTTTTCGCCCTCAGGCTTTGGCATTGTGTGGTTATACTCAAAAGCGATAAAGGACAGAGGAGGAACTGTAATCTCAATGCTCTGCTTTCTGCCGTTCCAAGGAACTCTCTTTGCCTTTTGGTCAGCCTGCGGGAAGTCACCTGTACCGCCGTACTTCACATCGTCACTGTTAAAAACAGCCTTATAGTTGCCTAAATTCGGTACGCCAACCTTGTAGTTTTCTCTTGGAACAGGAGTAAAGTTGCAGATACAAAGAACAGATTTCTTGCCGTTCTTTGACTTTCTTGCAAAGCTTACTACAGAATTTTGATAGTCGTCACAGCTCATCCACTCAAATCCGGCAGGGTCAAAGTCCTGCTCATACATAGCCTTGTGGTCTCTGTAGAAGTGCTGTAAATCTCTGAAATATGTCTGCATATTCTTGTTGTTTATATTGTCGTCAATCAAGAACCACTGCAATCCGGCATTAGAATTCCACTCGTCATACTGAGCGAAATCCTGGCCCATAAACAACAGCTTTTTACCCGGATGGCCGTACATAAAGCCGTAGGTTGTACGTAGGTTAGCAAACTTCTGCCAATCGTCACCCGGCATTTTATTAATCATAGAACATTTGCCATATACAACCTCGTCATGGGACAATACCTGAATGAACTTCTCTGTATAAGCATAAATCATACTGAATGTCAGCTTGCCGTGTTCATACTGACGGTAAACAGGGTCCTTCGATACGTACTCCAAAAAGTCGTTCATCCAACCCATATTCCACTTGTAGTTAAAGCCTAAGCCGTCCTCGTGAACGCTTCTTGTAACACCTGGCCAGGCTGTACTTTCCTCAGCAATAATCATTGTGCCGGGAGCATACTGCTCAACCATAGAGTTAAGGTGCTTAAAGAATTCAACTGCGTCTAAGTTTTCTCTGCCACCGTAAATATTCGGCAACCACTGGCCGTCGCTCTTGCCGTAGTCAAGGTACAGCATTGACGCAACTGCGTCAACTCTCAAGCCGTCAATGTGGAATTTATTTAGCCAGAACAAAGCACTTGCAATTAAGAAATTGCGCACTTCGTTTCTTTCGTAATTGAAGATATATGTACCCCAATCAGGATGTTCGCCTCTGCGTGGGTCGGGATGCTCGTAAACACAAGTGCCGTCAAATCTGCCCAAGCCGTGTGAATCCTTAGGGAAGTGAGCAGGAACCCAGTCAAGCAATACGCCGATTCCCAAGCTGTGCATATGGTCAACAAAGAACATAAAGTCCTCAGGTGAGCCGAAACGTGAGGTAGGAGCAAAGTAGCCTGTAACCTGATAGCCCCAGCTACCGTCAAAAGGATGCTCCAAAATACCCATAAGCTCAACGTGAGTATAGCCCATATCCACTACATATTCGCCTAACTCAACAGCAAGCTCTCTGTAGGTTTTAAAGCTGCCGTCGCCGTTCTGTTTCCAAGAACCTAAGTGACATTCATAAATACACATAGCCTCGCTGTCGTGGTCAGCTTTTTGACGGTTATCTATCCATTCCTTGTCTTTCCAAGTGTGCTTGTCAAGGTCAACAACGATAGACGCTGTTTCGGGACGCTGTTGCTGAGTAAAGCCGAACGGGTCGGTCTTGTCAACACAGAAGCCGTCAACGGTTTTAACCTGGAATTTATACATTTCGCCCTCGTCAATACGTGGGATAAAGATTTCGTGAATACCAACAGGACTTGTTTTGCTCATCATATGTAAAGCAGGATTCCAGCCGTTAAAATTACCGATTACGGAAACTCGCTGTGCATTTGGTGCCCAAACTGCAAAGAGCACACCGTCAACGCCGTTTACTGTCTTTTTATGTGCGCCAAGCTTTTGGTACAAATCATAGTGAGTACCCTGACCGAACAAATATCCGTCAACCTCGCTGATTTGAATGGGGAAGCTGTTGCTGTCCTCACATTCATAGCAGTTGCCTTCCTCGTCCCAAGCACGGTAGAAGTAGTTGATTGCTCTGTCGGTATGCACAATAGCAGCAAAAATTCCCTTTTCGTGAATAGGCACTGCTCTGTAAATTTCGCCTGTATCTTTGTTGACAAATTCAACAGAGTTACAGTGTGGCAGATAAACCGCAATTCTCAGTCCGTGCTCTGTAAAGTGTGGTCCCAAAAGACCTCTTGGCATATTGTTGTACATATATGCAACCTGAGTAAGATATTCCTCATTAAATTGTTCTCTCATTCCGTAATCAATATCCATTATTATAACCTCTCTTTGATAATGATTATATTTTTGTAAAATCCACAAACACCTACAAATAGTTGCACCTTGTGTATTTTACTATATTTTAATTAGATTATACTTCAAATTAGTGCATTTTGTCAACAGATTTACTAAAAATAATAGTCTGACAACCCTATAAAAATATGCAAAACATAAAAATTACATAAATTAAAAAAACAAAACTGACTTCGTCAGAAAAGCGAAATCAGTTTGTCATATAAATTTAATTATCTACACCAAATAGATTTTTTGCTTTTGGAATAACTTGGGGCACCTTTAATAGACTTAAAAATTAATCAACTGCTTTATTATTCGGTTACTATGTTGAAAACTACATCCTTGCCGTTTTTTGTACCGACTCTTATTTCTTTGTCGTACTGACCGTCTGTGTAGTAGTTTTCCAAGACTGCTGCTGTTGCAGGACGCAGGGGCATTTTTCTCAGCTGTTCAATAGCAACCCATTCTCCGTATTGAGTGAAGTACTGGTCGGAAGTGTTCGCAAAATAAAAGTAAATCAGCTTGATGCCTGCTTCCGTTTGCTTTACCGCAATATACCTTAAAAATTCCCCTTTGGTATATTCCTCAATGTTAACCTCGTCTCCGTCATATGCATCGCTGTGCTTGAACAAAAGTAACTTGCCGTTTCTTTTTAAGAAAACCTTGTTTTCTTGAATAACTTCCATAATTATTTCCTCCGCAATTATTGTACCCTACCACATTATATACCTATGATAAATAAAATCAATATGTGTAACAAAATTTTAATAATACCAAATAAATCCAACCTATATAAACGGATATGTAAAATATAAAAAATTGGTGGAGAAGATAAGTTTAAATAATCAGAATATTTTTATACCCGACCGTAATTACTTTCTCTGCCAAAGGCGGAATATTAATTCGGTCGGGGCAACGTGACGTTGCATCCATTCCGAGCAGATAGGTTCTGCTAACAAAAATCTTTTTCGCCCGACCGTATAAAAAATCTGCCAAAGGCGGACTATAAATTCGGTCGGGCAACTAAGTTAAAATCATTTATGAATTTTCTGCACGTCAATCATTTTCAATTTTCCATTTTCCATTTTCAATTAATAATACGCGTCATTCATTTCCATTGTTTTACTCTTTCCTATAACAACCTACGCCCAATGCACCCTCGCCGGTATGACAGGCTACTGAAAGTGACAGAGGATTTTTTACAATCTCCAAACCAGGAAATTCCTCCTCCATTCTCTTTTCAATGTCCTTTGTAATTGATTTATCACCGGTATATGCTATACCTAAGTTTACCTTTCCGTCCTTTCTCAGTCGCTTAAAAGGTCCCTCCAACTCTTTTTTGAGAGCCTCAATCATAGTGTCCTGAGCGGCTTTCATTCCTCTGACCTTTGCATAGCTGTCTAATTTTCCGCCCTTGATAAGCAAAACAGGTTTAATTCCCAATACAGTTGCAATTCCTGCCGCTGCCGGGGTAACACGTCCGCCCTTTTTAAGGTACTTCATTGTATCTATAGCGATATATATGCTTGCGTCCTTGCCGGTGTCTTCAAGGTAATCACATATGTACTTGGCGGATTGACAGGTCTTTAGCAAAGTAAGTGCATCCAAACAAGCCTGGCGTTGAGTTACGGAAATTCGTGTTGTATCAGAAACAAACACCTTGTGTTTGTATTCTTCCTCCATAGCCAAAGCCTTTGCAGTTTGACAGGAGTTGCTTAACCCGCTGGACATAGGTATATAGATAAGGCTGTCATAGTCCTCTAAGATTTCGTCCCACATTTGTGTAACGTCAGCAGGTGAAGGCTGT
The DNA here is from genome assembly GCA_945980035.1 of uncultured Clostridia bacterium. Taxonomy (GTDB): domain Bacteria; phylum Bacillota; class Clostridia; order Oscillospirales; family Acutalibacteraceae; genus Ruminococcoides. The sequence continues at coordinate 7,566 of CAMFQG010000001.1, forward strand.
GAGGTACAAACATCACTGCCCTCCCTGAGCTTTTTATAAAACTCCTTAGAGGATAAGTCAATATCCTCAAAATATGTTTTTTTGTCAATCTCAAAGGGCATCGGCAAAACATAGATACCCAATTTTTTAGCCTCAGACTGTGTAATTCCGCTGTTGCTGTCGGTCATTATTGCTATTTTCATAGTGCACCTCTTACCATTCCGATTCTACCGAAACCTGACAATTTCCTTTGTAAACCGACTTATCGGAGAATCTGATTGAATATATAATATTCGCATCCCCCAGAGCTTTTGCAGTTACAACGCCATTCTTGGTAACTGTTGCTATCTGTGGATTGTCCGACTTGTAGCTGATTGAATACTGAGAAGCCTTAAAGTGAGATCCTGTTATTTTATTGTTAATCAGGCAGTTTTTAATAGTATCTTCCATTTCAAGAGTCGTGTTGTCGGTTAGGTTCAGATATTCCACATACTCACCCTTTCCGAAAATACCGTCATCATACCAATAATAATTTTCTCTTGCCACATAATTCATCTTTGCCTTGCCTACGGTTACGTTGAATTTATCAACTAAGGTCTTTGTCTTGCCAATCTTTTCGTAAACACTGCAACTTGTTTTGCCCAAGCCGGTTGCATACAGCTCACCGGTGCTTAAAAAATCAACTATGCCTGTATCACTTGGCACAACGGAATACTTTGCCTTTGATTTTTTGTTGTTTAGTATATTCTCAATTTCAATATGGGATTTTGACATATAGGCAGTTGAGCCGTACTCGCTGTATTTCAGTGATGTGTTCTTATTAAGATCCCTGACTTGGGTTTTAAAATCACCTATTGCAACATTAAAACTTCCAACTTTTATTTTTCGGTTTGACAGATAAACGTCAATTTTCACGTTTCCTGTTGATTTACCCTTGGCAAGGTATTCAAAGTTATTGCTTTTTCTCACTAAACCGTCATACTTGAATCCGCCGTTATAAAAAGGAGCATCTATTTTCAGCTTTGACTTGTCGGACATTTTGAATTTGTAGTAGTCGCAATATGGGTTTTCTATAATATAATTGTTAGTTGAGCCTTTGTTGATATTCCAATCGGTAAAACTCACCTGTTTCATAGGAGCAACTGTAACCTTATATTTTTTGAACAGAATCTTTTTTCCGTTCTTAGTGTATTTAAGAGTTACCGTAACAGGTTTTGCTGATTTTTTATCGGCAATCATATCCACATAAAGCCTTTTTCCCGCCTTTAAAGAATCACCGTAAACTTCATTTTCGTTAAACAGCCCGGCCACAACGCTTTTGCTGTTAGACTTAACGGTGAATGTTAACCCTCTCAACGAGCCGGGCACATTAACCTTAATAACCTTGTCACTGTATAGGTTGATATTCAGCCTCTGTGTTTCAGCCTTCGCAGACGTGCAAATGCTGAACAGAGAAATCACAAATACAGCAACAAGACAAATTGATATACCTTTTTTCAAAACTTTCATAATCAGCACCTCCCAATTATTTGGCTATATTATAACCTACCTATTATAATTTTTCAACAATTAGTTTACAACATTGGTTGGTTTATTGTTCAAATAATTCCTTATGTTCCCTGTAACGATACCCATAAGCCTTTCTCTTGTTTCCATTGGAGCCCATGCAATATGAGGAGTGATAATGCAATTTTTAATACCGCACAAAGGACAATCCTGTGCCATTGGCTCTGTTTCAAGAACGTCAATTCCCGCAAAGGAGAGCTTACCGCTTTCAAGGGCATCTACCAAAGCATTTTCGTCCATTACTCCACCGCGAGCTGTATTGATAAAAATACTGCCGTCTTTCATTTTGCCGAAAGCCTTGCTGTCAAACATCTTTTCCGAGTCCTTGTTAAGGGGGCAGTGAACGGTAACAATATCGCTCTCTTTTAGAATTGTATCAAAATCCGTAAAGGTCACGCTGTTGTCCTCAACAGGTGTACGTTTGTATGCAAGAACTTTCATATCAAAAGCATTTGCAACCTTGGATACAGCCTTGCCGATACTTCCGTAGCCTACAATGCCTATAGTTTTTTGAGAGATTTCGCTGAGAGGAAAAGCAAAAGGCGAAAATGTCAGGCTGTTTTTCCAATTACCTTGGTGGACAAAATTGTTGTAATCGCCCACTCTGTTCAAAGCCTCAAGGATAAGTGCAAAGGTATGCTGACAAACTGCGTCGGTACTGTATGAGCCTGCGTTGCAAACGGTTATTCCCTTTGCTCTGCAATATTCCACATCAATATTGTTGTAGCCTGTGGCAAAAAGTCCGATATACTTTAGGTGTGTAGCAAGAGATAAGGTCTCGGGATTCAGGGGAGTTTTATTACAGATAACCATATCTGCGTCCTTGATTGTTTCTGCAATTTTATCATATGGAGTCAGCTCATTTACAACTACCTCTCCAAACTCCTTTAAGGGTTCAAGGGACAAATCCCCTTGTGTAACTGTCTTTGCATCTGTAAGAACGATTTTCATATGCGTATCCTTTCAAATAAATTATGTTATATTTATATTTTACACTAAAACTTGCAAACCGTAAAGCAATAGTTTATAATATCCAAAGAAGGTGATAAAATGATAAAAAATATTTTCTTTGACTTAGACGGTACTCTGCTTCCTATGGAGCAAGAAATCTTTATGAAGGCTTATTTTACAGAGCTTTGTAACAGGGTGTGTCCTGTTTTACATATTCAACCTGAAATTTTGATAAAGGGCGTGTGGAAAGGCACTGAGGCTATGGTGAAAAACGACGGCAGTCGCACAAACCTTCAGGTGTTCTGGGAATCCTGCGCAAAAATTTGCGGTAAGGATATATTAACTCACGTTTCCGAGTTTGACGATTTCTACAACAAGGAATTTTTAGAGGTGCAAAAATCCTGCGGATATAACCCTATTGCCCCCGAAACCGTAAAGGTGCTGAAGCAAAAGGGATACCGCCTGTTTGCCGCAACAAACCCCCTGTTTCCTACAGTCGGCACACACAACAGACTAAAATGGGCAGGAGTGCTTCCGTCGGACTTTGAGATTATAACCACCTATGAAAACTCATCATATTGCAAGCCTAATCCAAAATACTATCAGGATATTATGGAAAAGGCGAATATTTTGCCTGAGGAAACTATGATGATAGGCAACGACGTTGACGAGGATATTATCCCTACACAAGGTCTGGGAATGAGCACATACCTTGTTACCGATTGCCTTATCAACAAAAGCGGAGCGGATTTATCGGACATTCAGCACGGCTCATTCAGAGAGCTGTTAAACTATGTTAGAATGTTGCCTGACGTTAAAAAATAGGAGCAAAAATGTTAAAGCTTGTTAAAAGATACGCTGTCTATGCTATTATAATAGCTATGATTTACTTTATAATGCCCTTCTTTTTTCAGGGCGAAAATCAAAAATTCGACGCTATTGAGTATCAATTTGTGTTTCCTGCAACTGCGTTGATTTCCGGCCTTGTGTTTTCCTGGCGAAAGGGACTTGATTTTACTTTTCCCCTTATCGCCCCCATAATTTACATGGCAAGCGCTATTGCACACTCTCACGAGTATCACCTTGTTATTTATGTTTTTATTTACCTTATACTCAGTATGCTGGGCTGTTTTATCGGCGATATGGTTTACAGAAACAATGGGCAGAGCGACAGCAAAAACAATGAAAATAACAATAATAAAAATGACACTGAATATAAAATTAAAATCAGCAACATTACTGTGGAAAAAGAGGAAAAGCATAAGGATAACTCAGAGTAAATTTTGTTGACACGAAAGGATATAGCTATGAACAACTTTATTTACGATATACCTGTTAAGGTGTATTTCGGTGAAAATCAGCTTTGCCATTTAGGTGAGGAATTAAGCAAATACGGAAAACGTGTACTGATGACCTACGGCGGTGGCTCAATCAAAAAAATCGGTCTGTATGATGAAGTTGTTGCAGAAATAAAGAAGGCAGGGCTTGAGCTTTTCGAGCTTTCGGGAATCGAGCCTAATCCTCGCATTGACTCTGTAAGAAAAGGTGCAGAAATCTGCAAGAATGAAAATATAGATGTACTCCTTGCCGTGGGTGGCGGCTCAACCTTGGACGCTACAAAATTTATGGCGGCAGGTGCTATGGTTGACCACGATCCTTGGGATTTTCTCAGCAGTAAATGGGCGCCTATTGAAAAAGCACTTCCCATAGTAACAATACTTACCCTGTCTGCAACCGGCTCGGAAATGGACTGTGGCGGTGTTATTACCAATCCGGAAACTAACGATAAAATCGGCAGAATGGAAAGACCTATGCTGCCAAAAGCGTCCTTCCTAAACCCTGCAAACACCTACACCGTAAGTCCTTACCAGACTGCCTGTGGTGCTGCGGATATGATGTCACACATAATCGAGGTATATTTCAACAAAGAAAACGACCTGTATATGCTGGATTGCTTTATGGAAGGTATGATGAAAACTATCATAAAGTACGCACCTATTGCTATGAAAGAGCCTGAAAATTATGAGGCGAGAGCCAATCTTATGTGGGCGTCCTCCTGGGCAATTAACGGATTTGTAAACGGCGGCAAGGAACACTCCTGGAGTTGTCACCCTATGGAGCACGAGCTTTCTGCCTTTTATGATATTACCCACGGACTTGGACTGGCGATTTTAACACCCCGTTGGCTTGAATACTGTCTTGACGACAGCACTGTTTCAAAGTATTATCAGTTCGGTGTAAATGTTTTCGGCATTGACGGAAGTCTTGATAAAATGGCGGTGGCAAAGAAAAGCATAGAGATGCTTTCCGACTTTTTCTTTAACAGTCTAAAACTGAAAAGCACCCTGTCTGCCATTGATATTGACGATACCCATTTTGAAACTATGGCAGAAAAAGCTGTGGAAATCGGTGGACTTAAATACGCATATAAGCCCCTTGATAAAACAGACGTAAGAAATATCTATAAAATGTGCTTGTAAAAGCAGATAGATAACAGACAAAAACTAACAGCCCCTTGATTGGGGCTGTTTTCTTATATACGTTAGTTTGAAATATAAATTATACAACGTCAACGATAATAGCATTTACCTCAACATCCAACATAACGGTCGGGCATATAAGCCTATCTAACAGAACAATCTGTCTGCTCGGAATGGATGCAACGTCAGCGTTGCTTAAAGCTGTCCTTTAGGTTTACTGCACGGTTGAACACAAGGTTGTCCTTTGTGCTGTCCTTGCTGTCAACGCAGAAATAACCCTGACGCATAAACTGGAATCTGTCCTGTTTTTCAGCATCAGCAAGAGTTTTCTCAACCTTGCAGTCCTTTAACACAACAAGGGATTCGGGGTTGATATAATCAATAAAGTTTCTGTCTCCCACATCAGGATCAGGAACGGTAAACAAATTATCGTAAAGCCTTACCTCTGCGTTACAGCAGTCCTTGGCATTTACCCAGTGAATAGTACCTCTGACCTTTCTGCCGTCCGGTGTGTTTCCGCCCTTTGTTTCAGGGTCGTAGGTTGCATACACTTCTACTACCTTGCCGTTTTCGTCCTTTTTACAGCCTGTGCATTTTACAACGTAGGCGCTCTTTATACGCACCTCGTTGCCCGGATACAGTCTTTGGTATTTCTTAATTGGCTCTTCCATAAAGTCGGTGGACTCAATATAAAGCTCGTTGGAGAAAGTAACCTTGCGTGTACCCATTTCAGGGTAATTGGGGTGGTTTTCTACTTCAAATTCCTCAGTTTTATCCTCAGGATAATTTGTAATCACAAGCTTTATAGGGTCCAAAACTGCCATAGCACGTTTTGCGGTATTGTTTAAATCATCACGCAAACAATGCTCCAAAAATCCGTACTCAACTATTGAATTTACCTTTGCAACACCGATTTGGTCAGTAAAGCTGCGGATAGCCTCCGGAGTGTAGCCTCTGCGTCTCAGTCCGCAGATTGTAGGCATACGGGGATCATCCCAACCGCTTACATAGCCTTCCTCCACAAGCTGTCTCAGCTTACGCTTGCTCATAACAGTGTTGTTAATTCCAAGACGAGCAAACTCAATCTGACGTGGCTTTGAGGGTGCGGAAATATTATCTACCACCCAATCGTAAAGGGGGCGGTGAGCCTCAAATTCAAGTGTGCAAAGAGAATGAGTGATACCCTCTATGGCGTCCTCAATAGGATGAGCAAAATCGTACATAGGATAAATGCACCACTTGTCACCTGTGCGGTGGTGCTTTAGTCGGTTAATTCTGTAAATAACCGGATCACGCATATTGAAGTTGCCTGAGGCAAGGTCAATTTTCGCTCTTAATGTCATTGAGCCGTCAGGAAATTCGCCGGCACGCATACGCTTAAACAGGTCAAGACTTTCCTCAACAGGTCTGTCACGGTACGGGCTTTGTGCAGGGGTCTGCAAATCTCCGCGATATTCACGCATCTGCTCTGCGGAAAGCTCACAAACATAGGCTAAGCCTTTTTCGATAAGCTCTATTGCATACTGATACATCTGCTCAAAATAGTCGGAGGCATAGTAAAATCTGTCCTCCCAATCAAAGCCTAACCAAGCAATATCCTCTTTTATTGCGTCAACGTATTCAACGTCCTCTTTTGTAGGGTTTGTGTCGTCCATTCTCAGATTGCACAGACCGTTGTACTTTTGAGCTGTGCCGAAATCTACAAATATAGCCTTTGCATGTCCTATATGGAGGTAACCGTTTGGCTCGGGTGGAAAACGGGTATGCACTCGCTGTCCGTAATATGCTCCGCCCTCTGCAATATCCTCGTCAATAAACTGGTGGATAAAGTTATTTGACATAACCTCATCATTTACGTTGTTGTTTTTGATTTCTTCTGCCATTAGAAAAGTCCTTTCGTGAGTTCTCTGTCCCTATCCTAATTTTTCAATACCCTTTTCAAGTCTTTTCAGAGATTCCTCTCTGCCTAAAATATCAAGTATTTCAACAGCTCCGCCGGGGGTAACGGTTTGTCCGGCTGCGGCAATTCTAACAGGCCACATAACTGTGCCGTTTTTCAGCTCTTTTTCAACTGCCATATTAATAAGGCAATCGTGAATACTTGTATTATCCCACACGCTTAATGCCTTTAATCTGTCATAAGCCTCCTTAAGCAAAGCGGGAGCATTTTCAAGATTAGTTTTGCTCTTTTTGTTTACAAACAAATCCTTTTCATATTCAGGAAGCTGAGCAAAGAAAGCTATCATCTGAGGAATCTCGGTGAATTTTGCGGTACGTTTTTGCAAAATGCCTGCAAATTTTGAGTAATCCATCTCTTTGTCGCCGAATACTTCCTTGTAATAAGGAGTTGCGTGGGCTGTAAATTCCTCAGCAGACATAGCCTTGATATACTCACCGTTAAACCATAAGAGTTTATCGTAATCAAACACTGACGGAGATTTTGAGATACCGTCAACGGAGAAATTCTCCTCAAGCTCTTTAAGTGTGAAAATTTCCTGATTATCCTTTGGACACCAGCCCAAAAGTGCAATATAGTTTATGATAACCTCAGGCAAATAACCCTGAGCAATCAAGTCCTCAAAGCTTGTTGAGCCGTGACGTTTGCTGAGCTTTGAAACAGAGCCGTCCTCGTTTTTGCCCATAATCAAGGGAAGATGAACATAAGTGGGAATTTCCCAACCGAAAGCCTCGTAAAGGAGATTATATTTCGGTGTTGAGCTCAGATACTCACTGCCACGTACAACGTGGGTAATTCCCATAGTGTGGTCGTCAATTACGTTGGCAAAATTATAGGTGGGATAACCGTCGGTTTTTATAAGAATTTGGTCTTGAAGTTCGCTGTTGTCAACGGTGATTTCACCGAAAACTGCGTCTTTAAATGTAGTTTTACCCTCAAGAGGCATTTTCTGACGGATAACATAAGGAGTACCCTCTGCCAAAAGTCTGTCCACCTCCTCCTGTGGCAAATCTCGACAATGTCTGTCGTATCCGCCAAACTCGGAATTTTCCTGCAGGCTGTCAAGACGTTCCTTAGTACAGAAACAACGGTATGCCTTGCCCTCTTTTATAAGCTGTTCTGCATAGGGAACATACATATTTTTACGTTCGCTCTGAACATACGGACCGTATTCGCCCCCAACGTCAGGACCTTCATCGTGCTTTAGTCCTGCCAATTTGAGAGTATCGTAGATAACATCTACTGCACCCTCAACGTAGCGTTCCTGGTCGGTATCTTCAATTCTCAGCACAAATGTGCCACCCTGTGATTTTGCAATCAGGTATTCATACAAAGCAGTACGCAAATTTCCCACGTGCATAAAGCCTGTTGGACTTGGGGCATATCTTGTACGCACCTTTTTATCTGACATAATACTCACTCGCTTTTCAAATTTGTTAGATTATTCATCTCTGCCACAGCATTTTTTATATTTCTTACCGCTTCCGCATGGACAAGGGTCATTTCTGCCTACCTTTTTGCCCTTGCGGATAGTTTTGTTTGCAGTGTCTGTGCCGTCTCCGGAAGTAGCTGTTGGCTGTGCAACCTGCTTACGTTGCAGAGTCGGAGCAGTATCCTGCTCATCCTCATCATCCACAGAAGTCGCTGCCTTTTGAGCAGCAAGTCTTTTAGCCGCCGCAATAGCCTCTCTTCTGCGTTGCTGTTCGTAAATACGTTTTGGCTGTGTCAACACAAGCTTTGCTGTATCCTCACGAATTGATGCAATCATCTGGTCGAACATATCAAAGCCCTCCAGACGGTACTCAACAACAGGATCGTGCTGACCGTAGGAACGGAGATGGATACCTGCTTTCAGCTGTTCCATATTGTCAATATGGTCCATCCAATAGGTATCTACACACTGTAGCATATATACTCGTTCCACTTCTCTAATAACCTCTTCGGGAAGCAGACGCTCGTTTTCTTCGTAAATAGCCATAGCGTCTTCCATAAGCTTGTTCTTGATTTCGTCCTGCTCAAGAACTTCTATTTCGTCATCTGTATAGCTGTACTTGCTTCTGTCGGTGACAATCCAATCCTTTAGAGTATCCAAAAGTCCTGTAATATTCCAGTTATCGTGAATACCCTCAGGCATGAAACGGTTTACGCTTTCAGCGATAGTGTCCTCAATCATCTTCACAACTGTGTCGCGGAGATTTTCACCGTCAAGCACCTGATCTCTCTGCTTGTAGATAATCTCACGTTGCTTGTTGAGAACGTCGTCATACTGCAACACGTCCTTACGAATACCGAAGTTACGCATCTCAACCTTTTCCTGTGAGCTCTCAATGATATTTGACAGCATTTTATTTTCAATAGGCATATCCTCATCAACATTCATACGTGACAGCATAGCTTTCATTCTGTCACCGCCGAACAGACGCATCAAATCGTCCTCTGTTGACAGATAGAACTGGCTCTTACCCGGATCACCCTGACGTCCTGCACGACCTCTTAACTGGTTATCAATACGTCTTGAATCGTGACGCTCTGTACCCATAATAAACAGACCGCCGGCTTCTCTTACCTTGTCTGCCTCTTCCTTGATTTCTTCGCTGTACTTTTCGTTTAATTCCGCAAAGGTCTTTCTTGCGTTCAGGATTTCCTCGTCATCGGTTTCTGCAAAGCCTGTAGCCTCAACGATTAACTCCTCAGGGAAGCCCTGCTTACGCATTGACGCTTTTGCAAGGAATTCTGCGTTACCGCCAAGTGTAATATCGGTACCACGACCTGCCATATTTGTAGCGATAGTAACTGCTCCAAGCTTACCTGCCTGTGCAATAATTTCCGCTTCCTTATCGTGCTGTTTTGCGTTAAGCACGTTATGCTTAATACCGCGTTTCTTCAGCATCTTTGACAGCAGTTCGGATTTTTCAATGGAAATTGTACCTACAAGCACAGGCTGACCTTTTTCGTGAGCCTTTACAATCTGCTCAATTACAGCCATAAACTTGCCGTTTTCCGTTTTGAAAATTGAGTCAGGTAAATCCACACGTGCAAGTGGCTTGTTAGTAGGAATTTCTACAACATCAAGCTTGTAAATCTCCTGGAATTCAGTTGCCTCAGTCTGGGCAGTACCTGTCATACCGGAAAGCTTGCTGTAAAGTCTGAAGTAGTTTTGGAATGTAATTGTAGCAAGGGTTTTGCTTTCGTTCTGAACCTTTACGCCCTCTTTTGCCTCGATAGCCTGGTGCAAGCCCTCGTTGTATCTTCTGCCGTACATCAGACGGCCTGTAAATTCGTCAACTATAATGATTTCGCCGTCGTTTACAACATAGTCAACATCACGCTTCATAATACCGTTAGCACGGATAGCCTGATTTACGTGGTGCTGATAGCTTAGGTTTTCAGGGTCGGAAAGGTTTTCTAAATTAAAGAAAGCCTCTGCCTTTTTAACACCGCTCTGTGTCAAGGTAGCAGTTTTCTGCTTTTCATCTACAACATAATCTATGCCGTTTTCAATATAGTAATCTTCCATATCCTCTTTGGAGTTAAGCTCTGTAAAGCGCTGAACCTTTAGAGTTTTTGCAAATCTGTCAGCCTGAGTGTAAAGGTCTGTACTCTTGTCGCCCTTACCGCTGATAATCAAAGGAGTACGAGCCTCATCAATAAGGATTGAGTCAACCTCATCCACAATAGCAAAGGAATGTCCTCTTTGCACCTTGTTTTCCTTGTAAACTACCATATTATCTCTCAGGTAGTCAAAGCCTAACTCATTGTTTGTGCCGTAAGTAATGTCAGCATTATATGCTTCTTTTCTTTCGGCAGGCTCCATATCGTGAACAATAAGACCTACTGTCAGTCCTAAATAACGGTACAGCTTGCCCATCCATTCCGAGTCACGGCGTGCAAGGTAATCGTTGACAGTAACAATGTGAACACCGTTGCCTGTAAGTCCGTTCAGGTAAGCAGGCAATGTAGCTACCAATGTTTTACCTTCACCTGTTTTCATCTCGGCAATACGTCCCTGGTGCAGAACGATACCGCCGATAATCTGTACAGGAAAGTGCTTCATTCCCAGCACACGCATAGAGGCTTCTCTGCACACAGCAAAAGCATCGGGAAGAATATCGTCTGTAGTTTCGCCGTTTGCAAGTCTTGACTTCAGTATTGCAGTCTGTGACTTCAGCTCTGTTTCGCTCATTGCCTTGTATTTATCTTCTAATTCAAGTACCTTATCAGCGATAGGCTTTACTCTTTTAACCTCTCGCTTGCTGTAATTTCCAAATAATGCTTTTAATGGATTCATAATATATTTTCCTTTCGGTTTCTTTTAAAGTTATTCTGCTCTCAGACTTTTAGCCGCCTGAATCATAGCCGCCTTTGCAACCTGTCCTGCTGCTGCGTAGCCGTACTGACTGCTTCTGTGGACTACAGCCGCAAATGCAAGTGGGCAATCCTCATCTTTTGAATAGCCGACCATCCAGCCGTCGTTGAGGTTTTCGCCCTCGCCGGTTACGGTTTCGCCTGTACCTGTTTTTGCACACACAGTTAATCCGCCAAACATATAGTCGCCGTAATCGTTTACAACTGCGGAACGCATCAGCTTATCAAGGGCATTTGCAGTATCCTTTGACAACATTCTTTCGCCTGTTACTCCTGCCTTGGACAAGCCTAAGTCGGAAATAACATTTCCGCTGTCCCCTGATACTATATAAGGATTAATTGGCGTACCGCCCCTTGCAATAGCACCGCATATTATCGCCATCTGCATTGGGTTGACCTTATCCTCATACTGACCTACACCTGACCAGGCAAGCTGGTTAGTGTTAGCCTTTTTAACATTGTAGTTTCCCTTTTTTGTTTTTATTCCGCTTACTTCAAAGGAGGCATTTATGCCAAGCTTTTCAGCGGCTTCGTTCATTTTTTCTTCGCCCAGCTCAACTGCAAGCTCCGCAAAAACGATGTTACAGGAATGGCCGAATGCCTGTTCAAGGTTTACCGTTCCGTGTGATGAAACACAGGTAACGTCACTTCCGCCGATTTCCTCTTTTCCGCCACAGTACCAAGTTCTCTCCCAAATATCAGGGATATTCTCAATAGCTGCAACAGAGGTTACTATCTTAAAAATTGAACCCGGGGTATAGCTTGATGACAAAACATTGTCAATATATACACCCCTGTATAAGTCCTCGTTTTCTTCCGTTATTTTAGGAGGAGCCTGAGGATCGTAGCTTTTTGTACTGACAGAACAGATAACCTCGCCTGTTTCATAATTATATACTACACAAGCACCGCTGTCATAGTTTTTAAGTACATCATAAGCCGCCTTGCAGGTATCTGCATCAACCGTAAGCTGAACATTACCGCTGCCCTTAAAGGACTTTGGCATATTCATACCCCATATGAAGTTATAACCCGAAAGCTCCGAACGGTATCTGCTTTGAAGTGCTGTGGAGATATTTAAGGTTTCGTCACCTACAACGTGAAGTAAAGCCTTACGCACACTTGCGTCACTGTTATATACACGTTCTCCGTCAACAGTCTTTGCCAGCATATTGCCGTTTCTGTCTGTAATTTTTCCTAAATTAGAAATATGGCCGTTGTATGGTTTAGACGCCCAGTCAGCGGCATTTGTTACAGTCTTAAATATCAAAAATCCAAGTCCGCCCATAAACGCAATAGCAACAATAAAAACTATCCAAGACCTTTGTAATACTCTTTTCATACAACACCACCCTTTCTATGTGTATCTGATTTAGCTTTTTACCTTTAATGAATATGTGCGCTCGTCAGCTGCCTTTACAAAAGCAAGAAGTCCCCAACAGGAAATTATACTTGAACCGCCACTGCTGATAAAGGGGAAAGTAACGCCTGTCAGCGGTAGAATATCGGTAGCACCGAACACGTTTAAGGACATTTGAATTACCAGCAAGCCAGCCGCACAGCAGGCTGAAATGGAATAGAAGGTACTTCTGCTTCGTGTGGTAACGGAACGAGCATAGATAAACAGCGTTGCAACTGCCACCGCAATAGTCACAGCAACAATAAGTCCCATTTCCTCCGACATCAAGCCGAATACAAGGTCGGACTCAGAGGCTACAATATACTTTAAGTAGCCGTTTCCTATACCAACGCCGAACAAACCTCCTGACGCAATATATGTCAATGTACGGGACATCTGGTAACCCTTATCGTCAGCATTTTCAAAAACGTGGCCCCAGACCTTGAAACGGTCCAAAACATAGGGCTTTCGTGTAAGCACCAAAAGTCCTGCGGAGCCTGCGCCTACCAATGCAAAAATTATAGTTTTAAAGTCACCGGAACGCATAAATGCAATAAGCAGGAATGTACCGAAGAAAATTAACGCAGTACCGAAGTCACCCATTACCGCTAATGCACCCAGGCAAATCAGGGAGAATATAATAAACTCAATTAAGTTTTTCCTTGTATTTAATTTATCAAGTGCAGACGCACCTACAAAAATATACGCAATTTTTACAAACTCTGATGGCTGAACGGAAATCGGTCCTAAATGAATCCAGTTAGCGGAGCCGTTAGTTACCCTACCGAAAATAAGGTTTATCGCCAAAAGCACAGTAGATGCTATCATAATAATCAAACGCCACTTATCCACTCTGTCAGGATCTTCGATAAACTTGATAATTATACAGAACAGCACCATACCTGCTACAGCCGCAACAAGCTGGGTTGTGGCTAACTTGATTCCGTTGTACTGCCTTGCAAGGAGCATAACTCCTATTCCTGTCAAGAACAGACAAAGGCTTTCCAGCTCAAAGCCTACCCTTTTCAGTGCAGTGGTGGAGATTATAAAAAACAGCCACTCTACTGCAAGCAGTCCCATACAAATGTACGCGGGGGCATAGTCAGTTGCACCGTCACAGAAAACTGCTTCAACGCACATAAATATGTGGAATAAGGAAATCAGTATCAAAAGCTTGTATGGCTTCATAGCAGGCTTGTTTGATACCTTTGAGAAAAACCAGCTGGACTGTAATTCCTCGTGGAATTCCTCACCCCGTTTAAAGGCGAAGTCCTTGTTGCCGATGCTTATAACGTCATCTATTTTTACACGAGTTCTGCCGTTAACCTTTTTGTCATTTACATATGTACCTGCCTTTGAGTTAGAGTCGTTAATAAACCAACCCTCTTTACGTCTTAAAAGCACACAATGATTACGTGAAACCGCAGGGTCATCAATAGCAATATCCGAGCCTCTGCTTCTGCCTATTGAATTTTCCCAAAACAGCACAGGAGTTTTTACACCGCTGTCTAAATCCTGCAAAAGCACCAACGGTCGCTCCGGACGTCTGCGACGTCGCATAGCCGCAAAGCACTGATATACAATAATGATAGTATAAACGGGCATAAGAATACGCAAAGCAACAACAGCTACATCCATAATATACTGCACGGTACAAACTCCCCTTTCTTTTTTGGGCAACAAATATCAAAAATGCTACTTTAACCCATAATAACAGTTATACATTTTATATTTTACTCCAACAAGCAATAAAAGTCAATGAATTATCTTGTCAAATTAATGCCCTATAAGTCCTTTTATGCTAAATACTTGAAAGACTGATATTAATATGGTAAAATCAAATCATAAAATAATCGGGAAAGGAGCAGAATAAATGGCAAATAAAAATTATTACATTATGTCAGGGAACACAGCCGTTGCCAAGTGGAAAAACAATGAGCTGACAGTTTTAAATAAAAACCTTCTGCCCCTTTACTTACAGCGTGTTCACAATGCAGATATGTGGCTTGAAACACGAGCGATTGATTCTCACAGAGCAAACTCACGTCTGCTGAAAAAAGCACTCAGGCTAAAAGAAAAAGACGATATCAGCACAGTCCTCTATGTTAATGCCGCAACCATAACCGACAACTATTGGATAAAACCTCTTGACAGTCAACTAAAGTATGAAGACGTCCGTTTTTCCGACGATTATTTTGCAGGACTGGCACTTAAAGGAAGTTATGTAAGTTTTAACAGAGCCGCTAATTCCAAACGCTCTAAAACACCTGAACTGACTAATATCGGAAGTTTTGAAAAGTGTTGGAAATTGATTGACGGAAAGTGGTGGATGTTCAAGTCTGCAAATCATAATGAGCAATTTTCCGAGTTGTTCATATATAAATTAGGCAAAGCCTTAGGAATAAATATGGCTGTCTATGAACGTGGCAATAAGTGTGTTAAAACTCTCGACTTTACCCACAGTGCAAGGGTGAATTTTGAGCCTGCTTTTACCTTTATGGGAGATAACGAGGATTATGGGGACACCGCCGAAATATTAGAAAAACTTTGTCCGCAGGCAATAGAGGACTTTGTAAAAATGATTTTCCTTGACACCATTGTTGCAAATCCGGACAGACACACTGCAAACTTCGGACTTCTCCGAGATACAAAAACCGGTGAGCTTACAGGTTTTGCTCCTGTTTTTGACCATAATATGGCTCTCATTTCAAGAGGCTATCCGAAAGCACCCACAAAAAACGATATTCTTATCAACCTTTTTAACGAATTTCTGTCAAACCACCCGGAAAACAAACGGCTTATTCCTACAGTTACTGAGGATATGATAATGAGTATTATCAAAGAGTTGAATATGAAAGTCAGAAGCAAAGAGCTTGTCAACCTTATTATGAAAAGATATGAAATGATAGATAAATAAACAGCACTGCGCAATTAAGAGCAGTGCTGTTTATAGCATAGGTCAGTCCATTGACAATCCCTGCAAATATCGCTGCCAATGGCTTTATCTGAAATTTTCTCCTTAATCAAGGCTTTGTAGTCCTTGTAATTGATAATGGTATTATCCTTAATATTTACAGCATCAAGGCATCTTTTGTCGATTGCCGAAACTTTTTCATCACCGTTGCATTTACCCTCTATGTTGTTGGGACAAGCCTTGCAGATTTCATCAACGCTTGAAGTAACGCAAATTTTGGGGTTATTCTCCTGAAGATACTTTATTATTTCTGTCATATGCTCCGTAAATTCTTTACTGTATCCCTTGCCTTGAAAGAAGCCTATGCAAATTCCGTGATGGGGTCTTAGCTTAAACATATTTATGCAGTCTGTTTACAAGGATTGAGGCAAGTAAAATCTTGCAACCGTCAAAAATCAGATACGGCACAACGCACATCATCAAAGCCGCTGCAAAGTCGCATTGATATACAATCATAAACCATATTGTGCCGAACAGGTAGCAAAGTGCCAAGCCTACAACCATAGCAATTATAAGCACATAAAGCTTCTTGCCGAAAAATTTTGTAATCAAGCCTACTGCCAAAGCGGTAAACAGAAAACCGATAATATAACCGCCTGTAGGTCCTACAATGGCTCCCACACCGCTGCTGAAGTTTGCAAACACAGGAACTCCCACAAGTCCCAAAAGAATATACACTGCTACACTCAATGTTCCGTACTTCCAGCCTAACAAGCCTGCGGCAATAAAAATGCCTAAGGTTTGCAGTGTAAAAGGCACCGTTGTAGGTATAGAAATCCATGAGCAGATTGCTATAACTGCAACAAACATAGCAGAAAGCACTAACTTATAAAGTTTTTTGTTTTTTAAATTCTCCACAATTGTCAACCTCTACTTACTTTATCGTTTACAATTATAACATCTTTTTATGAATTGTCAACCTTTTTCTTTCAGTTGATTTACAATTAAAATAATTTTGAAAAATACCGTATTGACAAGGTAATTTTCCTATGATAGAATATCTTTAATTTGATAACTAACGGCTATGACGAGGAGGAGTAAACACTTTTCTGATGCAAAGAGAAAGGGTGGTCGGTGTAAACCCTTGTGACGGAAGTGTAGAAGTAGCCTCTGAGCTTTGAACTGAACGGATTATTCCTATTAGGCTTCAACGGTTTCCACCGTTAAAGGGAGATGTATCGGCTTTTGCCCGTACTGAGTGCAGATATTATCTGAATACAGGTGGTACCACGGACAGTTTGTTCGCCCTGAGCTTTACGCTCAGGGCTTTTTATTTAATGGATAATTGACAATGGATAATGTAGTTGAGCAGATAACTTTGTCTTAACAAAAAACATTTCTGCCCGACAATAATCACAATTCTCCGCCGTAGGCGGTCTATAAATTCGGTCGGGAAACTGAGTTTAATTATTTATCAATTTTTCTACACGTCATTCATTATCAATTATCAATTATACATTATCAATTATAATAAAAGGGAGAGATTGCTATGGCAAAGGAACTTTCAAAGTCATATAACCCTCGCGATTTCGAGGACAGAATTTATGACTTTTGGATGAAAGGAAATTATTTTCACGCAGAAGTTGACAAGGACAAAAAACCTTATACTATCGTTATGCCACCGCCGAATATTACCGGTCAGCTCCATATGGGACATGCTCTTGACGAAACCTTGCAGGATATTTTAATCCGTTGGAGAAGAATGCAGGGCTACTCTGCATTGTGGCTGCCGGGCACAGACCACGCATCAATCGCAACCGAGGCTAAAATCGTTGAGGCTATGCGTAAAGAGGGCGTTACCAAAGACGACCTTGGCAGAGATGGATTTTTAGAGAGAGCCTGGGAATGGAAAAGACTTTACGGCGGAAGAATTACAGAACAGCTTAAAAAGTTAGGCTCCTCCTGTGACTGGGACAGAGAAAGATTTACAATGGACGAGGGCTGCAGTAAGGCTGTTAAGGAAGTTTTTGTACGTCTGTATGACAAGGGCTTAATCTACCGCGGTGAGCGTATTATCAACTGGTGTCCTCATTGCTTAACATCAATTTCAGACGCTGAGGTTGACTTTGAGGAACAAGAAGGCTCATTCTGGCACTTGCGTTATCCCTTAACTGACGGAAGCGGATACGTTCAGCTTGCTACAACACGTCCCGAAACATTACTTGGCGATACTGCTGTAGCAGTTCACCCTGAGGATGAACGATACAAAGAGTTTATCGGCAAAACAGTTACACTTCCACTTGTAGGCAGAGAGATTCCTGTAGTTGCCGACGAGTACGTTGACCCTGAGTTCGGTACAGGTGTAGTTAAAATCACCCCTGCCCACGATCCTAACGACTTTGAGGTTGGACTAAGACACAATTTACCTGTAATCAACGTAATGACAGATGATGCAAAAATCATTGACGAGTACGAAAAATATGCAGGTATGGACAGATACGAAGCAAGAAAAGCCATTGTTAAAGACCTTGAAGAGGGCGGATTCCTTGTAAAAATCCAGCCCCACACTCACAACGTAGGCACTTGCTACCGCTGTAAAACAACAGTAGAGCCCAGAGTTTCAAAGCAGTGGTTTGTAAAAATGGAGCCTTTGGCTAAGCCTGCCATTGAATGTGTAAGAAGCGGTAAAACAAAAATTATTCCTGACAGATTTGAAAAGGTTTACTACCATTGGATGGAGAACATCAAGGATTGGTGTATCAGCCGTCAGCTTTGGTGGGGACACAGAATTCCGGCTTGGTACTGTGAGGATTGCGGTGAGGTTATCGTTGCAAAGGAAGCTCCACAGACCTGTCCCAAGTGCGGTAAAAATCACCTGAAGCAAGATGAGGACACTCTGGACACCTGGTTTAGCTCTGCTTTGTGGCCTTTCTCAACACTCGGTTGGCCTGACAAAACACCTGAGCTTGACTACTTCTTCCCTACAAACACCCTTGTAACAGGCTACGATATTATTTTCTTCTGGGTAGCAAGAATGATTTTCTCCTCTTGCGAGCAGATGGACAGCCAGCCCTTTGACACAGTATTTATGCACGGTATTGTTCGTGACGAAAACGGTGTTAAAATGAGTAAATCATTGGGCAACGGCATTGATCCACTTGAGATTATCGACAAATACGGTGCTGACGCGTTGAGATTTTTCCTTGCAACAGGCAACTCACCGGGCAACGATATGCGTTTCTCCGAAAAGAGAGTTGAGGCTTGTGCAAACTTTGCCAACAAGCTATGGAACGCAAGTCGATTTGTTCATATGAACATTGACGATTATGATGTTAAGAATGAGCTTCCTGAAACACTTACAACAGAGGACAAGTGGATTGTTTCTACACTGAACAATGTTGCAAAGGAAATTAACGAAAATCTTGAAAAGTTTGAGCTTGGTGTTGCTGTTCAAAAGCTCTACGATTTTATCTGGGATTGCTTCTGCGACTGGTACATTGAGCTTGCAAAATCAAGGCTTCAGTCTGAGGGCGAAACTGCTCAGAACGCAAGACAGGTGCTTGTATGGACTTTGGAAAAGATTTTAAGACTTCTGCACCCATTTATGCCATACATTACCGAGGAAATCTGGCAGACTATTCCTCACGAAGGCGAAACAGTAATGCTTGCACAGTATCCTGAGTTTGACTCTGCCCTTGATTATCCTGAGGCAGTTGCTCAGATGGAAAAGGTTATGAACGCAATCAGAGGTATCCGCAACCGCAGAAACGAAATGAACGTACCTCCCTCAAAGAAAGCAAAGGTATATATTGCTACAAAATTTGAGGACACCTTTAAATCAGGAGCGCAGTTTATCTGCAAGCTTGCGTCAGCAAGCGAGGTTGAAGTAGGCGAAAGCTTTGACTTAGAGGGTGCGGTAAATATCGTTACTGCCGACGCAAAAATCTACATTCCTATGGACGAGCTTGTTGACAAAAAAGCCGAGCTTGAAAGACTTACAAAGGAACTACAGCAGGTTGAAAAACGTCTTGCTCAAAGTGAGGGCAAACTAAACAACCAAGGCTTTGTTGCAAAAGCTCCTGCGGCAGTAGTAGAAAAGGTTAAGGGACAGGCAGAAAAAGAAAGAGAAACTATTGCAATGATTAAAGCCGCAATCGAGGCACTTAACTAAATATGCACAAATTTAGCAAATAAACAACGCCTCCCTTGTGCAAAGGGTTATTTCCCTGATAGGGAAAATGTCAGCGTAGCTGACAAAAGGGTGCCCGCTTTCGGAGAAAGGTGTCAAAACTTATTAGTTTTGACGGAGGGATTGTGGGCGGTGAATTAAGCTTTTATGTAGTAATTAAACGCCTTTTTTACAATCCCTCAGTCGGCTTTGCCGACAGCTCCCTTTACACAAGGGAGCCTATATAATCACCTCAAATATGGAAAAACAAATCAAGGGCAACTCTGAAATTTTAGGGTTGCCCTTAGTTTGTTCAAAAATATATAGATATTAATAATCGTGGTAATGTGTCCACTGTCCGCCGTCATTTCTTACTAAAATCCAATTCCAACCGAGATACTCTTCATTGGATTCAAGTCCGCTTTGTCCCATTACTGCATTGGAGCCTGTTACAAAATCCGAATACAGAACTATAGCTTCATCTGCGCCAGCCTGTTTTGCCCAATGTTTCCATTCTTTAGTGTCATCACCCTCAAAACGGATTTCTTTCAATGTGCAACCTTGAAAATTTGCAACAAAGTAGTCTTTCGCAACATCTATTGCCTGATCAATTTCTTCTTCGGTATATACGTCCGAGGACACTTTAGACACGGTTACATTAGAAACGTTACTAAAGTAAGCACAACCGCTTTGAAAAATCACGCCTAAAATCAACAGCATACAAACTGCCAAGCTTAAATATCTTTTCATTTTCTATCCTCCTTTCTTGTCTTTACGATTTTCATACAATAACCACTTTTAGATAACTTTATTTTTAAAACAGCCTCCCTTGCAGGATTTTCCCTACAGGGGAGGCTATTTATAGGGGGCTTTTAGATATTTTTTGCCTTTTCAAGAATTGATAGATTTTCTAAAACCTTGATAGTGTTCTTATAACCGTCGTTAACATATATCCACAAGTCGTAGTTATCATATCTATGCTTGGCATTTCCGTAGTACAAGTCAACCAAAGCCACATCATCATCGTCATAAGAATCCAATAAGTAATCTCTATCCTCATCGGCAATAACATCTTTTTTTAATGCCTGAATTAATTGTGCTATTTGTTCTTTATCCTTAATTACCGGCTGAACTTCAAAGTCGTCGTCAGTCATGGCGGTAATCTCTGCAACCTTACAGTAGTTTTCATCAAGAATAAACAACGCCTCTGTTATGCTCCTAAACTCCATGGAATTAATCAAATCATCATAAGCGTCAATTTTACGTACTGCAACGCCGTTCTTGCCAATCTTTTCTGTTGTATAAACTCTGTTTACCTTTGTGCCGTTATTCAGAGTATATGTAATTCTGAGAAGGCTGCCATCGTAGTGATACCCACTGTATTCAAAATAAATTGCTTCTGACACGTTGTTGGTAAGGGTATTAACGATATTTACCCCTGATAACTGGAACATTGTCAAAGGCTTTTTGCTGTATTCATCACAAATCGCCTTGTGTGCGTTTACTGTTTTTTCAATAAGTTTTTTATCCTCAGAGTAGTTATTTTTGATTATGTTTTCACCGTTGACCATATATGCTGCGCCGTCTGTAAATGTAACAGACTTAACATCCTCTGCCTTTGGCACGTAACTTTCGTAACCCAAAAAGCCTGTAGCCAAAACTAAAAATACTACAGCAAATGTACCAATCATTGCTCCGTAGGAGATAAGTCCCTTCAAGTAACCCTTGAATCCGTGATTAAGTACGATTTGCAAAATTGTATGAGTAACTATTGAGCCTAAAATCATACCCAGCCAGAAAGCACCGTAGCAACCGAATCTGTCTGCATTCCAGCCTAATATCAACAGGAACAGATAGCCGATAGTAATACCTACTGCAAAGCTTACGATAATTTTTACAAGCTCAAATGGCAGTCTGTATGCAAAGTGAGATTGTGCAGCTTCTGACTTTCTGTTCTTTACCAAGAAGAATGAAAGCACAAGGCACACGCCGATAAACAACAGCCAATACCAGATAGGTCCTGACTCTGTTGCAGATACAGGTGTTAAAGCAACAATCAGGTCAATGTTGATGTTTGCAACATAGCCGTTAATCAGGCTCATAGGCAAGAACTGTAATAACGCCATAGCCACAGGGAAAGCGCCCATAATTACTATTGTAGAAATAATAGCGTCGGACTTTTTACCGCAACAAATGGATAACAGACCGAAAAAGCTTACACAGGCAACAATGGCAATTAATGTTCTGAATGTACTTTCAAAAGTATTACCGTAATAAATACCTATTTGGGATAAGGCTGCCAAACCCTCATTTATTTCTTCACTCTTTGGTACAAATATATTTAAAATCAGGTTGATAAACAGCATCGGTACTGCGGGGATAATAATTGATGACGCCCATTTTGAGAAGAACAATGTTCTTCTTGACACAGGCATTGCGCCGAACATATCTGTCATTCTCTTATTGTGGAGATACCCGAATCCCATTATTGCAAGTACAAATGAAAAAATTACTGCAAGTCCGGAAACCTCACTCATATATAATATTGAGGCTACCTCAGTAAACGCAGAAGACTCTTTAGCTATCTCACTTGCAGACATACCCGACACAGCGATTAAGCTGTTAACTCCTATGTTAAGGACTACAAAACAAATTCCGGAAAATGCCAAAAGCGACAGGTAAATTATCATCACAGCCTCACTTGACTTTAAGGTCCACTTAAGAATTGACCAAGCCTGTTTTAAACTGTTTTTATAAGATGTTGTTGATGTCATAGCCTGCTCCCTCCATTTCGTTAATAAATACTTCCTCCAATGTCAGCGGTAATGACTCTAAGAACACAGGGCCTAAAGCCTCTAACCTTGGCATAAACTCGCTTTCTTCACCTTTGATTGTCAGGTTGAACAAGTTGCCCTGACGTTTGATATTTGTAATATTAAAGCTGTCAAAAACACTCTGCTCCGTATTCTCCTTAAATGCAATCTGCACCTTATGAATACCGAGCCTCATATCGTCAAGCTCACGCTCCATAATAACTCCGCCCTTATGTAACAAACCTATATGGTCGCACACGTCCTCAAGTTCACGGAGATTATGGGATGCAATCATTATCGTTGTGTTGTTGTCGGTTACCGCGGTAATCAACAACTTCTTAACAAGTTGACGTACAACAGGGTCAAGTCCGTCAAAAATTTCATCAAGGAAAAGGTACTTTGGTTTTGTGGATAGTGCCAAAATCAAAGCCGCCTGACGTTGCATACCCTTTGACATATTTATAATTCTCTGTTTTTTGTTAATGGGGAAGGTTGAGCAAAGCTGATTGTAGTAATCCTCGTCCCATGTTTCATATATTTTTCTGTAAATATATGCAGTATTTTCTACTGTAGAGTAGTTGAAAAAGTACGGGAAGTCGGAAATGAAAAAGCACTTATTCTTTGCGTTAATATTTTCAAAGGTGCTTTCGCCGTCAATCAGAATCTGACCTTCCTCTACATTATAAATTCCGTTTATTGCACGAAGCAGGGTTGATTTACCTGAACCGTTTGAACCCACAAGTCCAAACACAGTACCCTCTTGGACATTAAAGCTGAGATTGTTCAATGCCTTGACTTCGCCGAATATTTTAGTAACATTTTTTATTTCAAGCATATTGTCCTCCTTATAAAATTTGTTGCCCAAATTTTCTATGATTTAGGGAAATTTCTGTCTGTGATTTCCGTAATCTCCTCTTTTGTTACTCCATAGGAAATTGCAACCTTGATTTGATTTTCCAAATTGTTCAGCACAATATTCTTCTCAGCGTCCTTTGCAGTTAAATCCTCAGAAACAAAACTGCCTCTGCCGACTGCCGAACAGATATATCCGTCACTTTCAAGCTCCCTGTAGGCTTTTGCAACAGTATTTGGATTTACGGAAAGCTGTGTTGCCAGGGTACGCACCGGCGGAAGCTTTTCACCGGGTTTCAGAACACCCATTGACACAAGCCGTACCACGTTGCTGTAAACCTGCTCATAGATTGGTTTTCTTGAGGAAAAATCCAACGTAAACATCTTTCATCCTTTCCGATACATAAAATGTATCTAATAAAATCACATTTGTATTACTACAAATACTACAATCATAATACAACTAATACAATCTTTTGTCAATAGAATTTTTTGTTTTCGTCTTTCTGTAGCATATTTTACCGGTTTTTTGTAAATATTATACAAATATTTGCATTATTTCTCTATTCTATTGACAAATTTGAAATAATTATGTATTATTACAATAGTGAGTATGGGACGTTGGTGTCTTATTTGACGCAACCCATACTTTGTTTATTTTTAAGGAGGTTAAAAAAATGAAAAACATCAAAAGAGTATTAGCGTTATTTATGTGCCTTGCACTATGCGTAGGCGTGCTTGCTGCTTGTGGCTCCGGCGAAACCGAAACTTCTTCAACAGGCAAAAAGTACATCATTGCTACAGACACAGTATTCAAGCCTTTTGAATACACTGACGAAAACGGCGACTTTGTAGGTATTGACGTTGATATTATCAATGCTATCGCTGAGGATCAGGGCTTTGAAATCGAGCTTAACAGCTTAGGCTGGGACGCTGCTGTTGCCGCTGTTCAGGCAGGACAGGCTGACGGTCTTATTGCAGGCGCAACAATCAAGCAGGAAAGAATCGACTCAGGCTGGATTTTCTCTGACGGTTACTACAACGCTACTCAGACATTCGTTGTTAAAAAGGGCAGCGACATCAAGAGCTTTGATGATTTAAAGGGCAAGTCAATCGCAGTTAAGAACGGTACTGCAGGCGCTGACTTTGCTGAAGAGCTAAAGGACGAATACGATTTAAAAATTACAAGATTTAAGGATTCTCCAACAATGTATCAGGACGTTATCCTCGGCAACAGCGACGCTTGTGTTGAGGACACACCTATTATGCAGGCTTCTATCAAAGAGGGCGACTTAGACCTTGAGATTCCTGAGGGTATGGCTAACGAAGGTTCTCCTTACGGCTTTGCTATTATGGACGAGGCTAATCAGGAGCTTCTCGATATGTTTAACGCAGGTCTTAAGAACATCCAAGACAACGGTAAATACGACGAAATTTTAGAGAAATACTTAGGTTAATTTCTAAAACATAATCTTATACCAACCTATGCAAGCAAGGCTTATCCTTGCTTGCATATTCTTGCATATTATCTTATATTAATTGAAAGGGGAAAAACGGATGACAGAAAATGTTTTGAATCTCCTTGCTGCCGATGGTGAAGCTGTCGGCGGTATTCAAGGCTTTTTTGTAGGCATCGGAAACGCAATAGCCGACTCGGGTTCTACTATTCTCAGAATCCTCAGCTCCTACGGGCCATTGTTGATAAAGGCTTTGGGACAAACTCTGTTGCTTACACTTCTATCTCTTGTATTCGCTATGATTATCGGTCTGATTTTTGCTTTGATGAATGTAGGCAAAAATCGTTTCTTTAATTTAATCGGCACAATTTACGTTGACGCAGTGCGTGGCGTTCCGCTTATCGTACTTGCATTTTTCATTTACTTCGGTATTCCTGTTTGTATTCAGGCAATGGGTGTTCCGGGATTTAAGCTGACCGCCTTGCAGGCAGGTACAATAGCACTTGCCATGAACTGCGGTGCTTATATGGCTGAAATTTTCAGAGCCGGTATCGAAAGTGTTGACAAAGGACAGATGGAGGCAAGCCGCAGCTTAGGTCTTTCCTACAGCAAAAGTATGCGACTTGTATTGTTGCCTCAGGCTATCAGAACAATGATTCCATCAATTATTAACCAGTTTATCATCACACTGAAGGATACATCTATTCTTTCGGTTATCGGCTTCCCTGAGCTTACAAATATGGGTAGCACTATCGCAGGTAATACACTGAAAAGTCTTGAAACCTGGGCAATCATCGGCGTTATGTATATGATTGTTATCATAACATTGAGCAGAGTTGCAAAATGGTTAGAACGGAGGATTAGCATTGAAGACAAACGATAATGTAATGATTCACGTTAAAAACCTTAAAAAGAGTTTTGGAAAATTAGAGGTACTGAAGGACATCAGCGTTGACATCAAAGAGGGCGAGGTTGTTGTACTTTTAGGCCCATCAGGCAGCGGTAAATCCACATTCTTACGTTGCTTAAATCAGCTTGAGGTTGCAACCGACGGACTGATTGTAGTTGACGGTCAGGAGATTACCGACAAGCACACCGATATTAACAAAGCAAGAGAAAATATCGGTATGGTATTCCAGCACTTTAATTTATTCAATCACAAAACAGTACTACAGAATATAATGTTAGCACCTGTTGAATTAAAGCTGATGACCAAGGATAAAGCAAAGGAAAAGGGTATGCAGCTTTTGGAGCGTGTCGGAATGGTTGACAAGGCTGACGCATATCCTGTTCAGCTTTCAGGCGGACAGAAACAGCGTGTGGCTATTGCGAGAGCTCTTGCAATGGAGCCTGACGTAATGCTCTTTGACGAACCTACATCTGCCCTTGACCCTGAAATGGTAGGCGAAGTTCTTGCAGTTATGAAGGAGCTTGCCAAGGGCGGTATGACAATGGTTGTTGTTACTCACGAAATCGGCTTTGCACGTGAGGTTGCCGACAGAATCATCTTTATGGACGGCGGATATATTGTAGAACAGGGTACTCCCGATGAGGTTATTAACAATCCAAAGGAACCACGTACAATAGACTTCTTAAACAAGGTGCTTTAATAGGAGTATAAGATGAAAAAAATAATAACTATAAGCCGAGAATTTGGCGCAGGCGGCGGAGAAATCGGCAGAGCTGTTGCACAAAAGCTTGGTTTTGATTATTTTGATAAGGCTATTATTTTAAAGGCTTGCGAGGAAGCAGGGCTTGACCTTGCCAGCATCGTACGTTATGACGAAAAGGTTGCTATGGATTTTGGCTTTGCACAAAGTCTGTTTGGCTTTTACAACAGACCTGTCAGCGACAAGCTGTTTGAGGCTCAGCATAATGTAATCCACAAGCTTGCGGAACACGGAAATTGCGTTATTGTAGGCAGAAACGCCAACACTATTTTAAAGGAATTCAGCGACTGCCTTCACGTATTTGTTCATGCAAATCCTTACTGGAGATTACAGCGTATGCACGAAAAAATGCCTGATACCTCAATCTCTAAAATCAGTGACCAGATGCGTCATATTGACAAATCACGAAAAAAGTATTGCGCACGTTATACCAACACGGAATTTGGTGTTGCGGAGTATTACGACCTTTGTCTAAACTCCTCTTCCCTGGGTATTCAATGCTGTGTGGATACTATTTGTAATATTGCAAAAAGCTAACCTAATGAAAAAGGAGTTGGTGTTCCAACTCCTTTTTACTACCTTAGTTTTACTGAATTTTTTGTAAAATATTGATTTTTACCGCTATTTGTGGTAAAATCGAAAGACTATAACAGAATATTTATATTCAAAATTTCTATGCTTATACTTTAGGCGTAGGGATAGGAGATGATTTTATGACAATGGAGCTTATTGCCTTTATAGGCGCCGGTGTTATCGCCGTACTCTTTGCTCTGTACTTTGCGTTGTTCATCAAAAGACAGGACAAAGGTACCGACAGAATGAAGGAAATTTCAGGAGCTATCGCTTCAGGTGCCCGTGCCTTTCTGTTTTCAGAGTACAAAATCCTGATTGTATTTGCAGTGCTTCTGTTTGTTGCAATCGGTTTTGTTATTAACTGGCTCACAGCAGTATGTTTCATCATAGGTGCACTGTTCTCAACACTTGCAGGCTACTTCGGTATGACCGTTGCTACTATGGCAAATGTCCGCACTGCGAACGCCGCTAAGGAACACGGTATGCACAAAGCATTGAAGATTGCTTTCCGTGGCGGTGCTGTAATGGGACTTTCCGTTGTAGGCTTGGGAGTTATCGGCTTGGGCTTGATATTTGTATTCCTCGTTTCACAGTTTAACCTTGCCAAAAACGCAGAAATGCTTAACATTTTCACAGGCTTTAGCCTTGGTGCTTCATCAATCGCACTGTTTGCTCGTGTAGGCGGCGGTATCTACACAAAGGCCGCTGACGTTGGTGCTGACCTTGTAGGTAAGGTTGAGGCAGGTATCCCTGAGGATGACCCTCGTAACCCTGCTACAATCGCTGATAACGTAGGCGACAATGTAGGCGACGTTGCCGGTATGGGTGCTGACCTGTTTGAAAGCTATGTAGGTTCAATCGTATCTGCTATCACTTTGGCTTTTGCCGCAGTACAGGGAGCTGAGGCTATTGAGTATGCACTCTTCCCTATGTTGCTTTGTGCAGTAGGTATTATCGGTTCGGTTATTTCCGTATTCTTTGTTCGCGGTAAGGAAAACTCAGACCCTCAGCGCTCACTGAATATCGGTGAATACGTTGCAACTGCTATCGTAATTATTGGTGGTGGACTTATAAGCTACTTTATGCTGAACAGCTTAATGCCGTTTTTCTGTGTACTTGCAGGTCTTGTGGTAGGTACAGCCATCGGTAAGCTGACAGAAATGTACACCTCAGAAAAATACAAGTCTGTTAAGGAAATTGCAGAAAGCTCAAAAACAGGCTCCGCTACAAACATTATTACAGGTATCAGCGTTGGTATGAAATCAACTGCTATCCCTATTATCTTCATCGTTATCGGTATTTTAGTTGCTTATGCCTGTGGCAGCTCCATGGGCGGCAACGGAATGGGACTTTACGGTATTGCTCTTGCGGCTGTTGGTATGCTTTCAACAACAGGTATGACTGTTGCCGTTGACGCATACGGTCCTATTGCCGACAATGCAGGCGGTATTGCAGAAATGAGCGAGCTTGACCCTAAGGTCAGAAAAATCACAGATAAGCTTGACAGCGTTGGTAACACAACTGCCGCTATCGGAAAAGGCTTCGCTATCGGCTCTGCCGCTTTGACAGCACTTGCTCTGTTCGCTTCCTTTGCAGCAACTACTAACATTGTTGACAGCGGTATGAGTATTCTTGATCCAAAGGTTGTTGTCGGTCTGTTTATCGGCGGTATGTTGCCGTTCTTGTTCTCTGCTTTCACAATGAGCAGTGTAGGCCGTGCGGCTAACAAAATGATTGCAGAGGTTCGCCGTCAGTTTAAAGAAAAGCCCGGCATTTTACAGGGTAAGGATAAGCCTGATTACTCACGTTGTGTTTCTATCTCAACTAAAGCCGCTTTATGGGAAATGATTATCCCCGGTGTTATGGCTGTAGTTGTTCCCATTATTGTAGGCTTTGTTCTTGGCGTAGAAAGCCTTGGCGGTTTGCTTGCAGGTGCACTTATTTCCGGCGTTATGCTTGCTATCTTTATGGCTAACAGCGGTGGTGCCTGGGACAACGCAAAGAAGTATATCGAAGGTCTGCCTGAGGAAGGCAAAGGCTCAGCAGCTCACAAGGCTTCCGTTGTAGGCGACACAGTAGGCGACCCGTTCAAGGATACATCAGGCCCTGCACTGAACATTTTAATTAAGCTGATGACTATTGTATCTCTTGTATTTGCAACAGCATTTTTAAGCGTTGCCCACGGACAGGGACTTCTGTCACTGCTTAACATTATGTAATAACATTATAAAGAGAAAGAGGAACACAAATTGCTGTGTTCCTCTTTTTTGAACCACGCGATAGTCGCGTGGTTTTCGTTATACAATAAGACGGAGCGATAACTTGCTCCGTCTTGTTTTTTGTGTATATTTTGTTTTATTTCCTCTTAACGGGAATCCAAATTGCGCTATGGTAATCAGGGTCGGTTTTCTCGCCGTTTACACAGTCGTACCATTCAACATTTGCATTACCGCTTATTTCGTAGTCCGGATTGCCCGGTAACCATTCCTTGAAAATTTGTGTATTCAGAGATTGAAGTGCCTCAGGAACCGGTCCCACGCAGTCAAATACTGCCCATTCACCGGCAGAAAATTCATACTGCATCATTCCCTCAGGAATTTCGCCGCCGGTATATTTACCTGCAATCAGATAAGTGAATTTACCCTCACCGGCAGCCTTGCCCTCATCAATACAAATCCCGTATTCGCCAATACAGTTATCTATCAGAGCTTTTTCGTATTCATTTGCCGGCTGATTTCCTGCATAAACATTTGCGGCATATTTCTCACAGATTTCATCCCAAAACTTTGGAATCTCATCATAGGCGGTATCAAAGGAAAACTCCTTTGCAAATCCGATTACCTTTAGTCCAAACATTCGAGTTATTTTGTAGTTCATAATATTTCCTCCTTGAACCGTAATATTGATATTCAACGGAAGAAAGGTTTTAAAATATCCACCCTGCTTTACCTGAATAGGCGAGTTTCCGTGAAAGCGGACAAAAGCCTTTGTAAAGCTTTCCGGTGTATCGTAACCGTAATCAAAAGCAATATCTATGACTTTCCTGTTGCCGTTCTTTAACTCAAGAGCGGCAAGATACAGCTTACGGTTACGGATATACTCCGATACGGAATAACCTGTCATTACCTGAAAACCTCTTTGAAAATACAGAGGGGACATATACACCTGTTCAGCCACATCCTGCGCACTGATATGACTGTTTAAATGCTCCTCAATATAACCAATTGATTTTCTGATTGCCGTCAGCCATTCCATAAATTTTCACACCTTTCCTCTGTTTGACATCATTATACAGTCCGGGAAAAATTTTATCTTGTCATTTTTGAATCAGTTTTGTCAGCCTTAAAGCTTCAAAATGCAAACAGTTATCTTTTCTTTTTTAGTATATTCATCAAAACGAAAATACCTGTAAACAGCAGAACCGAGCCAATAAGCACCCCCGCCATCATCTCCACAGGAACTTCATTTCCGTTGAAGTATAGATTACAGTCAATGCTGTCGCGGATTCCTGTCATTACGTCATCAGGGAAGCCGTATGCTTTCATTTCCTCAAAAACTCCACGCATCATATGATTTCTCAACAAGCTTGTTCCGTATGTACCCGGAAGAAACATCAATACATTTTGCAGCTCTTGAGAGAAGTTTGAAATAGGCATATAAGCACCGCAGAGAAAACCGTAACCGGCGCTGATGATTGTACCTACAGCGGACGCCTGACCGTTTGTACTCAAAAAGAAATTAATGCAGGAGGAAAGGGCTGTGCCGAAAAGAGTCAGCAAAAGCACATCTAAGATAACCCACAAAACATCCGTAAAGGATAAGTACCAGCCTTGTATAATCGCAACATAACCTAAACTCACCCCAAGAGCAGTAAAGGTTATAATCAGCGTACTGACAGCTGAGGCAACAAAATAACTAACCGCAAGGGTAGAATGTTTAACAGGTGAAACGGTAAAATCATTTATGCTCTTATTAGCCTTGTCCCAAATCATAATCAGATTGGCACAAAAGGAAACCGTAACACAGCAAACAGCCAACAAAGAGGAAGTCAGCTGACACACAACCGTACCGTTTAAAAGCTCATCGGGAATAACTACTCCATCGGGCAGTGCAGAAGCAAAGCTGTCCCTGTATATATTTGCAAGAAAAGTCGCATACAAAACAAGCAATATAATTGGGGTGATTAACGTGGAGAAAAACAGTCCCTTATCCTTGAAAAACAGACGAAGATTACGTCTTGTCATATTAAAGAAGCCTATCATTTTTCTGCACCTCCTACAAGTTTTTTGCCTGTAACAGCAAGAAAAACATCATCCATTTTGCCCTTGATTATTTCATAATCTTTGAATAAATATGGGTGTGACAGGATTAATTCAGTTGCCTTTTCGGTATTGGGAACTGAAATTCTGAAAGCGTCCCTTATGGATTCGTATGGCATTCCAAGCTGTTTGACTGAGCTTTCGTCTATACCGTAAAGGGTGATATAATCCCCCGCATATTCGTTTTTTAGGGAAAGAGGCGTACCTTTGGCGGCAATTTTTCCGCTGTCAAGAATAACAATATAGTCGGCGTCTGCGGTTTCCTCCATATAGTGTGTAGTCAAAAATACCGTCATTTGCTTTTCCTTACGGAGGTTGTTTATTACATCCCACAAAAGATTTCTCGTTTGAGGGTCCAGTCCTGTAGTAGGCTCGTCTAAAATCAGTATTTCCGGCTTGTGCAAAATAGCACGGGCAATATCAATTCGCCTTTTCTGACCGCCGGAAAGCTTATTGAGAGGACGGTTCAGCAAATCGGAAAAATCCAAAAGCTGTGCAAGCTCATTGAGCCTTTTTTCAAAAGCTTTGCCCTTAATGCCGTAAAGAGAAGCTCGACTGCGCAGATTATCACGTACAGAAAGAGGTACGTCAAGGACAGAATTCTGAAAAACTACTCCGATTTTTCTGCTGATTTTCTCAAAATTTCGCTCTACGTTCTCTCCGCAAACCAAAATGTTACCGCTGTCCTTTTTTAGCTGTCCGCAGAGCATAGAAATAGTTGTGGATTTTCCTGCACCGTTAACGCCTAAAAAGGCAAACAGCTCACCGCGTTTTACGATAAACGATAAATCCTGAACAGCCTTTATATCACCAAAGGACTTGCAAAGGTGTTCAATTTCAATAATGTGTTCCATTAATAAGTTTCCTTTCTTACTTTTTTGCCATAACAACGCCGAATTTCAAATTTGAATAAAGGCAGTTTACGTTTTCAAAGCCTGCTGATTTCAGCATAGCTATCTCTTCATTAACGGAACATTCCCTGTCTATTGACCTGCCCTTTTGCCAATGCTCAATATCCGAAATTGGAAGTTGGCTGTTCAGCACCGAGTTTTCCCAATATTGATTATACTTCTCTGTCATTTCCTTTGTGTCGGAATTGAACATATCGTAATTTACAAACACACCGCCCTTTGGCAGCTTATGAAAAATCTTGTTAAACAGGCTTTGCTTTTCAGCATCGTCAAGGTGATGAATCGAAAGTGCGGAAATAATCACGTCAAAATCGCCCTTAGGCAAGGCTTCGTTATAATTATCGGTTACGTAATCAAAATTCGTCGCATCATCAAAACGCTCTTTTGCCATATTAAGCATTTCTACGGATATATCGTCAAGAACATAATGGGCATTGGGAAACCCCTTATACCAAAAGGAAGTCAAAAGCCCTGTACCTGCACCTAAATCCAATACATTACTTGGCTCTTTAATTATGCTTGCAATAAATTTTGTTGTGTTTATGTAATAGTCATCAAAGCAAGGGATAAAAATTCTCCTCTTACTGTCATAAGCTTTTGCATCGCTGTTGAATTGATTTTTAATTTTAGTTGTATCAATCATAATTTATCACATCCATTTTTATCCAATATCCTTTTTACGGTACTTTATAAAGGCAACCACAATGCCTGCTGCCATAAGACCAATACCTACGGCAACGTACTTCATTTCAATAGCGCTGTTTGAAATAATTTCTGCACCCTCAGTATAGCCGAAAGGTGTAATGTATTTCAGGAATTTTGCGTCCTCCGTCAGGTTGGAAACAATATTCAGGAAATACAGTAAGATTGCAATACCCAAACCAATGCCAAGTCCGTTTCCTTTTATAAATGCGGAAATACCGAAAGTGATTGAAGCCACCTCTATCTGCATTATAAAGTAGGAGAGAAACAGCAGAAACATAATTTCTGCGTCTGCACTTTCGCCCACAGCGAGCATTGAAATAACCGTCACAAGAGCCGAAATAAGATTTAAAATAATAATCTGCACAAAAACCGCAAGGAGCTTTTCTATAAGCACTCTTTCCCTTGAAACAGGGTGAGTTAAGAGGAATTCGGCTGTATGCTCTTTTTCCTCTTTTGCAAGGGCGGAAATTCCCACAATAGAGGCAAACAACGCACCCCCAAGTCCCATAATTTCTCCGCATTCTACACCGAAAAAGCCGATAAATGTGCCAAAATTAATTTTGTCCATACCAAAGGCTGCGGAAAAAGAGCCCATATCTGCAAACATTGTGGATATATCGTCCATCTGGGATTTCATTTCAGGATAAATAAACACACATAATGCAAGCATAAAAGCAATAGCGCAGGACCAAATCAATAGAGAAATTTTGCTTCTCTTAAGTTCGTGTAAAAAGATTGTCATTTCAGTTATCCTCCTTTCCGTAGTAGTGCATAAACACTTCATCCAAATCCGGATCGGTAACGGTAAAATCCGTAAAAGCAATATTTGTAAGATGTGACAGCAAATTTTTTGGATTTCCGCTATAAAGGAAACTAACAGAGTCTTTTTCATGTGTCACATTTTTTACACCGTCAATTTGAGGAATATCCTCTGCACCCTGCAAGGTTACTCGCTTTACACCGGTATGACCTAACTTTTCCACGCTGTCCGATACGAGTATTTCACCGTCACGGATAATTGCTGCATGTTTGCAATAACGACCTATTTCCGACAGAACGTGTGAGGACAGAAATACTGTTGCACCCTCTTTGTTTCTTTCCGTCAGCAATTCATAAAACTCCCTTTGCATTAACGGGTCCAATCCGCTTGTAGGTTCATCTAAAATATAGAGCTTAGGCTTGTGCTGCAGAGCACATACAATGCCTACCTTTTTACGGTTTCCCAAGGACAGCTCATCTACACGGCGGGATGTATCCAACTCAAGCCTTTCACATAGCTTTTTCGCCTCGTCTTTGCAATCGGTTTTGTGGAGCTTAGCGGAGTAGGTAAGAATATCACCAACACGCATACCGTTGTAAAATACCGCCTCACTGGGCAGATAACCGACCTGTGACAATATTTCAATGCGGTCCTTCACAATGTCTTTACCAAGCACCTGACCGCTACCCTTTGTAGGGGAAATCAAGCCTAAAAGTGTGCGAATAGTTGTAGATTTTCCTGCACCGTTTGGCCCTATAAAGCCGAAAAAGTCCCCCTCATCCAGGGATAGATTCACGTGGGTAATTCCTCGACTTTTTCCGTAAAATTTTGTTAAATTTTCTGTTTTAATTGCTTTCATTTTAAAGCCTCCAAAATATGGTTACTGTCGGTATTTTTAACGCTCACTTTTCCAAGGTCGTGCCTTTTTATGCCAACCCTTGTTCTCCCAGTAGGTATAGTCAGGTTCCATAGGCGGGAAATGTTTATGGGCGAATCTCATAAGGTGGAACCACTTTTTACCTCGTCTGTTCATTTTTTGTTTGCCGGCATTTCTGCATACAGTATCTGATAATCTATCTGTCTTTTTATGTATTTTCTTTAGGATTCTTTTGGGGATTTCCTTGGGGTTTACAGCCTGAACGCCTACACCGTATTTATACACCTTGCCAACTCCCCACATTTCCAGGCTGTCAGCCATATCCTTTACAGTGCTTTTCATACCGCCGCCGGCTGCTGTGGAAATTGCAACTGCCTGTTTACTACACATTTCAGCCTTTGGTCTGTGTACTATCCACCATGTTCCGAAGTGGTCAAGAAAGCTCATCATCTGTCCTGTAGCGTGATATACATACACAGGGCTTTCCAAAATAATCAAATCAGCCTCAATCAACCCAGTAGCCAAAGGCTCAAGTTTTGGGTAATGAGGGCACTTTGTCAAATCATTATTAAAGCAGGTATAACAGCCTAAACAAGGCTCGTCAAAATCCTTTGGCAGAAAAAACTCCTTAATTTCCGATTGTCCCTGTGCTTTATCCTTAATCTTATCCGCAAGCTCCTGTGCAATCATACAGGTGCTGCCCTTGTGGTTTTGTCCGTGAATTATTACTATTTTCATCTGTTACTGTACTCCTTCAAAAACTGATTGATGTGTTCTTTGATTTTATCCATAATTTCCGACTCCTTGCTTGGCTCTCGGTCACAATAGTGAATCAGCACCGTAATAGGTGCGGTAAACTGAAAAGCAAGAATTTTGCAATCGGTGGGTTTTAATATGCCCTTTTCCGTCATTCCCTGAAATATTTTTGTAAACCGTGTTTCAATATCCGTAATAAAATGCTTTGTTGCAAGAGCCGACATTCTCTCGTTGCGAAACTGCTCTATTGTAAGCAGTCTGCGGACACGCTTGACGGTTTCATCGTGGAGGGTGAAATTAATCTGCCTTAAAGAAATTTCCCTGAATTCCTCCCAATTTTTCGGAATTTTAATATTGGAAACTTCGCCGATATGCCTGTTGTAATACTCCTCAACATAATCAATCATTGTATTCCAAAGGGCTTCCTTGCTTTCGTAATGCTTGTATAATGCCGCCTTTGTAATTCCCAAGGAATCGGAAATATCACGTAGCAAAGCACCCTCGTAACCCTTTTGTGAAAAGACCGTTAAGGCGGCGTTTATTATATCTTTTTTGGTGGTTTTCATTTATTTTACCTCTTAATTATAAAAGTTACCTGTAAGTTACTTTTATTATAGTAACCCACAGGTAACTTGTCAAGTGATTTTAAAAATATTTTGTATATCAAATAAAGTTAATATTTCTATAACAAAAAGCCTGTAAATTCAAGTCGAACTCACAGGCTTATTATTAAGTTTAAATCATTTTCCATTATTTGCCCTGTAATTTATGTTTGCAAGTCTTGCCTGTTTACACAAATCGCCGTACCGGAGTTTGTAGGTTTTTCCGTCCTTTACAAAGTTTGTGGCGCACTGCCTGAAGTCAAAATCCACGTTTTTTCTAATGCACTGCTCTCTGATATTCAGCACCCAATCATAATACAGGGGGCGACTGTTTGTATCGTATTCTCCGCCAACTGTCACACTTTCGATACCCTCTAAATATTCCTCTATTTGGATATTTTCAATCAAAGGCTGGGCGGTTATCAGCTTGTGTTTGATAGGTAAATCCTTAAATATTGACAACCTTTTATCGGCTGTTTCCTGATTTTCAATGGTGCAGCCTACCGATACATTATCGTAGCCGTCGCCCCAATCCTTTGGAATACAGTCCGTAAATCTGCAAATCCGCTTTGTCAAAAAAAGAAAGTGACAATCGGACCTTTCTTTAATCATTTTCCAGCACTCATCCCGCCAACAGTCTGCATCCTCAATCAAAAAGTCAGTTGAAAAGCAAAGGTAAACTAAACCGGATTTCATTTTGTAATTGCCGTTTTTCAGCCTTTCCACAGGCTTTGTAAAATCCTTTGTCTTTACTATATCCGCAGTGTTAACTCCTCTTTTAATATCACCCTTGTGAATATAACAAAACCGACAGCCCTCGCTGAATTTTTTGCAACCACGCCAAGGATTCCACATTGCCATATTTATCACCGATACTAAAAATCCGCTGATTTTAGGTCAGCGGATTTATCTCTTATTTTACTTTTTCTGCTCTCATATCCATAAAGTCTGTGTAACAAGAGGACAGCTCCTCATAGTCCTCAACATTGTACTTTATACCGTACACATACAGTTTTTTGTTCTTATCGTCCTTATACTGCCACATACCTGTCCAAAGAACAGCGTCCTTCTTATCGTTGTCCACAACCGTAATATGACTGCCCTCAAAATTTACGGTTACGTTATATTCCATTGTATCAAAGGAATATATGCCCTTGCAGTCCTTTGTTGTGTCAAAACTGAAACTGTAATCGTATGTAGTCCATTTTACATTTTTTACATCCTTGGGAGAAGTTTGGTTGCTGACGGCGGAATTTCCGCATCCAAATAGAAGTCCGCAACACAAAATAACAGAAAGTACTAAAGCGGTTATTTTTTTCATAGTTCTGCCCCCTGTTTTGCTTTTTAATAATTATACTACTTATTACAGAAATTTACAACAAAAATTACAGAAAAACATTTACTTTTATATAAATAATTATACAATCAAAAAAACAACCCTCTGCATAAAACAGAGGGCTGTGAAATTTAAACTGATTATCCCTTAACTGCGCCTGCTACAACACCTTCAATAATGTGTTTCTGACAAGCAAAGTAGAATATTACAATAGGAATAATACTTAATACAATCAGAGCCATAATAGCGCCGATGTCGGTTTGTCCGTAGCTACCGTTTAGGTACTGGATATGAATAGGAATTGTCCTGAATTTCTTAATATCCAATACAAGATATGGGAGCAGGTAGTCATTCCAAATCCACATTGTTTCCAAGATACCTACAGAAATAAATGTAGGTTTCATAATGGGAAGTACAACGCCGAAGAATGTTCTCAAAGGACCTGCGCCGTCAATACCTGCGGCTTCCTCAATCTCGATTGGGATTGACTTAAC
Organism: uncultured Clostridia bacterium; assembly: GCA_945980035.1. GTDB lineage: Bacteria > Bacillota > Clostridia > Oscillospirales > Acutalibacteraceae > Ruminococcoides. The sequence continues at coordinate 45,470 of CAMFQG010000001.1, forward strand.
AAAGCCGGTGAACATAAATATCGCCAGACCTGCGCCAAATCCCAGATATACTATCAATATACCCCAAGGTGTGTTGAGTTTCAGAGTATCTGCTGTTTTTGACAATGTGTACATTACCATCTGGAAAGGTACAACCATTGAGAATACACAGAAGTAATATACTATTTTACAGAATACGCTGTTTACTCTTGAAATATACCATGCCGACATTGAAGTACAGAACAAAATCAGGAACACGCCGCCTACAGTTATAAACAAACTACAAGCAACTGAAATCCAAAACGGGAAGTTACCAAAGGTCATACCCTCGATATAGTTCTTGAACCCATAAAAACTGTCAGCATTTGGGAATGAAAACGGACTTGCACTGATTGCAGTTTTACTCTTGAAAGAGTTAATTAAAATGATGATAATCGGCATTACATATACAACCGAAACTACAGACAGAAAAACTGTCAGAAAAATCTTGCCGGGAGTATTCTTATTCTTTCTATCCATTATTGTTGCACCTCTCTACGTCTTGTAAAGTAAAGTTGCGTTAGTGAAATTGCAACAACAATTACAAAGAATATTACAGCCTCGGCCTGACCTACACCTCTTGAATTTCCGTTAGCATAGAACGTGTTGTAAATGTTCAGTGCCATCATCTGCGTCTGATAAATCGAAGTACCATCTGCTGCGACAGTAGTTGGTAAACCACCTGTCAATGCCAAGTTCTGGTCAAAGAGCTTGAATGAATTTGTCAGTGTAAGGAAAGTACAGATTGTGATGGAAGGAGCCATCATAGGAATGGTAACTCTGCCCAAAATCTGACTTTTTGTTGCACCGTCAATTCTTGCTGCCTCGTACAGATCGCCGGGAACACTTTGGAAACCTGCTATATAGATAATCATCATATAACCTGCCTGTTGCCAGCACATCAAAATTACAAGGCCCCAGAAACCAAATGTAGCATTAGATACTATTGTTTCACCAAAGTTTACAAGAATACCGTTGAATATTAATTGCCAAATATATCCTAAAATAATGCCACCGATTAGGTTTGGTACAAAGAACACTGTTCTGAAAATATTAGCACCCTTGATTCCCATAGTCAGAGCATATGCCACGAAAAATGCTATAATGTTAATCAACACTACATTTACAATAACAAATGCTACCGTAAACCAGAATGAATGTAAAAACGACTCGTCTTGGAAGGCTTCGATATAGTTACTAAAGCCTACAAACTGTGCGTCGCTGGTAGTGATAAATTTACAGAACGACAGATAAATTCCTTGGAAGAACGGATATACAAATCCAATTATGAATGCCAAAAGTGTAGGTAGCAAGAATATTAAAAAATATTGTTTTTTCTTTTTTAACATCACGGTACCTCCAAACTTTATTTGTTAAGAATTATTTTGCTTTAGCTACTTCTTTTGCCCAGCCGTCAACGAATGCTGTAACAACGTCTTTCCACTCGCCCTTGCCTGCTGAATACTGTGTCAAAGCAGCGCCAACGCCGTTTTTCCAGTCTTCGCTTGGCATTGTTGTGAAGTTCCAAGATACAGGAGTTTTGCCTGCTTCAACATACTCGTTAGCAGCAACAACAAGAGGATTCTGAGCCTCTTTAGCAGCCTTGAAAGGAATTACAAAGCCCATATCGTCAGCAAGAGCTGTTGTACCTGTTTCGCTTGTTACGCACCAGTTCATAAAGTCAAGAGTAGCCTTGATGTCAGCTTCGCTTGCTTTGCTGTTTACGCACCAGTAGTTCTCTGAGCCTGTGCATACGCCCTGCTCTTCTTCGCCTTCAACGCCGATGTAGATAGGTAATAGACCGAACTCTTCGTCCTTTAAGCCTTCGCCGTCTTTAGCCTTACAGCCGTCATATTCCCAAGTACCGTTCTGGAAGAATACAGCCTTACCTGTTTTAAACTCTGTTTCAGCGTCTGTACCTGTCTTGTTAGCAAGTTGTTTCTTGTCACAAGTAGCGTTATCTGTGTATAGATCCCAGATAGCCTTGTAGTTGTCAAGGTATGTGCCTTTGATAGCGTCAGTCTTTGTGATGCCGTCAGCCTTGTACTCATAGTAGATAGGTAGGTTAGCTAAGTGAGTCTTAAATCTCCAGTCGGAAGAAGCGTCCATACCTGCAGATGTGAACGCACCGTCAACACCTAAATCCTCTTTGTTAGCCTGAATTTCCTCAGCAACTGTCTTTAGAGCGTCAAAGTTGTTTAAATCGTCGATTGACTTAACTGTTGCCCAATCAGCCTTGAAGTATTCATCAAGTAATGTCTTGTTGTAGATGATACCGTATGACTCAACAACATAAGCGATGCCCGGTACAGAACCGTCTTCGTTCTTTAGTGCAAAGTCCTCGTTAGTTAACTGACCGTAAACATCAGAACCTGATAGGTCATAGCAATAATCCTTCCAGTTAGCAAGACCAACAGGGCCGTTAACCTGGAATAATGTAGGAGCGTCGCTCTTATCCATTTCAGAAGTAAGAGTCTTTTCGTAAGTACCCTCAGCGGCTGTTACAACAGTAACGTCAACGCCTGTCTCCTCTGTGTACTTCTCGGCTAATTTCTGCCAAGCCTCATCCTGCTCAGGCTTAAAGTTTAGATAGTAAACTTTGCCTGCTTCTTCAGCCGGCTGGCAGCCTGCAAGTGCAGAAGCAGCCATTAGACCTGCCATGCTTAAAGCAATGATTTTAGAAAACTTTTTCATAATAATAAATCTCCTTTTCTTTATTTTTGATTTTCTAAATCTTCACATAAGGATTTTCAAAAGTTATTATAGACATAACTTTTCCTTTTATGCTCGAGTAAATTATAGCACGTTGTTAAAGTATTTTAAATAGATTTTACATTTTTGCAGTGCCAAAAAAACGGGTGAAATATTGTGTATAATGCACAAAAAATAGTTACAAATTTATAATAATATACATATTTTGTTATATTTTTACATAATTTTCCCTATTTGGTATAACTTGTATTATTGCTTTAAAACTTTAAAGCGATACACTCAAAAAGCGTTTTATATGAAAATTTGCAAAAAAAGGGGACTGAAAAACAGCCCCTATACTAATTGAAAATGGAAAATTGAAAATGGAAAATGGAAAATTGTAGTCGAGCAGATGAAAAGTCAGCACATAGGTAAGTCTTTAGTGTCAGCACATAGGT
>CAMFQG010000002.1 GCA_945980035.1 uncultured Clostridia bacterium
ACACCTAAGCCTTCGTCGGCAGCGTCAGATGTGTATAAGAGACAGATTAGAATTACAAACTGTACTTCGGCGGGTTAGGGTTGGCTGAAAGCTTCTTAACCTCATCAAATGTCAGATCACGCCACTGGCCCTGTTTTAATCTGCCCATTTTCACAGAACCGATAGATATACGTTTTAAACGTACAACCTCTATTCCCTGTGTTTCGCACATTTTTCTGATTTCACGGTTTCTGCCCTCGTGAAGCACCATCTCAACATTTGCACGGTTATCGCTTCTGTTCATTACACGAACCTCGCAGGGGGCGGTTTTTCTTCCGTCTATTACAACGCCTGCGGAAATAGTCTTAGCCTGCTCTTCGGTCATATCGGGCTTTACGGAAACGTGATAAACCTTATTAATCTTTTTCTTGGGGTGCATTACCGTATTGGCAAAATCTCCGTCATTTGTCAACAGCAAAAGCCCCTCGCTGTCCTTGTCAAGCCTTCCTACAGGATAAACTCTCTCGGGAATTGATTTCACAAGGTCTGCAACACATTTGCGGTTCAGTTCATCGCTCATAGTAGTTACATAACCGCGTGGCTTGTTAAGCATAATATAACGCTTACCGCCCTTTTTCTTAATTACTATTCTCTTGTTATGAACGTAAACCTTGTCGGTTTTAGGGTTTACCTTATCACCTATTTTTGCAACTTTGCCGTTAATCTTAACTGCACCGTTTTCAATGAGAATTTCGGATTTGCGTCTTGAAGCAACTCCGCATTCTGCCATAAATTTTTGTAATCGCATTAAATTAGATTGCATTGTTAAAAAATCCTTTTATATATTCAAAAAAATTGTTGTCCTTTTTATTATTATAGCTAACCGCAATTATGCTGTGCTCCGCTATAACTTCATTGTTCAGAGTATAAATTATCCTGCCTATCCTGTCTCCGTCGCTGACAGGTGCATAGATAAAGTTATCAAGAAACACCCTGCGTTTGACTTTGTTTATATCCTGTGCTTTAATGACTGCTTTAGTTACACCGTCACCACACAGGGTTGTTGTGCTGTGCTCTCCCCCAACTGTATCAACCTCATAAAAAACATCTCTGTCATCAAGCTTATCCATAACATAGTTTTCATAGCCGTAGTTGTAAAGGGCGGTGTGATCCTTCCAATCCTGTCTGTCATTAAGTGTGACGCAGATTAAGGTTAGTCCGTCTTTTTTGGCGGCTGTTACCAAGCATCTGCCCGACGCCATTGTGTAACCTGTTTTTCCGCTTATACAGTAGGGATATGTGGATAAAAGCCTGTTGTGATTTGAATATGTAACCAGCTTATTTTCAGGCTTTATGAAATTTACAGTAGATGATTTCATTGAGGAAATTTTACGAAAATCCGAATTTTCAAGGGCAACCGCCATAAGCAGAGCCATATCGTAAGCCGTTGAGTAATGGTCAATATGGTCAAGTCCGCTGGGGGTGACAAAATTGGTATCTTTCATACCGATTTGTTTGGCTCGGTTGTTCATCAGCTTTGCAAATTTTTCCGCACTTCCTGCGATTGATATAGCCGCTGCATTTGCCGCATCGTTGCCTGAGCATAAAAGCAAGCCAACTGCTAAGTCCCTGAGGGTTACAACCTCACCCACTTTCAGATACATACTGCTTCCCTCAGCAATCATATCTTGGGTAAATTTCACCTTTTTATTATTGTGCTTGGAATATTCAAGGGTAAGCAGAGCGGTCATTATCTTTGTGGTGCTTGCAATTTTCGACTTTGTTTTTTCGTTTTCAGAAAAATAAATCTGTCTGTTATCGGGGCAATAAAGTATGGCAGATGATGCCGATACGGTAACATCTGCCCCTTTTACAATATTTATATCACTAATAACAATCAACAAAGCTAACAGCAAGCCACAGACTCTTTTCATAAAATCACCTAATGAATTTTATGAAAAGGCAATATTAATTATTCTTAGAAAATATCCTCGTCAGGATCAGCAGTTTCTAAATTAATATCTGTAGGAGCTTTGCTCTTGTCCTTTTTAAACAGAGCTGTCACCTTGTCAACAAGATCCGGAACCATACCCACGATTCTGTCAACTGCGCCGTCGAATTTATCAATAGGAACAAGCTTTACGTTGCCCTGATATACAGTAAGAAAAGCTACAGGCTGAATTGTAACTCCTGCACCGCTGCCGCCGCCAAAGCAATCCTTGTTTTCTTTCTTTGTAGGTAAGTCAGAACCACCTGAGGCAAAGCCGTAGGAAACCTTAGAAACGGGAATAATAATTGTGCCGTCAGGGGAAGTAATAGGATCGCCTATAATAGTGTTAACATCAACCATTTGCTTGATGTTTTCCATAGTTGTGTCCATTAAGCCGTTAATTGGATGGTCGTTCATTTTTATTAACTCCTTTTCATTTTATAATTTATTAATAATTTTAATATTTTTCCGATTTTTGTTACTGCAAACCACAGTAGTGAGCAAATGCGTATTCTCGCGACAAGCTTTCCGTCAATCCTCGTTTCAGGATCGTCGGAAAAGTCAGGCACCACCTGAATATTTCGCTCCTTATATTTTACAACACTTAGTATTGCACTTACTGCAGGGAATATTACCGAACAGCAATATCCGTACTTGATTGCTGTATCAGCCGCATCTTCTCCTGCAATCTGTATGTTTAATTTAAGGGATACTATGGTAACCCGCTTAAATAAATCCTTCAGCGTTTCTGTAGCAAGAGTTGCAATTTGCTTTAATATATTTATTATACCTGAAAGTCCTTTTTCTTTTATAAAGTTTTTAAGGACATTTTCCTGTTTTTCAGGCTCTTTTTTCTTCTCTTTTACTTTCTTTTTCTTATGTTTTTTCTTTTTCTTCTTTGGCTTTTGGGGTATAAGCTGCAGCTTAAAAAAAGCTATTTTTATCCACACAGAAAGCTCGTCTTTATATTCCGCATAAATATAAACATTAAACAGTGTAAGCAAAAACAGGCAAAGAAGTATTGAAAGTATTATATACAATACAAGCAAGGAAATTCTCCTTTACTCGGCAGTAGCCTGCTCGATAATTTCTTCTACAGTTCCTTCAACTGTTTCCGAAGTATTTTGTTGGTCAAACAAGGTAGGCTCTTCCGATTTTTCTTCCTTTTGATTATCCTCAGGCAGAGGCGGAAGCTCCTCGATAGAGGAAATGTTAAAGCACCTTAAAAAGTTTTCCGTTGTTCCGTAAATCAACGGTCTGCCGGGAAGCTCAAGTCTGCCCTTTTCCTCGATTAAATCCTTTGCAGTCAGCGAGCCTATTACACCGGAGCAGTCAACTCCGCGAATTTGCTCTACAAAGGCTTTTGTAACAGGCTGATTATATGCGATTACTGCAAGCACCTCTAAGGCCGCTTGGGAAAGCGGAGTGTTTCTTTTTAAATCCATTACAGTTCTGATTTGGGGAGCATATTCCTTTACTGTAACCATTTGATAGCTGTCCTTAAGCTTTACTATTGTTATTCCCCTTTGGGATTTTTCGTATTCATCTTTAAGCTCTTCAAGGTAATGCACTGCGTCTGCCTGTGAGATTTCCAAAGCTATGGATATTCTTTGAGGGTCAACAGATGAGCCGCTTGCAAACAGAATAGCCTCTACAGCGCTTTTGTAATTCATTTTACTCATATTATCCTCCCAAAGATTTATTTGCGTTCATCAAGCATATACACCTGAGCATCATCGCCGTCACCGTCTATACGGACACGTTTGCCCTTGACAAGCTCTAACACCGCAAGGAATGTGGCAACAAGCTCACTGCGTTGATTAACAGCTGTGAATAATTCGTTGTATCTGACGCGTTTTCCGTGCCAAAGCTTTCTCATAACAGTAATTATTTTTGAGCTGACGGAGATTACAGGCTTTTCTACAATACCTGAAAATGCAGATTCCGGTGGCGGAAGCTTTCGCTTGCCACGTCCTACGGCATTAATGTATCCTTTTACTATATCCTGTGGGTCGTGACTGCGGTTATAGGTTAAGTCAAATTCTACCGGTGACGGAGATTTATAGAATGTATCAAAGTCATAGATATGGCTCATTTTTTCAGCCATTTCTCTACAGACCTGATATTCAAGCAGCTGTCCTGTCAGTTCCTTTTTCAGTTCCTCTGCTTCTTCCTCATATTTAGGCAAAAGCATAGCAGATTTTATATATACCAAACGTGACGCCATAGTAAGAAATTCTGAGGCAACGTCCATTTGATTATCCTGCATAAGCTTGATTTGTTCCATATACTGCTCTAAAAGCTCAGAAATTTGAATATCGTAAATATTAATTTTATTCTTTGCAATTAGATTTAACAGTAAATCAAGAGGACCTTCATAGCAAGGCAACTTGTAATTTAATTGTGGGATTGTTTCCATAGTTGCCTCCTAAAGCTAATCATAAGAATGGTTTAAATGGCAGAAATGCTAAATTCATAATGAATTCAGTAACAACATCACTTATCCATCCTATCGGTAAGAACCAAATAAGAATAATTACTGCAATAAAGAAAAATCTTTCATATTGATAAATTTTGTAAACTATTTTGTCCGGTAAAAACATAAACAGAATTTTTGAACCGTCAAGGGGTGGTATTGGCAATAGGTTAAAAACCGCTAAAGTAACATTTGCGTGGGTGTAGAACATAAAGAATGATAATAAAATATTGAAAACCATATAGTAATCAAAGGAAAAATTAGGGCTTATAAGCAACACAACATTACAGAGTAAAGCGCCCACAAGTGCCGCAAGTAAATTTGCTACAGGACCTGCAAGAGCAGACAAGCCCATACCAACCTTTGGGTTTTTGAAGTTACGGTCGTCTATAGGAACAGGCTTAGCCCAACCGAATCCGAACAAAATCATACACAATGCACCGATTGGGTCAATGTGTTCAAGTGGATTCAGAGTCAAACGTCCTCGATACTTCATTCCTGTATCACCAAGACATTTTGCTACAAAGGCATGAGCCCACTCGTGGAAAGGTAATATTAAGAAAATTATTACCAGATAAGCAAAAATTTCAATAAGGGCAGTTGTAAAATCCAGCTGTCCGTAGATTAATTGAAATAACATAATATATTACTCCCATTGTAGATAGTTAGACATTGTAATTATACAATAATATAACAAAAAAAACAAGTATTGAAAAAATTTTAAAAAACACTTGCTTTTTTTAAAGATTTCCTATATAATACAGTAGTTAGTTATGTAAATTTGTAATTTCAATAAGGAGGTGCAGACACATGGCAAAGTGTGATTTCTGCGGTAAGGGTGTTACTTTCGGTATTAAGGTTTCTCACTCACACAGACGTTCAAACAGAACATGGAAGCCAAACGTTCAGCGTGTAAAGGCAGTTGTTAACGGCTCACCTAAGCACGTATATGCTTGCACAAGATGCTTACGTTCAGGTAAGGTTGAAAGAGCATAATTTCCGCAAAACTATTTCCCCCAACTTTTGTTGGGGGATTTTTGCGTTTTGATACACTTTTGTAAAGATTTTCACTGTTAGGAAATCTTCGGCGTAAATGATTGATTATAAACGGAGTATGCAGTTGCAAAATAAACGTAAATTAAATTTAACAATCCCTCCGTCACTTCGTGACACCTCCCTTTACACAAAGGAGGCGACATTTTCCGCCAAAGGCGGACTATAAACTCGGTCGGGGACAGAAGTATAATCACATATGAACCTGTCTGCACGTCAACAATTTTCAATTTTCCATTTTCAAATTTCCATTAAATTAAGCGGTGGCAAGTACCACCGCTTAATTTTTATACGCTTTCGCTTACTATATCTTTTACAGAATCAAGAGCTGTATCAACCTTTGACATATCCTTGGCACCTGCCATAGCCATATCAGGTTTACCGCCACCGTTACCGCCTGTTACCTGAGCAACAGCTTTTACGATTTTTCCTGCATTAAGTCCTAAATCTCTTGCATCTTTTCCAACGCAACAAGCAAATGTGCCTTTTTCGCCGTTAATACCGCACAGCACTACAACGGACTTCTGATTTTTATTGATACACATATCGCAGATATTTCTCAGCTGGTCGCCCTGCACACCGTCAAGCTTAGCTGTAATAACATTTACTCCCTTTACATCTACACCTGAAGAAGCAATATCGTTTGCCTTTGATGCAGAAAGCTTGCCGTTCAGCGCTGAAATCTGTCTGTCTTTTTCCTTTAATTCCTCAGCAATTTTAGCAGCGCCTGTAGCTAAAGCACGAGGATCGTTTATCTTCAAGATAGAAGATGTTTCACCTATAAGAGCGATCATATTGTTTGCATATTCAAGCACTCCGTAGCCTGTCAGTGCCTCGATTCTTCTGACACCTGCTGCAACAGAACCCTCCTGACGGATTTTGAACAGTCCTAACTTCGCACTGTTATCAATATGCGTACCGCCACAAAATTCTATAGAGAAATCTCCTGCCTTTACTACACGAACTACGTCACCGTACTTTTCGCCGAACAGCGCCATTGCTCCAAGCTTTTTAGCCTCTTCAATAGGCATTTCAGTTGTTTCTACAGATATACCGCTGAGGATAACCTGATTTACCAGTTGTTCAACCTCAATAAGCTGTTTTGCTGTAAGTGCTTCAAAGTGAGTAAAGTCAAATCGGAAATAATCGTCAGTTACAAGCTGTCCTGCCTGTTCAACGTGTGTGCCTAAAATCTGACGTAAAGCTGCCTGCAATAAATGTGCAGCTGTGTGATTACGGCGGATTTTCTCTCGGCGGTCAGCATCAATAGCAAGCTGAACCTTATCCCCTACTGTGATTGCTCCCTTTTCTACTGTACAGCTGTGGAGATAGATGCCGTTGTGGTCCTTTGTAGTGTTATCTACGGAAACAACGCAGTTTTCTGTAGTGATAGTACCTGTATCGCCAACCTGTCCGCCGGACTCAGCATAGAAAGGTGACTGTTCGGTTACGATTACGGCACTTCCGCCCTCGGGTACCATTTCCACTCTCTCGCCGTTTACGATTATCGCCTTTACTATACCCTCAGAGGTATATTCATCATAGCCCACAAATCTTGTAGGTAGAATATCGGACAAATCTGTAGTATCGGATACCCAAGCGTCAGCACCTGCGTTTTTACGTGCCTTTCGGCTTCTTTCTTTCTGCTCCTTCAAAAGCTCTTTGAAACGGTTTTCGTCAACCTTTATACCGGATTCGCTTAAAATCTCTTTTGTCAAGTCGATTGGGAAACCGTAAGTATCGTTTAGCTTGAAGGCATCTTCACCTGAAAGCACTGCTACAGAGTTGTTGTCGATAATTTCACGCAACATATCAAGGCCTTGATCTATAGTTTTTGAGAAGTTTTCTTCCTCAATCTTAATAAGCTTTGTAATAAAGTCTCTTTTCTCTACAAGCTCAGGATAAGCAGATTTATTTTCGTTAATTACAGTGTCACAAACCTTATACAGGAAGGGCTCTTTGTAGCCTAACAGTCTGCCGTGACGTGCGGCACGACGGAGCAGTCGGCGGAGAACATAGCCTCTGCCCTCGTTTGACGGCATAACACCGTCGGCAATCATAAAGGTTGTACTTCTGATGTGGTCGGTGATTACACGCAGAGAAATATCGGTTTTGTCAGAAGCACCGTATTCAACACCTACAATTTTTGAAATATGCTTCATAATATTCTGCACAGTATCAACAAGGAACAGGTTATCTACACCCTGCATTACGCAGGCAAGACGCTCAAGTCCCATACCTGTATCAATGTTGGGATGGTCAAGAGGTGTATAGTTATTGTTGCCGTCGTTGTCAAACTGAGTGAATACTAAGTTCCATACCTCCATAAAGCGGTCACAGTCACAGCCTACCTTACAGTCAGGCTTTCCGCAACCGTGTTCTTCACCACGGTCATAGTAGATTTCAGAGCAAGGACCGCAGGGACCGCTTCCGTGCTCCCAGAAGTTGTCGGCTTTTCCAAGACGAACCATATGGCTTTCCTCAACGCCTACTTCCTTTGTCCAAATATCAAATGCTTCGTCATCCTCCTGATATACGGAAACGAACAGCTTTTCCTTTGGAATTTCAAGAACCTCAGTGAAAAACTCCCAAGCCCAAGCTGTAGCTTCTCTCTTGAAATAATCGCCAAAAGAGAAGTTACCAAGCATTTCAAAATATGTTCCGTGTCTGTCGGTAATACCTACTTCGTCAATATCCGGTGTACGGATACATTTTTGGCAGGTAGTTACTCTTTTTCTTGGGGGAGTAATCTCACCTGTAAAATACTTTTTCATTGGTGCCATACCGCTGTTTATAAGCAATAGGCTGTTGTCGTCCTTTGGAATTAATGGGAATGAATCAAGTCTTAGACAACCTTTCGACTCCATAAAAGACAAGAATTTTTCTCTTAATTCATTTAATCCTGTCCACTTCATTTTTATCTCTCCTCACAAAATTGATTAATCCAAAAAAATAAAACTCTTGCCCCAAAATGGGACAAGAGTAACTCTCCTGTGGTACCACCCAAATTGACAGCAACGCTGTCCACTCGTGTATCTTTAACGCAGATTTACGTTGTGCTTAATCACACAAAGCTCAGGAGTAGCTGTAAGGGATTGCAATACAGTCTTGCACCAACCGACTGTTCTCTTAAAAGCAATTTTCCTTACTCGTTCCGTCAATGCTTTTTATATCGAATAAATTATAAAACCCTTTTCAGTTATTGTCAAGTCCTTTTTCGGCGAATTACAGAGCCTTTTGGAATTTCAGCATCTGTTGTCATAATCAACTGTTCCATTGCGTGAGGTGCTGATTCAACCTCTTGTCCGTACTTGTTCACAAGCTTTAAACACTTTGTTGTAAAGGGTTTTCCGCTTGGGGGCAACACATCTAAAGTATCTCCAAGGAAAAATCTGTTCCGCTGGGTAATATTTGATACTTCACCCTCTGATGATTCGCAAAATGCGACTACATCGTAGGTGCGGATATATCCGCCGTTATCGGTAACCTGTCCCGGCTCTTTGCCAAAATAAAAGCCTGTGTTATATTCTCTGTGGCTGATTTTTTCGGTTTCCTCTTTAATCCATTGAGGCAACACAAAATCCTTAGGATTTTTATAGTATTCATCAACTGCGTTGCGGTATGCGTTTGTTATTACCGCAACATAGTAGCTTGACTTTGCTCTGCCCTCGATTTTTAAGCTTGAAATTCCTGCCTCTACAAGCTGTGGAATATGCTCAATCATACATAAATCTCTTGAATTATACAGGAAGGTCCCTTGATTTGTTTCCTCAACAGGGAAAAACTGTCCCTCTCTGTTTTCTTCATAGAGGTGATATTTCCATCTGCAAGGCTGGGCACAATCTCCGCGGTTTGCATCTCTGCCTGTCATATAGCTTGAAATCAGGCATCTTCCTGAAAAAGAAACACACATTGCACCGTGGACAAAGGTTTCTATTTCAAGCTCCTTTGGAGTTTTTGCGCGGATAGTTGCAATCTCAGGCAAGGAAAGCTCTCTTGCCAAAACTACTCTGGATGCACCCATATTGTACAAGGTATTTGCTGTAAGGTGGTTAGTTATACCTGCCTGTGTAGATACGTGAAGTTCCACATTGGGAGCATATTTTTTTGCAAGCTCCATAACGCCTACATCTGCAATTATAAAGGCGTCAACTCCGCAATCCTGCGCATACTCAAGAAACTCAGGCAGGCGGTCAATTTCATCAACACGTGGCAAGGTATTACAGGTTAAATGCACCTTTACCTTGTTACTGTGAGCAAAGTCACAGGCTTTCTTTAATTGTTGGTTGTCAAAATTTGCAGAGGCTGTCCTCATTCCAAATTCTGTACCTGCAAGAAACACTGCGTCTGCTCTGAATTTTACGGCAGATTCAAGACATTCAAAATCTCCTGCAGGTGATAAAACTTCAACTTTATTCATTATACATTACCGCTGTTATATAGATTTATATTATGCTGATAGATATTTGACGCATAGTAAGGAGTACCGCTTTCTGAGTGACAGAAATACAGATAATTGGTATCGTCAGGATAAATAGCCGCTAAAATTGCCTCCATACCGGGATTACAGATAGGTCCTGCCGGCAAGCCTTTAATCTTGTAGGTATCGTAGCTGCTCTTGAAGGTCTTTCTTATATCCTCAGGCACAGCCTTTTTACTGCGGTATGGATAGTAAGATGTTGAGTCGCAATCAAGTCTGTGAATATCATAGCTTTCACCGTACTCAAGTCGGTTATGAAGTACGGAGCTTATCTTGTACATATCGTCCTTGTTTGCAGCCTCAGCCTGAATAATAGACGCAATAGTAAGGATTTCATCCATACTGTAATCTGTTTTCTTTATAGCTTCTGCTACATTTACCTCATTTTTATATCCCTCTACATACTGATCCGTATAAGTTCTCAATTCGTAAACATTCAACATTCTGCGGATAGTCATTTCGGGGTCTTCATTTACATAGCACTCGTAGGTATCGGGGAAAAGATAACCCTCAAGCTTATAGTAACGCTTGTCCTTGTTTTTAATCTTTGTCAAAAATTCAAAGCTCTCGTCAAATTCGTCGGAATTACACAGCTCAAGGAATTTATCTACATCATTTAAAATTTTTGCTTTTTTAAGCCTGTTTGCAATTTCAATTACACTTTGTCCCTCAGGAATTGTAACCGTAACTGTATCAGTACGGTTTGCCAAGGACTGCAGGTAGTTGATAATTGCCTCGTAGTCCATATTTGTATTTATCTCATATTTACCCTGTGTAAAGCTGTCTGCATTTTTTGTGATTGTTGCATACATACCAAAAAATCCCGGCTCGGAAATAACACCCTTTTTATGTAGCACCTCACACACATCATCTAAAGTCGGATCTTGGGGGATTTTTATTGTAACGGTATTAACTTCTGATCTTCCGATTGCAAGTAAATCGTTAACTCCAACCATCAAAAACATACCGAACATAATGCCCACAAGCCCCACAGATATCCACCAGATTGTTCTGAACAATCTTTTGTTTCTGCGGTCAATGAACTTTTCTTCCCTTTTTCTTTCCTTTTCCTTTTTCTTGCGATAATTCTTCGAGTCCTTTCTTATCTGTACTCTCACATCATCGTCGGAAAAAGAATTAATGTGGTGATCATCTACGTCAAAGCCTTCGTTCTCTCTGTATTTCTCACCAACAGCCAAATCTTCGTCGCTTATGTGCATCCTGAAACTCTGGACTTTTTCTCTTCTGCGTTCATCTATGGGCATATTGTTATTATCCATATTTTCCTCCTACATATTACGTGTATCCAAGGTAAATCTATCTGTTATAACCAAGTCTATGGGTTTATCATAAAAGCCACGAGGCAGTTCCTGTTCGATGCAACGAGAATAGCAAACGCCAACCGTTACGCCGTGATAATCTGTTAAAAACCTGTCATAGTAGCCTTTGCCAAAGCCCAGTCTGTAACCGCACTGGTCATATACCAAGCCGGGCACCATACAGATGCTTGAAGAAAAGTCGGTAACCTTTTCACATCTGTCCTTAATGGGTTCTAAAAGTCCGTAAGAGCCTTTTTCAAGGTCATCAAAGGAATTGATAACATAGTAGTCCATCAGCTTTTCTTCAGTATTACAGAGAGGTACAGCCACAGTTTTATTATCGCTGAATGCCTTTTTGATTATTTCTGTAGTGTCAACCTCTATGTCCTTTGAAACAAAAGCAAGAATTGTTTTTGCCTGCTTGTATTCAATGTTGCTGACAAAATTCTTATACAATGCAGTATCTAACTGTTGCTTTTTTTCTTTGGTCATATTTTGTCTGATTTTTTTGTACTTGCTCCTAAGCTGAAGCTTTTTTTGTTTCAGATTTTTTACGGGCATTGCATAGCCTCGCTGACTTTCTGTGCCATTTCCTTTGAGGATAGCTTTTCTGCGATTAATAATCCAAATGGGATTGTACAGCCTGCACCCTTGCCTGTAATCACTTTGTCTGTACACACCGCTGCTTCACCGGTGTAATTAACCTTTTCGGGATTAATCTCATAGCCCGGATAACAGGTTGCGTTTTTTCCGTCAAGGATTCCTCGTTTTCCTAAAATTGAGGGTGCCGCACAAATTGCACAAATGTATTTATCATTGGCTACGGCATAGTCAAGAACTCTGTGGACAAAATCGGATTTATCAAGATTGTTTGTGCCGTCAACTCCGCCGGGCAAAATAACGCAGTCCATATTATTAAGCTCAACTTCCTTTGGGGTAATATCTGCTGTTACCTTGATATTACAGGAAGAGGTGACAGTTTCGCTGTAAACACCTACAGTTTTAACGTCAAGCTTTGCTCTGCGTAAAACGTCAACAGTTGTGAGAGCTTCGGTTATTTCAAAGCCGTCGGCAAGCATCAAATAAATCATAGTAAACTTCCTTTCAATAAAGCTAATCAAGCAATAGGTTTGCGTAAATATTATCTGTTTTATATTCTGTTAAATACCTTACCATTCCGTATTTATCCTCTTCTACATTATCTGATTGGGTTATAAGAAATTGTTGAGAATCAGATAAACGGAACGTAAAGTTATCTGCATTTGAGGTAGAGAGAATATCGTCAAGCATATATGGGATATTTCTGTCATCACATATAATCTCATATACGTTGCAAACTTCTCCGTCGTCAAAAAGGGCGTAGCCAAAGTTATTTTTAATTATTTTTACCCCGTAAAGGCTGTTGTAATCAAGGGCATAATTTATCTGCTGATTATTCCAAAAAAGAAAATTATTCTTCAAAACTCTGTTGCGTATTCCGCAATAGTTACTGACAACAATTTCATCCTTTGGATACTTTTTTGCAAGCTTTTCAAGGGAATCTCTCTTAAAAGAAGCAGATTTTTGAGTAATTTTTGAAAAGCCGAGCCTTCCGTAAAAATCATACAGAGAAGCTGTAGCAGGAAGAGTAACGCATAATTCTATATCAGAATTATTAAGTGCATAGTCAACTAAATTTGGCATTATTCCGTTGCCTTGGTAAGACTTCTTTGTAGCCGCTGCGTACAAATACCCGGCTTTGTGTCCGTTGACCATTGTATTGATAAGGTACAACATAGATACAACAGTGTCTCCGTCCTTGGCAACATAGGAAATATCAGGTGAAAACACCCTGTCAAAAAACAAGTCCACACTGTCAGGGTTATCTTCAAAATTTTCAAACCATAATTCTTTTAACGAATTAATATCGCTGTCTGTGGCGTTTGAATACTCAATCATTTCTTTCTCCGCTGTAACGCTTTAATATAACTACAGGATGGTAGGAAAGCTTTGACTTCCGCAAGGTTTCCAAGCCTAAATCCTCTTCTCTGTTAATAAACTCAAATCCCACAAGGGTTTTGACAAATTCATTATTTATCTTAGCATAAGCACCGTCATACTGGACCAGTGCCTTTTCAAAGGACACGTCAAATGTATTCTTGTTAATTCTTGCGCCCATTGTCATTGCAACAGGAGTATTGTCAACATACAAAACTCCTCCGTGGAACTTAAAGGCATCGTAATTTTCAAAAGCCTCTTTTATTGCAAAGTATTCATCGTAAGTTGAAGTGTCGATTTGGTTATTTTTGCACCAATTTTCCACTACTTCCATAGCGTCAGCCATATTATCCTTGTTGATAATTTGGAACTTCCAATTTGGATAACTGCGGTTGAATTTTGAAATGTGGTTACGTTTGCTGTGGTATTTTTTACCCGGCAAAATTGAAAGGTCGTAGTTTGTGTATATATAATCCTCGTCGCCTGTTAATTCCTCAAAAGAATAATTATCATCTGTAAGCTGAACAAGCCTTTCACGTTGTGCCTCTGTAAGCATTGTAAAAACTACCTTACAGCCACGTTCTTTTGCGTCAAGGAAAATGTCGTCAATAATTTGTTTTATGTCACCCTCTCCTGTTGGGAAGCAATATCCCCAGGGGGTGTTATCGTCTTTAAAATATGCCTTTAAGAGAAAGCCGTCTTTTGTGCATATTTTGATATTATATTTTTTATGCCAAAGATATACGTTAGCAAAATTATAGTCACAGCCCATTGTGCTGTATTTTTCAAAATACTCTCTAAGCCTTGGAACGTCCTCTTTGACAGGGTTTCTAAAGTTTAGCATAAATATCCTTCTACTATATTTTTTATATCAGTTGAAATATCTTCTATTGTTCTCATTGTTCCGTTTTCAGTACAGGAAATACGTTTCCAATTTAATTTTTTTGCGGCATATAAAGCGGATTTGCGACAATTCAGCAAAAAGTCAACATTCTTTTCGTGCAGGTCCTTTTTACTTTCGTCACCTGAATATCTGTTTGACAGCAATTTTTGTGAAACGTCAGGCTCTACATCAAGGTAAATTATCAAGTCAGGCTTTGGAACAGCAAGCTTTTTGTATTCAAAATCCTCCTGAAATTCAATAAAAGAGTCCCACTGTTCAAAAGGAAGCTTTGACATCTGGTAAATGATATTTGAAGTAGCATAACGGTCAGCAAGAATTACGTTACCGTTTTCATAGTCCTTTTTCCAAAACTGCAAGTAGCTTGCCACTCTGTCAACGGAATAAAAGGCAGAGGCGGCATAGGCATTTACATCGGCAGGGTTGTCCCCTAACTGTCCGCCTAAGTACATTTTTACAAGTGATGAGCTTGGATTATCGTAATCAGGGAAAGTGAGCTTTGTAACATTATTGCCCTTTTGTTCTAAATATTTATGCAGAATTTCAGTTTGAGTAGCTTTTCCGGAGCCGTCAAGCCCCTCGATTACTATAAACTTACCTGCCATACTTTTCCCTCATTTCCTTTTGCTTACCGCAACACATATTTCCCTCAGGACAAGGACCGAACAGACAGGATGGACCGCATTTTGAGAAAAGATTTGGAGCAACCTCAAGACACTGTAACAGCATCTGCTCGGCTACCATTCTGATTTCCCACTGAGCACGGTTGCAACAACGGTGAGCAAAGAAATTCTCAAGACTGCGTGTATTAAATGTGCATATTATTTTTGTTGTGCAAGCATTTGGAAGTACAAATCTTGCATCCTCGTTTGCCTTTTTCAAAAATGCTGAATACTGTGCTTTATTCTCTGCTTTAAAGGTTGACATTATTTCTTCGTCAGTACCGCTTAATTCTTTTTCAGAATTTTCTTTAATATATCCAACTAAAAGTGCATCTCTGATTTCCCTGTAAGCCTCCGACTGCATATCAATTACCTTTTTATAGGCTTTGTATGCTTTTTCGTTCTTTTGGATTTCAGGGGGTGTTACAAATTCAAACTTTGTGCCGTCAACATATCTTTGAGATTGCTGGCTGTAGGAAGCGATTCTATGGCGTACCAGCTGGTGAGAACAAGCTCGGCTGATACCCTCGATACCAAATGTAAATGAAGCGTGTTCAAAGGGACTGCCGTGTCCCATATTAGAAAGCATTTCTATAAAATCAGCAGTTTTCTCCTTGTCTAAACCATCTCTGATATTTTCTACATCTGAGGCTGAATAGCAAAGCTTTGCCGCCATAGCCACAACCTCTTGAGGATCGGGTGTATATGCAAGTAATTTTACCTTTGGTGCCATAAAAAAGTCCTCTTTTCCCATTTAAAGATATTTAGGTAATTATACCACTGTTAGCTACAAAAATCAACAGAAAATATATGTTAACTACGACAAAAGGACACCATTCACCGGTGTCCTTTGTCTTTGTTATTTAATTCTTATGATTTACTACATATTTACCTGTAAAAATGTTGAAAGAACTGTTATATATAAACCACAAAACAGCGGTCGGGAAAACCCGACCGCATAATTGATATAAATCAGTCAATTATTTTAGCTGTAATCATAATATCATTTTCGTCAACATAAATACACTTTAGACGTATTTTTTCAGTTTCGGTTGTACCGTCGATATAATTTGCCTTTGCGGTAACGGTAATATTGTTAATCATATTCTCGTAAAGCTGTTTGTCAGTCATAACTTTTTTCGTTTTGTTATAAAAGCTTCCAAGGATTTCAACCGGGGCAAAGTTTGTTTTTCCGTGTTTAAAAATCTTATCTTGATCTTTGTATGAAACCGAAAAATCGGAATACGTCTCTTTTTCACCGACATTTGTGCCAATCATTACATCTAAATCGCTGTTCACAATATGCCAATAAACCTCGCCACCTTTTACAAACACAGTAGCTCCCTCAACATCTGTTTTTTTCATATCAAAAAAGCTGTCGTCATTACCATTCAACAAGAAACTTCCGTTTTCGATACTGTACGTGAGCTTTTCAATATTTTCTCCCGTACATTTAAAGTTAAAATCCAGTAACGCACCTACCACGTTAGGAGACGTTCCTTTTGAGCTTTGATTCATCGATCCTTCGAGGATCATCTCAGGCTTTATCTCACCTACGGGCGTAAATTTATCTTTTGTAATGACCGTTGCTTCATCGGATGTAGCTTCCGCAGCGTAAGCGGTTACAAAAAATCCGTTGTGATTTCCTGCTGTATTATTGCCTGTAAACATAAAGTTAGAAATAATTCCTGCCGACAATACAGCTATCAGTGCAAAAGCTGTTGTGGCAATTCTAAAACCTTTTCTTTTTGTCATTTTTCTTTCCTCCATAGACGTGTCGAAGGCGATTTGAGACCTACGCACGCAATAATTTTTTAACATAGTATCAATCTCATAATCGGAAATATTCTTATTCATCTGTCATCCTCCTTTTAATTTCTGCCTTTGCCGCCGATAATCTTGACTTAACCGTACCCACAGGGATTTTCAATATTTCAGCAATCTCGGATTCGGAATATCCCTTGAAAAAATACAGAACGATTACAGTTCTTTTCTTCATGCTTAGTCTTCTCACGGCAGAGTGAAGCAGGTAATAATCTTCCCGGTTATTTGCATTGATTTCGGGTATTGAATTGAAAAAGCTGTCACTCTCCTCACCTGTTTTAAAAAGGTATTGAAACCTGCGTCGAGCTGAGTTAAGAGTGTTTTTATATGTGTTTACGCAGATTGAGTACAGCCACTTGTCAAAAGGTTTTGATTTATCATATTTGTCATAGTGTCGCATTGCTTTGAGCCATGTTTCCTGAAACAAATCCTCAGCCTCAGTTTTGTTGCCGCATAGCGACATACACAACCGCGTCAAATCAGCGCTGTACTGTTGTGCGTAAATAGCAAACTCCTTCTTCAATTCGTCACCCCTTTTTTGAAAGCTTTCACTATATATACAATTTAGATAAGAAAAAGGTTCATTTTATTTTACCACAAAGAAAAGTGGCTTAGCAAATTCTCAGACTTGCAATTTGTAGATACAATTGTAATTCCTATAAAGTAAAAAACACCGTGCAGACAATTATGTCCACACGGTATTCTTCTTTTTAAAGTTTCCAATCGGCTTATTACTGTTTATTTCTTAAAATCCTTATGAGCAGTAGCCTTTAACGGTGTCCTTCGTCTTTGTTATTTAATTCTTATATTTTTGGACTTTATATAGTAGGGCACTCCGTTTTTTCTTATGATTGAAGTGCCTTTCAAAAAGCCCTTTTCTACAGTGCATATAAATGTTACGGCGTCACCTTTGCTAAAGCTTTTTTTCTTGTCTGTTTTCACACCTTTTACGGTGATGTTTTTTAGGATTTCTGCCTTTCTAAAGGTTGAGATATCTTGCTTTTCAAGCCTTGTGTTCTGAATATATCCCGTCACGCCCTTGAATTTTACTTTGCTCCAGCCGTATTTATCGTCGGCAATATACTCTACCTTATCCCCCTCCTGAAGTGTTTTCAAAATTTTTGAGCTTTTATATTTTGCATCAAGCCAAGGATTGTCACGAATATAGCTTTTGCGTGTAACCTTAGTCATTTCCTTAGGAAAATCAGGAACACAATAGCCAACGATAGTGGTGTTGCTAAGCAAATGCTTCCACCGTGCAACTGCTCCGTCAGCCATTGAGCCTGAGTTGAACTCGATAGTGTGGACATATTTTTTGTCTGTGTATTCCACAACTCCCACGTGACTTGCAGGGGTTGTATCGCCACTCCATTTAAACAGGATTATATCACCGCCTTTTGGAATGTATGTGCCACGCTGTCTGAATCTTCCTATGCTTTTAAAATAGTTTAAGATGGCAGAGGAGCTTGCCGTTGGCATAAATACAGATTTATCAATTCCTGCTTTCGCCATGGAATATGAAATTCCCGCTGCACACCAATACCAGTTATAGTTGCCGATATTGCCCACATTTTCGTTGTACCATTTGCGATATTTGTCACCGCCTACAGTACCCACCTGTGACTTTACAAAATCTAAAAATTTTTCACGTTTACTCATTATTGTCTTTCTTCACCTTTTCCTTGTCTATGGCGCTTTCTCCCAAAATATAGGCTACTACCGCACCTAATGCTGTAATCAGGCTTGTTATTTGTACTGTTGATTCCTGAGGGCAATTAAACAGTGCAAGCACTGAAATTGCCAAGGCTGAAACAAGCGCCCAAAATTTTCTTGATGATAATTTGCTTTTTAAATTTTTTAAATTCATATTAACTCCTTTTTTCTGTATTAGAATTATTAATAACTGTTTCCAAATCGTTTATCCTATGGTCGCAAACCTTTATCTGCTGTGCTGTTACAGCATCCTTTTGTTCAAGGTTATAGACTCTTTCGATTATGCTGTTATGTTTATCCACCTTTTTTTCAAGCTGCTCTATGCGATAATTG
The DNA here is from genome assembly GCA_945980035.1 of uncultured Clostridia bacterium. Taxonomy (GTDB): domain Bacteria; phylum Bacillota; class Clostridia; order Oscillospirales; family Acutalibacteraceae; genus Ruminococcoides. The sequence goes on from CAMFQG010000002.1 coordinate 18,708, forward strand.
GACAGCTTTGTGTTGATTAACACACCGCACAGAGATCCGATTGCAGAACCTAAAAGTCCCAACAAGGAAACAACTATGGTGCTGTCTATTTCCAAAAATATTCACCTCCATAATATATGAAAAAAAATTAAGGAATTGCACATAAAAATGCAATTCCTTAAAGAATTATAAAACTTTATTCAAATATTGTCCTGTGTAGGAGCCTTTTACCTTTGCAACTTCCTCCGGAGTACCCTCTGCGATAATCTCTCCGCCAAAGCTGCCGCCCTCAGGACCTAAGTCGATAATATGGTCGGCAGTTTTTATTAAGTCAAGATTATGCTCGATTACAATAACAGTATTGCCTGCATCCACAAGCTTTTGAAGTATATCTGTCAGCCTGTGAACATCTGCAATATGAAGTCCTGTGGTAGGCTCGTCAAGAATATAGACGGTTTTTCCTGTGGGGCGTTTTGCAAGCTCTGTGGCAAGCTTTACTCGCTGAGCCTCACCGCCTGACAGAGTTGTTGCCGGTTGTCCGATTTTTATATATCCCAGACCTACGTCATACAGGGTTTGAAGCTTTCTGCTGATTTTCGGTATTGAGCTAAAAAACTCAAGTCCCTCTTCCACAGTCATTTCAAGTACATCGTAAATTGATTTGCCCTTGTACTTAACCTCTAAGGTTTCGTGGTTATATCTTCTTCCCTTGCACACGTCACAAGGCACGTAAACATCCGGTAAAAAGTGCATTTCAATTTTAATAATGCCGTCACCCTGACAGGCTTCGCATCTGCCACCCTTTACATTAAAGGAAAAACGACTTTGGTTGTAGCCTTTCATTTTTGCGTCTTGAGTGTTGGCAAAAAGACTGCGTATATCGGTAAACACTCCTGTATATGTTGCAGGGTTACTGCGTGGAGTTCTGCCGATTGGGCTTTGGTTAATGTTGATTACCTTATCAAGTCTGTCAAGACCTTTTACGGATTTGTGCTTGCCCGGTCTTATCTTCATTCTGTTCAGCTCAGAGGCAAGCTTTTTATACAGAATTTCATTAATCAGAGAGCTTTTGCCTGAGCCTGAAACACCTGTAACGCATATAAGCTTGCCAAGTGGGAATTTTACGTTAATTTTCTTTAGGTTGTTGGCTTCTGCACCCATAACCTCAAGGAAATATCCGTTGCCCTTTCTCCGTTCTGTGGGCACCGGAATTCTTCTTAAACCGCTTAGGTACTGACCTGTGATTGACTCTTTGGAGTTTTTAATATCCTCCACAGTACCGGTAGCAACAATACTGCCGCCGTGAATACCCGCACCGGGACCTACGTCAATAATATGGTCTGCGGCATACATTGTATCTTCATCGTGTTCAACAACAATTACGGTATTGCCTAAATCTCTAAGATGCTTCAAGGTACCTAAAAGCTTATCATTATCACGTTGGTGAAGTCCGATACTCGGTTCGTCAAGGACATACATTACGCCCATCAGCGAAGAGCCGATCTGTGTGGCAAGACGTATTCTCTGACTTTCTCCACCGCTTAATGTTCCGCTTGAACGGGACAGAGTTAAATAGCCTAAGCCAACGCTGTTAAGGAAGTTTAATCGGCTTAAAATCTCCTTGAAAATCGCTTTGCCTATGAGTTTATCTTTTTCGGAAAACTCTGTATTTTTAATAAAGTCAATAGCCTCAACAACAGACATATCGCAAAGTTCAGAGATATTCAATCCCCCTACGGTAACGGCAAGGCTTACCTTTGAAAGACGTTTGCCGTTACATTCATCACAGGGAATTTCTGACATAAAACCGGTGATTTCGTCCTTTACCCAATTACTTGTGGTTTCTTTAAAACGGCGTTCAAGGTTGTTGATAACTCCCTCAAAAGGACGTTCCATAATTCTCTCGTCACCGTAGTACATTTTTCTGTGGAGGTGCAAGGTTTCGCCCTTCGTTCCGTATAAAAGAATGTTAATAATATTTTCAGGCAGTTCACCAATAGGAGTGTTAAGTGAGAAATTATATTTTTCAGCCAAGGCTTCAAAATACATTGACGCAATAGAGTTTCCCTCCATTGCCCAACCGCTTCCCTTTAGTCCACCCTGTGCAATACTTAATTCAGGATTGGGAATTACAAGGTTTGGGTCAACCTTCATAAACACACCTAAGCCTGTGCATTTAGGGCAGGCACCGAATGGGTTGTTGAAGGAGAACATTCTGGGAGAAAGCTCGTCAACGCTTACACCGTGTTCAGGACAGGCGTAGTTTTGTGAGAACTGTAAATCCTCTCCCTCTAAAACATTTACGGTAATTAAACCAGAGGTGAGTTTTGATGCAGTTTCGATAGAGTCGGCAAGACGTGAACGGATGTCGTCCTTTACCACAAGTCTGTCAACTACTATATCTATGCTGTGCTTTTTGTTCTTTTCAAGTTTAATTTCCTCGGATAAATCGTAAATAATATTGTCAATCCTTACACGGACAAAGCCTGACTTTCGAGCCTTTTCAAGCTCCTTTGTGTGTTCGCCCTTTCTGCCTCTTACGATTGGCGCCATTATCTGAATCTTTGTACCGTAATCCAAGGAAAGCACCTTATCTACAATCTGGTCAACTGTCTGCTGGGTGATTTCACGTCCGCATTCAGGACAGTGAGGCACGCCGATTCTCGCATACAGCAATCGCAGATAATCGTAAATCTCTGTTACCGTGCCTACAGTTGAACGGGGATTATGTGAGGTGGTTTTTTGGTCGATTGAAATTGCAGGAGAAAGCCCCTGTATTTCATCAACGTCAGGCTTGTTGGACTGTCCTAAAAACATACGTGCATAGGAACTCAGACTTTCAACGTAACGGCGCTGACCCTCTGCGTAGATTGTATCAAAGGCAAGAGAGCTTTTTCCTGAACCTGAAAGTCCTGTTACTACAACGAGTTTGTCCCTTGGAATTTCCACATCAATATTTTTTAGATTGTGTTCACGAGCGCCTTTTACAATGATTTTATCCTGTGACATACTTTCTCCGAAAAAATTACTGTTTTTTCTTTTTGTTTACTTCCGAAAGGGGTACTACCTTTCCGTTTGGGTACTCAACGTCTGTGTTTTCAAGTTGACGTTGAAAATTACCTCGAAATCTTGCAAGGTATTCTTTATAGAGTTGTTTTTGTTCAGCCTGTTCCTCTGTAGTCAGACCCTGCTCTCTCTTTTTTCTTGCAAGTTCGTTTATTCTTTCTGTTAGTTTATCCATTTACGGACCCCTTTATAGGATTTTTAATTATACTTTTGACCTGTAGAGCCTATTCCTGTGGAAAATCCTGCAATGAATTTTTGAATACAGGTTGCGTCTTTTATTGACAGAATGTCGCCGTCTACATTTCCAAGAATCTGTCCGTCAACAGACAGTGATACTAACTCTGCAAGGTGCATTTGAATTGCGGTTGCGTCTTGGATTGTAATCATACCATCGCAGTTTGCATCCCCGCAATATTTAGGCGCTGTTGTTACGGTAGTAGGAGCAGTTGTAGAAGCGGTTGTAGGCTGTGTGGTTGCAGTTGTCGGCTGAGTTGGAGCAGTTGTAGGCTTAACAGGAGTTACATAGTCGCTCCAGTTTCCGTTAGCAAGCATCTTCTTTTCGCCCTTATTGATTGTATAGCCTTGACCTTGCGGGTCCTGCTGACCGTTGTTATTGTTATTAAAGATAACATATGCGTCGCTGAAGCTTTCATCAATAGCATAGCCCCAAATTCCGTCGCCTAAATCTGTCATAGGTTCGCCCGGCCAGGAGTTGTTGGTAACGTTGCCGTTATCACGATATACATATACGTAAACTTCATCCCAATTTGTAGAGGAATTATCGTAATACACACAGGTTGTTCCCTCTAACGCAGGACGTGAAGCCTTTGTAAATGTGTAGGATTTCTGTGCAGGTGTTGTTCCCTCTTCACCTACGGCAGATAGAGTTAAAGTGATGCTTTCGCCCTCTGACATATTTTCGCCTATAGTGATTACATCTCCGCTGTTGTAAGGAATCTTATTACCTGAATTAATCTGATAATAAGCGGAGGTTGCAAAATTGGACTTTAATGTAACCTCTGCAACGTCATAGAACTCTCCACCTGTATTGTTACCATCATAAGAGATTGAAACTGACGGGTCGTGAGTTACGTCATCTTTATATATTACTGCAATTTGCTCCTTGCCTACAGTACCTGTTAATGTACCGTTGCTTACTGTGAAAGTACCGCCGTGAGCATAGTCTGTGTATTTTCCGTCAGGTAGAGTTGTTTCTGTGTTTACAGATACACTTTCCGTACCTGAGTTGATGATTGTTACACCGCTGTTGCCACGTGAAATCATCAGCACGGCTTTGCTGTTTAGGTTTTTAAGTTCCTTGTCCTGTCCGTACATTGCATTGTGGAATCTGTTTACAGCAGTTGTCTCAGGGTCGCAGTAGTTGTTGTCGCCTGCTGCACCGATTTTGTTATTACCCCACATACTTGTCTGTGAACTTCCGTTAGGTCTGCTGAAAAACAGTGAAGTTGTATCACCCTGTGCAACTGCAATAGCCCAGCACAGGCGAATCTGTGTATTGCTGTAATCTTTCCAGGTGTTTTGGTCGCAATAGTTATCGTGGGACTCTACCCATGTTACTATTCTGTCAGGAGTAACGCCTGTCATATAGTACTGTGACATAGCGTTTGCCGTAATCTGACGTGCGCCTATCTGTTCACGAAGTTTGTAACCATAACTTGAGGCTGTTACGTGCATTAACTTTGAATATGCGTCTGAACGGGCTGTTTTGTGCTCGTCTTCAAGAATTTCACCGTATTGGAATGAAGAACCGTTATCAAGTACTGTAGGCCAGAAGTTACTTGCATATGAACTGTCATCATCAGGCAACTCAATATGCTTTGCAGCATCGTAACGGAAACCGTCTGCACCGTCGGCTACAGCCTGTTTTAAGAAATTCAAAATATGATTTTGAACATTTGGATTTTGTGTGTTAAGGTCAGGTAGGCTGATTAAGTCATTCTGAGTAATCTGCTTACGATTCTTATAGTCAATTCCACCGCCGTTGTTATGATAACAACCGCCGGGAATATTTTTTAACGCACTGTCAACTGCACCTCTGTCAGGTGTAGTATGGTTAGCAACTACGTCAACGATTACCTTGATGCCGTAGGAGTGAGCAGCCTCACACAAGGACTTAAACTCTGCTTCTGTTCCAAGCTGATAGTTACCGATTGTGTAGGCAGTAGGCTGGTAATGATAGTACCACTTACCGTTGCCGTTTAACTGCATACCGCCGCCGTCACCTACTAAACATTTGTTAATAGGTGAAGTTTGGACTGCCGTATAACCTGCATCTGCAATCTTTTCAAGATTTTCCTTGATTGTGTTAAAACTCCAGCACCAACAATGGAGAATCAAACCGCCCTCAACTTGGTCTAAAAGTCCGTATTGGTTTGCTGAGGCTTCAGCCATATCTGTTGAAACGGCATTTACCTGTGTTGCGGTATTGGGCAGAGCCATACCTGTTAGGGTACTTGCCACAAGTATGAGGCAAAGTACAATGGATGTTAATCTTTTGTTTTTCATAGTTTTGTTCCTTTCAAACTTCTATTTTAACAACATAAGTTGTTAATTCCTACTGTCTAAAAAGCTCTGCAAGATTATAGTAGCGGCAACTGAATCAACTACATTTTTACGCTTTTTACCCCTTGTATTTGTAGCGTTAAGGTAATTATGCGCTGTAATTGTAGTTCCGCGTTCATCCTGCATTTTTACGACTAAGCCTGATTTTTCACTTAGATTTTTTGCAAATTCTCTGGCGTTCTGTGCAGATTCGCCCTCACTGCCGTCCATATTTTTCGGCAGTCCTACTACTATAAGCTCAACCTCTCTTGCCTGTGCAATACTTGAAATTTTGTCTATTAAAACCTCAGTATCTTTTTCACTGATTTGTGCAAGAGGAGATGCAAGCATTTCCGTTTTGTCGCATATTGCAAGGCCTGTACGAGCCTTGCCTAAATCAACTGCAAGTATTATCATTTCTACCTCTTATGTACGAGGGGTGCCCCTCACTGAAAAATATCATTTTTTGATTTATAGTTATGACTTTTGTAAAAGGTAATTTCGTTGTCATTATTTACTGTAGCCAAAAATACCTCTTCTGTCAATAGATTGTTTGATTTTAATTTCTTTTTAAGCCACTCCAAGTTATTTCCGCTGTACTTTAAATTCTTTTGAAGAATTTTACCGTCAAGTATTACGTTGACCTCAGGTCTGTCCTTTGGAACAGCAAGGGCTAAATCTCCTGTAGTACAGGGGCGTTTCTGAGGCTTGGGCATAATGCTCAGCTTACCGCTTGGTTCAAAAACTACCAATTCAACATCTTCCATTGAAAAATAGCCTCTTGACCTCAGTTCCTCAAGAAACTCAGTCATATCTATTTTTGCCTTTTTGAAATTGTTTCTGTAAAGCTTACCTTTATCAAAAAGCACAACAGATTTTCCTGTAATCAGCCTGCGTAAAGCTATACTTTTGCCGGTAACAACTGAAATAACGTATGTCACTACACCAAACAGAATCATAGCCAAAAGTGGCTTTAACACGTCAGATTCTAAGGAAGTTGCCATTTCTGCCGCTATTGAGCCGATTGTAATTCCGTTGATGTAGTCAAACATATTCATCTTGCTGATCTGCTTGTTTCCCATCAGCTTTGACAGAAAAAACAGTGTTACTATTGCTCCCAGAGAAGCAAGAAAAACTTTAAATAAATCCATAAACATAATATCACCAAATATATTATGGATTTATTTTTAAATTTTATTACCAGGGCTTAACTGTGCCTGAAAGCTCTGTAACAGATTTCATTCCCTTTGAATCAAGAAAATCGTTTAATCCTTTGTTTATTTTTACAGGTGCATATGGGTCGTTAAACAAAACTGTTCCGATTTGTAATGCAGTTGCTCCTGCCATAAGCATTTCTACGGCATCCTGCCATTTTGAAATACCGCCCATACCGATAATAGGTATTTTTACGGCATTTGCTACCTGCCATACCATTCTGACAGCTACGGGAAATACAGCAGGACCGCTCATTCCCCCTGTGTTATTGCGGATAATGGGACGGCCGGTGTCGATATTAATACGCATACCTGTAAGGGTATTTATCATAGAAATTACGTCTGCTCCGTTGTATTCGGCTGACTTTGCTATCTCTGCAATATCCGTTACATTTGGACTTAGCTTAACCATTAAAGGCTTAGTACAATGACGTTTTACTGCATTTGTAATAGTGCCTACAGACTCACAGCTTGTACCGAACTGCACACCACCGCTTTTTACGTTGGGACAGCTTATATTTAGCTCGATAAAATCTACATGGGAATTTGAAAGCTTTTCTGCCATTTGGCAGTACTCCTCCTGAGTATTACCTGCAATATTAGCAATAATAACAGTATTTTGTTTTCTAAGCCAAGGCAAGTCCTTTTCAATAAAGTGGTCAACACCCGGATTTTGAAGTCCTACGGCATTGAGAATACCACCCTCAGTTTCAGCAATACGAGGTGGCGGATTGCCGTCACGTTTTTTTAAGGTAATGCCTTTACAGGAAATTCCCCCTAAGGTTTCAAGGGGATAAAACTCTGAAAACTCGTGGCCGAATCCAAAGGTGCCTGACGCCGCAATTAAGGGATTGTTAAAGTGTACTCCGCAAATATTTACTCCTAAATCTGCCATTATAAAACTACCTCCTCTGCGTTATAAACAGGACCGTCCTTGCATACGTGGGTGTAGCCCTCTTCGCCGTTTAACTTAGTTTTACATGCACATACAAGGCACGCACCGATACCGCAACCCATACGCTCCTCCAAAGAAATCTGACAGGGTACTTTGTCTTTGCAAATTTCTGCAATAGCCTTTAGCATCGGAATAGGACCGCAGGCACAAACCTCGCCAATCTCATTAAGTCTTTCTTTAAGCACGTCGGTTACAAATCCGTGAATTCCTGCGCTGCCATCGTCGGTTGTCAGCACAACCTCTGCACCTGCTTTCTTAAAATCATCCTGTAAAATCACAAGGCTCTTATCCCTGAAGCCTGTAATTACAAGGGGATTTTCAGCCTGCTTTGCTGTGTAAAGCATAGGAGGAACACCGATACCCCCGCCTATAAAGCAGTATTTTTTGCCTTTTTCAATTTTAAAGCCGTTGCCCAAAGGAGCTAAAATTTCAACTTCATCCCCTACTTTCATCTTAGACATAATCTCTGTACCCTCACCCTTTACCTGAAACACCAGTCGTAGAGTGGTATCTGTTGCGTCGCAAATGGAAATAGGACGTCTTAAAGTTTTTCCCGGCACTTTTACATGGGCAAACTGTCCGCATTTTGCAAGTGCCGGCAGTTCCTTATTTTCTACTACCCAATCAAAAATACCAGTGGCAATTTCTTGATTTTTTATCAGCTTGAACTTTTGTGTATCGTACTTCATAGGCTCTCCTTATTTATACTCTAATTCAACAGCTATTGTGTTGAGGTTTTTCTTTTTCATTGTAATACAATTTATGCTTATTTGATTATCAGACAGTTCATTGGCTTCCTCAATATAATATCGGAAAATGTAAGCATCGCTGAAAAGCTGTTTATAGGTAGTGTTGTAGTTAAGATAGTCAGGATCAACATAGATATAAAAATAATTTTCCTTGTTGTCCATTACTTCTGTTAAATCCTCTGTCAATGTATTGTCGTCAATATCCTGTAATATCGAACCGCAGTAAACGTAATAATTGTAGTGATTTTCGGTACATTCAGGTACGCAAAAATTATAATTTACCGGACTATGATTTTCATCACCTAAAATTTCAGCATCGGTATATTCCTCATAAAGAGGATTTATTGTATGGTCATCTTCTATCTGTTCAGTAGTGAGATTGAAGTAGTCATACATATATTCTTCTCCGCAATCGTCCCAGGTAACGTCCGTATGATACCATTCGTCATCAATACTTACAATATTCCACTCGTGTGCTTCACCGTCGGAGAAACCGCTGACATTGAGAGAATTTATTCCCACACAGGACAACAGATAATGATAAGCCTCTGCATAGCCCTCGCATACAGCTAATTTATTTACCAATGCGCCGTAGGAGTTGTACTGGTCCTCGTCATTTTCTTCATCTACATTTTCATCGTATTCACAGTTATTTACAAGGTAATCGTGAAGATATAATGCTCGTTCAAATTCGCTCATATCGTCCTTTAAGCCTGAGAGAATTTTGCTGACTGCTTTGTTAAACTTCTCTGAATATGACTTATACTGATTTTTTGACAACAAGGAATGTAACGCAAGCGAAACGTAGTTTTCTCCCACATAATACAAATAAGAGCCGGAAAACCAGAAAATTTCCGAGTGATCCTCTTGAAAAGCGTCAACTACCCTTGCAAGCTGTCGTTCGGTTAGAGAACAGCCAAACACCTTAAACTCATTTATAAGAAAATACTTGCCGTCTGCTTTTGAGGTAACATCTGTTACGTGCCTTGCGATTTCGTTGTAGCATTTTCTCTCGGAGTCGGTTTCCAATGTATCGTAACAGTTTGTTATTTCTATACTGTCATAGTAAGTTGATGTTGAATTGCCGTTTTTTATACTTTGTGTAGGTTCTGCTTCTGTTTCAGATTCAACTAAATCTGTTTTCTCCCTTTTATCGGCTAATACCTTTTTTTCAACATCATTCATTATATTTGTTATCAAATTGCAACTGCTGAAAGAACAAGCAAGGATAGTCACCAACACTAAAGCTATAATTCTTTTAAACAATTAAATCACCTCAATTATCTATAATCAATAGGCAAAGTTGCTATAGCATTAAGGCTGAGGTCCGATATGTTTCCGCTTAAATATTCGTAGTAGCCCTGTGAGCCTACCATTGCGGCATTATCGGTACAAAGAGATTTTTCGGGAAGATAAAACTTGTAGCCTAAAGCTTTACATTCCTCTGTCAATCTGCTGCGAAGAAGAGTATTGGCAGAAACTCCCCCTGCTACAGCCAGAGTTTTTATATTATAATCCTCAGCCGCCTTTAGGAAGTTTGATACAAGCAAATCCACAACTGCAAATCGGAAGCTTGCGCATATATCAGCCTTTGGAACTTCCTCGCCTCTTTGCTCCATATTATGTATCAGATTAATTACGGAAGTTTTCAGTCCCGAAAAGCTGAAATCATAAGGGGCGTTGTTTACCACAGGACGTGGGAACTTAAAGGCTTGTGGGTTGCCCTCTTCTGCGATTTTGTCCAGAGCTATTCCGCCCGGATATGACATTCCCATAGTACGTGCTGCTTTATCAAAACATTCACCGGCGGCATCGTCACGGGTTTTGCCGATTATTTTCATTTTTGTGTAGTCCTCTACAAGGACAATGTGGCTGTGACCTCCGCTTACTACAAGGCAAAGAAAAGGCGGTTTTAATTCTAAATTAGAAATATAGTTAGAAGCGATATGACTGCGTAAATGGTGAGTAGGAACAAGAGGCTTTTTGGTTGCAAGGGACAAGCCCTTTGCAAAATTTACTCCCACTAACAATGCACCGATTAAGCCCGGTGCGTGAGTTACAGCAATAGCCTCAATATCCTCCATTGTGCAGTCTGCATCTGCCAAAGCCTGATTTACCACAGGAACGATTGCCTCTGCGTGTCTGCGTGATGCTATTTCAGGCACTACTCCCCCGTACAGCTTATGCTCCTCTACCTGTGAAGCTATAACCGAGCTAAGCACCTTTCTTCCGTTTTCTACAACAGCCGCTGCGGTTTCGTCGCAGGAGCTTTCTATTGATAAAATCTTCATATTTTTATTCCTTTTTAGAATTATAGTATTTTGTCAGCAAAAGTGCGTTTTCCTTTGGATTGCTGTAATAATCCTTGCGTTCTCCAACCTTTGTAAAACCAAAGCTTTCGTAAAGGCTGACTGCTTTTTCGTTTGACGGTCTTACCTCTAAGGTTACAAAGGCAAGGTTATTTTCTACTGCAAAATCGTCAACAGTTTTTACCAAAGCTTTGCCTATGCCCTTTCCCTGACAGTGGGGGTGGACAGCGACATTCAGGATATAGCCCTCGTCAACTATTACGGATAAACCGATATATCCCACAACTTTATTTTCTTCTACAGAAATATAAAACCGATTGCAGGGATTAATAAAGCTGTCGTATATACTTTCCTCACTCCAAGGGTGAGAAAAACAAAGACTCTCGATTTGAGCAACCTGTTTTATATGGGATTGTGTCATTTTTATAATGTTCATAATTCTTTTACCGAATTTTCAATAGCGTGATATAGTTCATCCCTGCACTTTCTATATACCTCTAAATCACCGCCGTATGGGTCGGATATTCCGCCCTTATCCTCTGCGAGAATTGAAATTTTATTTTCATCTACTCCTCTGTAAACAAGGGCGTCTTTGTGGGATTTGCTCATTACATATATTTTGTCAAAGGAGGACAAGTCAATATCATCCACATATTTTGTGCGGTTATTTGAAATATCAACACCGTATTCCCTACACACTGCCTTGGCATTTTCTGACACAGGCAGACCGCTTATTGTAGCAACCCCTGCGCTGTAGGCTTCTATATCAAGGTTAAGGTTTTTGGCAATTTTATTGCACAAGCCCTGAGCCATTGGACTGCGACAGGTGTTGCCTGTGCATACAAACAGAACCTTTTTCATAACATCATCCCTTTGCGTCATACCAAGTTTTGCCCATTGAAGCCTCTGCAATCAGAGGTACTTTTAGTTTTACTGCGTTTTCCATTTCCTCTTGGAGCATCATCGCAACACGCATAGCCTCATCTTGGGGAGCCTCTACAATTAATTCATCGTGTACCTGTAAAATCAGTCGGGCATTTAAGTTTTCTTTCTTTATTCGTTTATCTACATTTACCATAGCGATTTTTATTATATCCGCCGCTGTGCCTTGAATAGGCATATTGCGAGCTACTCTCTCGCCAAAGGCTCGTGTCATATGATTGCCTGTTGCAAGCTCGGGTAAATATCTGCGTCTGCCGAACATTGTTACGGCATATCCTGTTTCCTTAGCCTTTTCTACAACATTCTTCATATATTCATCTACTCCGCTGTAGTGAGCAAGGTAGGATTTTATATAGTTTGAGGCTTCCTTATTAGATACCTTAATATCTTTTGCAAGTGAAAAAGCACCGATTCCGTAAACTATACCAAAGTTTACAGCTTTGGCTCTGCTTCGCATTACGGGAGTTACCATATCTATAGGCATATTGAAAACCTGTGATGCGGTAATTGCGTGGATATCCTGGTTGTCCTTAAAGCCTTTTATCATATTTTCATCATTTGAAATATCTGCAAGAACTCTAAGCTCAATCTGGCTGTAGTCTGCGTCAATAAGCACACAGCCCTCTTTGGCTACAAAGAACTTTCGCATTTCTCTGCCAAGCTCAGTACGAACAGGAATGTTCTGTAGGTTTGGCTCGGTGGAGCTTATACGTCCTGTTCGTGTTTCTGTCTGGTTAAAATTAGAGTGAATACGTCCGTCATCGGCGATAACCTTTAAAAGTCCCTCACAGTAGGTTGACTTCAGCTTTGCAAGGGTGCGATAGCTCAACACCATTTCTACTACAGGATAGCTGTGCCTAAGGCTTTCAAGGACATCTGCGTTAGTGGAATAACCGCTTTTTGTTTTCTTTTTACAGGGCAGTCCCATATCCTCAAACAATGCTTTTCCAAGCTGTTTAGGGGAGTTTATATTAAACTCATATCCTACCTGATCGTAAATATCCTTTTCAAGAGTTTTAAGCTGTTCACCGATTACTGTGCCGTAATTTTCAATTCCCTCTCTATCAACGGAAAAGCCTACATTTTCCATTTTGGCAAGTACGTTGGCAAGAGGTATTTCGATATTTTCAAGCAGGCTTGTCATACCCTTTTCTTCAACTTCACCAAGCAGTTTTTCACAGAGCTGAGGCATACAGTAAACAGCAGAATATAATTCTTTATCAGAATTATTAACCTGTGGCAACTCAAGCAAATATGACTTACACAGATTTTCAAGGCTGTAGCTTGATGCTGATGGCTGTAATAAATATGCACCCAAAAGCAAATCAGTCTTTAGGCTCTGTATTTCAAAGCCGTTTTTGTCAGCATAGGAAAACAGCGGTTTGCTGTCAAAGGTATATTTGTTTATACTCTCGTCGGTGAGAATTCTTTTTATTTCCTCTTTGTTTTCAAGGAGCAACAGCTTGTCCTCATCACGAATCACAAGAGAAATTTCACCATTATCAAATTGTGATATGAAGTATATTTCTTTTAGAGAAATATTATCTGCTTTTTCTAAAGACACAGTTATTTTGTCTTTGGGTGCAGTTTCCTGTGCTTCTGAATTATCTGAGTTTAAGTCAAGCTTTTCAATAAGCTTAAACAGCTCCAGAGAGCTCATAAATCTCAACGCTGCGTCAACGTCGGAGATTTCCACCTTGTAGCTTTCAAAGTCGGTATCAATAGGTACATCTCTGCGGATTTCTCCCAGCATACGGCTCATATAAGCGTTTTCTTTGTCAGCCTTCAGCTTGTTTCTTATGCCTTCCTTAACGTCGATTGTATCAATGTTTTCGTAAATATAGTCAAGGTTGCCGAAGCGTTGAATCAAATCCCCTGCACCCTTTTGACCGATTCCTGCAACTCCGGGAATACAGTCGGAGCTGTCACCCTGAATAGCTTTAATATCAATTAACTGAGGAGGTGTTACGCCGTAATCCTCCATAATTTTCTCAGGTGTATATAAAATATTAGCCTTGTTTGAGGCTAAATCTACAGTTGTGTTTTCTGACACAAGCTGTAGAGAATCTCTGTCCCCTGTGGCGATAAAGCACTTATGCCCCTGTTTTTCAGCCTCAAGAGATAATGTGCCTAAAATGTCGTCAGCCTCAAAGCCCTCACAGGTAACTAAGGTGTATCCAAGTAAAGTAAGCAAGGTTTTTAAAGGCTCTAACTGTGCGGCTAACTCATCAGGCATTCCCTTGCGGTTTGCCTTGTATCCGTCATATGCCTTGTGACGGAATGTTGGGGCTTTTAAATCAAAGGCTATTGCAACTCGGTCAGGTTTGGTATCTGACTTGATTTTTTCAAGCATTGTGAGAAAACCGTAAATTGCATTTGTAGGCTGTCCGCTTTTGGTGGTAAGAGGACGTATTCCGTAAAAGGCACGGTTTAATATACTGTTTCCGTCAACAACTAAAATGTTCATATTTTATACATCACTTTCGTTATATTTCCGTTCTCTGTAAAGCACCTTGGCACTCGCTTTGAAATTGTACATACTACCTCATAATTAATAGTGTTTGAAGCTTTTGCAAGGTCGTCGGCAGTTTGTTCGCCAAACTCACCGCTGCCGAATACGATAACCTCGTCACCTACTGCAACATTGTCTATATCCGTAACGTCAACCATTGTCTGGTCCATACAAATTCTGCCTATTATATTTGCTTTCTTTCCGTTTATAATCATATAACCTTTATCTGCATATGCTCTGATATATCCGTCTGCATAGCCGATTGGGACTGTGGCAATTTTCATTTTTCTTTCAGCAGTAAAAATTCTGCCGTAGGAAACCGAAGCTCCCTTTTCAACGGTTTTTATATGGGCAACTACTGACTTTACTGTCATTGCAGGGGTAAGATTGAGGTTGTTGCTTATCTTATCAGAGGGATTTAATCCGTACAGAATTATGCCGGCACGTACCATTGTATTGTAGGTATCGGGATAATCCTCAACGGCTCCCGAGTTTGAGCAGTGAATGTAATTGAAATTAATTCCCATAGAATTCAGTTGAGAAACTGTATGGGTAAAATTGTTGTACTGTTGCTGTGTAAAATCCTTTCCCTCGTTGCCTTCATCAGACACGCAAAAGTGGGTAAAAACACCTTCAACAATAAAGTTTTCCATTAGACAGGTTTGATATATTTCTTCAATGGAATTATTATCTCTTGGAAACTGCTGACACATAAAGCCGATACGCGACATACCTGTATCAAGCTTTATATGTATATTTATTTTTACATTCTTTTCTTTGCACTGATTATGCAATGCCTGTGCATATTCTAAAGAATATACAGCCTGACGGACATTGTACTTTGAAATCTCTTCTGCGCAATTTACATCTGTATAACCTAAAATCAGTATAGGAAGTTTTATATTATTTTCTCTTAGCTCGATAGCCTCATCCAAATTGCTGACAGCTAAAAAATCTGCACCCAGCTTTTCATATTCCTGTGCAAGCTCCACAGCACCGTGACCGTAGCCGTCTGCCTTTATCACACAACAAACCCTTGTATTGTTAACTTGATTTTTTATTGCAAGGTAGTTTTTTCTTATATTATCTAAAGAAATTTCTGCCCATGTACGTTTGGTAATATTCATAAATATCATCCCTTAAACATTAGTAGCCATACATACCTATGATAATTATAATACATTATGCTTTCAAAACAATGCTATAAAGGAAAAATAAGAAATTTTCGGAATAAATAATTATTTCACACTTTTACTTGCTAAAACACTAAAACTATGTTATAATGGCTCTGAATTTTGAGATTTCTCAAGAAATTTAATATGTGAGGGGTTAATAATAATGTTTAATACTTCAAACATTATAATTCTTTGTGCCTTTGCATTTTATATGTTGGTTATGATTTTAATCGGCGTATATTATTCAAGAAGCACTAAGAACAATGAGGATTACTTCCTTGGAGGAAGAAACCTTGGCGGTTGGACCGCAGCTTTGTCAGCAGAGGCTTCCGATATGAGCGGATGGCTGCTGATGGGACTGCCGGGCTCTATTTACCTTATGGGTACAGGACAGGTATGGATAGCTATCGGTCTTCTTATCGGTACAATT
Organism: uncultured Clostridia bacterium; assembly: GCA_945980035.1. Classification (GTDB taxonomy): domain Bacteria; phylum Bacillota; class Clostridia; order Oscillospirales; family Acutalibacteraceae; genus Ruminococcoides. The sequence continues at coordinate 34,601 of CAMFQG010000002.1, forward strand.
CTAAACTGGATTTTTATTTCCGGAAGACTGAGAAAATACACTATCGTAGCCGGTAACAGCCTTACAATTCCAAGCTTCTTTGAAAACAGATTCAAAAGTAAGGGCACTTTGAAAATAGTTTCTGCTGTTATCATTACATTTTTCTTTGCTGTTTATACTGCTTCTGCTTTTTCAAGCGGTGCAAAGCTGTTCAGACAACTGTTTGCTGACGACACTAACGGAGATCAGGTTTACTTTATCGGTCTGATTATTGCTACGGTTGTTATACTTATTTACACATTTATGGGCGGTTTCAGAGCTGTATGTACTACTGACCTTATTCAGGGTATGTTAATGCTGATTGCATTCTTAACTGTTCCTATTATCGCCTACGGTATTCTTACTTATGACAATTCTTTCAGCGCTGCTTTGACTTCAAACGGTGTTGAAAATGTAGGAGATTACCTAAACATCTTCTATGAAAACGGCGAGCCTATCAAGGCTACTTCAATTATTTCAAGCCTTGCATGGGGACTTGGTTACTTTGGTATGCCTCACATTCTCGTTAGATTTATGGCTATCAAGAGTGACGCCGAGGTTAAGAAGTCAAGAAAAGTTGCTATCACTTGGATATGCTTAGCACTTGTTGCTTCTGTATTAGTTGGTATATTCGGTCGTGCTTTCTTAACAACACAGTTGGAGGATTCAGAAACTGTATTTATCAATATGATTCAGCAGGTATTCAGCAGTAACTTTGTATTTATCTTTATCGGCGGTATCTTCCTGTGCGGTATTTTGGCTGCAATTATGAGTACAGCAGACAGTCAGCTGTTAGTAACAGCTTCTGCTATTTCCGAGGATATGTACAAGGGTGTAATAAAGAAAAATGCTTCAGAGAAAAGCTCTTTATGGGTAGGCAGAATTGCTGTAGCAGTTGTTGCTGTTATTGCCTTCATTATTGCATTAAATCCCGAGTCAAGTATTATGACTCTTGTATCCGACGCCTGGGCAGGCTTCGGTGCAGCATTCGGTCCGGTAATTTTGCTGGGACTGTTCTGGAAACGCAGTAATGCACCTGGTGCTTTGGCAGGTATGATAAGCGGTGCACTTACAATTATCATTTGGGACTACATTCCGATGATAAGCGGTGTAGGTGCAAACGGTGAGCAGGTTATGAACACATTAGGCACTACAACAGGTCTTTACTCATTGGCTGTAGGCTTCCCTGTAGCTCTTGTATTAATGGTTATTGTATCACTTTGCACAAAGAAACCAAGCAACGAGGTTATCAGAGAGTTTGAGTTAGTTAACGAAGTTGACGTATAAACGAAATACAATATATAGATTTGGGAGCTGGTAAAAATCAGCTCCCATTTTTGTTGTCTGTTTTATTTAAATCACAACGGTCGTTCAATAATTCTAAATTGCAAATTAAAATTAAGGAGTTGTAACAAAGTGTTTACAGATTTTAACCAAACACTATATATTGTGTTTGGTTACAATTTAGACACAATTTGTAGAAATTGGGCGTTTAATTCCTTTAAAAAACATTACCGCCGTTTTATTATCGTATTGCACAAAACTTGGAGCTTAAATTAGTCACTTTTACTATTGACGAATTTTAAATAATCGGCTATAATGTGCAAGCAAAATCCAAAGAGACACAATATATTGTGGTTTTGGAATTATAAATTTTACAAACGTGTAATTGTTGGGAGGTATTATAATGATTACTAAAATTATTAAACGTGACGGACGTTCAGTTGACTTTGATATGGAGAAAATTACACAGGCAATTTTTATGGCTGCACAGGCTATCGGCGGTACCGACTATGACTCTGCTAAAAAGCTTGCTGAAAGTGTTTGTGAGTATCTTGAAGAAAACTGCACAGATACACCGTCTGTAGAACAGGTACAGGATACTGTTGAAAAAATACTGATTGAAAACGGCCATGCGAGAACAGCAAAGGAGTTTATCCTTTACCGTGCCGAACGTACAAGAGTACGTGATATGAACACAAAGCTGATGAAGATTTACGAGGACCTTACCTTTAAATCTGCTAAGGATAACGATGTAAAGCGTGAGAACGCAAACATTGACGGCGATACTGCTATGGGTACTATGCTGAAATACGGCTCTGAGGGTGCAAAGCAGTTCTATCATATGTACATTCTTAATCCAAAGCACAGCAAGGCTCACCTAAACGGTGATATTCATATTCACGATTTGGACTTCTTAACACTGACAACAACCTGCTGTCAGATTGACCTTGTAAAACTGTTCAAAAACGGATTCAGCACAGGTCACGGATTCCTACGTGAACCAAATGACATTGCTTCATACTCTGCTTTGGCTTGTATTGCAATTCAGTCAAATCAAAATGATCAGCACGGCGGACAGAGTGTGCCAAACTTTGACTACTCTATGGCTCCCGGTGTTGCTAAAACATACAGAAAGCGTTACAGAATCAATCTTGAAAGAGCTATCGAGCTTTTGACTGACTGTGAAAATCCTGAGGCTGTTTCAAAGGAAATTGCAGATACTGCTGAGGAAAAATCAGGAGAATGGCCAAAGCTTGAGGACAACAGCCCTAAGTACAAGGCTGCTGAAATTGAAATCCTTGTTGAAAAATTCGGTGAAAAAGTCGGCAACAAAATTCAGAGATTTGCATTTAAACACGCAGAAGAGGAAACCGACAGAGCTACATTCCAGGCTATGGAAGCTCTTATCCACAACCTGAATACTATGCACAGCCGTGCAGGTGCACAGATTCCGTTCTCATCTTTAAACTACGGCACTGACACCTCTCCTGAGGGCAGAATGGTAATGAAAAACATTCTAAAGGCTACCGATCAGGGCTTAGGCAACGGCGAGACACCTATATTCCCTATCCAGATTTTCAAGGTTAAAGAGGGTATAAACTTTAATCCGGAAGATCCAAACTACGACATTTTCAAGCAGACTATGGCTGTATCAGCTAAACGTCTGTTCCCTAACTATTCATTCCTTGACGCTCCTTTTAACAAGCAGTATTACGTTGAGGGCAGACCTGAAACAGAGGTTGCATATATGGGTTGCCGTACAAGAGTTATGGGTAATGTTTATGACCCTGACAGAGAACAGACATACGGCAGAGGTAACCTTAGCTTCACTTCAATTAATCTGCCTCGTCTTGCTATTCTTGCTAACAAAAATGTTGACTTCTTCTTTGAGCAGTTAGACAGAATGTGCGACCTGTGTGTTGAACAGCTCCTTGAAAGATTTGAAATTCAGTGTTCAAAGCTTGTTAAGAACTATCCGTTCCTAATGGGACAGGGCGTATGGCTTGACTCTGAAAAGCTTGGTCCAAACGATTCTGTAAGAGAAGTATTAAAGCACGGCTCTCTGACAATCGGCTTTATCGGTCTTGCTGAGTGTCTAAAGGCTCTTGTAGGCAAGCACCACGGCGAAAGCGAAGAGGCTCAGAAGTTAGGTCTTGAAATTGTTGGATATATGCGTAAAAAGATGAATGACGCTACTAAAAAGCACCAGCTGAACTTTGCAGTTATCGGCACACCTGCTGAAGGTCTTTCAGGCAGATTTGTCAAGATTGACAAAGAAAAATTCGGCGTTATTCCGGGAGTTACAGACAGAAACTACTATACAAACTCTTTCCACGTTCCTGTTTACTTTAACATTTCTGCTTTTGATAAAATCAAGATTGAGGCTCCTTACCACAATCTTACAAACGGCGGTCATATTTCTTACATTGAGCTTGACGGTGATCCAACTCAGAACATTGACGCATTTGAGGCTGTTATCAGATATATGAAAGAATGTGGCATCGGTTACGGCTCAATTAACCACCCTGTTGACCGAGATCCTGTTTGCGGACACACAGGTATTATCGGTGACTATTGTCCACAGTGCGGACGCCGTGAGGGCGAAGGCGGAGAAGGATTTGAAAGAATCCGCCGTATTACAGGCTATCTTGTAGGTACGTTAGACCGCTTTAATGACGCTAAGCGCACAGAGGTTGAGGACAGAGTTAAGCATTGTCTTAATGCTGCCGAAGACGATATGAGCCAGTTTGTTGAAGAAGCTGTATAAAATATGGGTACAAAATTAAATCTTTCCGGGGTCGTCAGCGAGAGCATCGTTGACGGTCCCGGCATTAGAATGACAATATTTACACAGGGCTGTCCTCACCACTGTAAGGGCTGTCACAATCCCGAAACCTGGGCATTTGAGGATAAGCATCCGGGAGATGTGGATAAGATACTTTCAGTAGCCTTGAAAAATCCTTTATTACAAGGCTTGACCTTTTCCGGCGGTGAGCCTTTCTGTCAGGCAGAGGCTTTATCTGAGCTTGCAAGAAAGTGTCACGAAAACGGACTCAACGTAATGAGCTACACAGGCTACACCTTTGAGCAGCTTGTTGCAGGTTTTGATGAGCATCCTGATTGGAAAGCCTTGCTCAGTGAATGTGATTACCTTGTTGACGGGCCTTTTATTTTAGAGGAACGGAGCTTGATGTTACTGTTTCGAGGCAGTAAAAATCAGAGGTTTCTTGACGTAAAGAAAAGCCTTGCACAGGGCAAGGCGATTTCTGTTGATGAAAAAACTTTATATAAAAAAGGCGAGTGTCTCGACACCCATTCCGAGAAGAAAGGTTGATATCTTCAAATCTTTTTTACCCGACCGTTTTCGGGCAATTTACTATAAGGTGAAAAATACTAAGGCTGTGAGGAAGCATTTGACTTCTTCACAGCCTATTATTAATTATTTAAATTTTACTATGTATGCGCTTTCAGGATAAATTTCAAACCTCGCCGGTTTTACATACTGATTTGTCAACTCATTGTATGGATAATATGTGCTGAAATATCCTATAGAGCCGGGCTCTTTAATTCCAGGCTGAGCAGAATCAAATTTGTAACCGATTACCTGATCTTTTTCATTGTAGAATACTACCGTAAAGTAAGGGCTGTAATCTAAAGTCTTTCCACTTGCATTCTTAACCTCTACAGATAGTCTGTCTTCGCTTTCTCCGGTACTTAATACCTTTATCTTTTTGTTATAACTTGTGTAACTTGAATAAGCATCTCCTGTTGGTCTAACTGTATAAGTAACCTTATACTTTGAATAACCCGGTGTCACATAATCGGGACTTGATGGAGCATTAAAGTCTATAACATTTGTTTCTGAATATCCTAAACAATAAATACTATCGGTACTGGTATCAACCATACTTCCGTTTGCATCATAGTACACGCAGGTTGCATTTATGCTTACAGGATAATTGTAGTAGTTTTTAAATAATGCACATACGTCACCGTAACCAGGAGAAGGAATTACATTCACTTTTGTTTTGCAGGTTACGTTGCCTACATAAATCTTTACCTTTTTAACAGCTTCCTTGTACTTTGCTGTGGCTTTGGCTTTGATTGTAATAGTAGCAGTACCTACATGCTTTACATCTACAACGCCTTTTTTACTAACTGTAGCAACATATTTGTCTGATGATTTGAATGATAGTTTACCCTGTGCTTTAGCCTTTAGCGTAAAGTTTTTTGCCTTTAATTCTTTTGTATAAGAAGAATTTACACCTGTGATTTTTTGTGCTTTCTTGCCTGCGGCATTTGTTGTTACTACTGCTGAAAATACAACAGAAACAGCAATTACAACAGTAAGAAGCATAGCAATTATCTTTTTCATAATAAAACTCCTTTTGTGTAATACACACATATTTTAGTAAATAAATTATATACTAAGATAAATTAATTGTCAATTATTTACAGAAATTATAATCTCTTTTTTCAACTTTTTTCAATTCTGTTTGAAACAAAGAAATAATAACCGCAATATAAGAACATTGTCATGAACGTAAAAATCAATCAAATAGAAAAGCCTTGCACAGGGCAAGGCGGTTTCTGTCGATGAAAAAGATATATCCATCACCCTTGAACCTGGCATCTATGGATTATTGGGCCTTAATGGTTCGGGAAAAACTACTTTAATAAGGTGCCTGTGCAAAATATACAAGACACCAAAGGGCACAATATCATATGACGGAAGGGATTGGGATTTTTCACAAAAAATCGGATATTTACCACAGAATTTTGGGTTGTTCAGAGACTGTCTCTTATACACATCTGACGCTG
>CAMFQG010000003.1 GCA_945980035.1 uncultured Clostridia bacterium
TATTGACGGAATCACTGTAATCGAGTAATTTTAAAATATCGGGTCACTATTATATTGATTGTTAAACCTGCCGTGACCGTTTATTAAACGGTCACGGCATAGTTTTATTGAGGGAGAATATTATGGCTGAAGCTTTGGCATTGGAATTAAAGGGTATAACCAAAACCTTTGGCAGTGTTGTTGCAAATAAAGATGTTGACCTAAAGGTGAAAAAGGGAGAGATTCTCTCTATTCTTGGTGAGAACGGCTCCGGCAAAACAACACTTATGAATATGGTATCGGGCATTTACTACCCCGATGCAGGTGAGATTTACGTTAACGGACAGAATGTAGTTATCAGCTCGCCTAAGGATGCTTTTGAATACAAAATCGGTATGATACATCAGCACTTTAAACTTGTTGACGTATTTACCGCTACTCAAAATATTGTCCTTGGTATTAAGGACGGCACAAGATTTAATATTAAAACAGCCGAAAAAAAGGTTAAAGAGATTACCGAAAAGTACGGTTTTTCAGTTGACCTTAACAAAAAGATTTACGAAATGTCTGTGTCAGAAAAGCAGACTGTAGAAATTATCAAGGTGTTATACAGAGGGGCGGATATTCTTATTCTTGACGAGCCTACCGCTGTTTTGACACCCCAAGAAACACGAAAGCTATTCGACATTCTCCGCAAAATGAAAAAAGACGGAAAGTCGATTATTATAATTACTCACAAGCTTCACGAGGTTTTGGAAATTTCCGACAGAGTTACAACCCTGAGAAAGGGAGAATACGTAGGCACTGTGGAAACGAAGGATGCAACCGAGCAGTCCCTTACCGAAATGATGATGGGAGAAAAGGTTGAGCTGAATATTTCCCGTGAAGAGCCTAAAAATCCTGTTGAAAGACTTGTTGTAGATAACCTGACTGTAATCAAGCGTGACGGTACTGTTGCCTTGGATAACGTGAAATTTAACGCATACGGCGGAGAGATTCTTGGCATTGCAGGAATTTCAGGCAGTGGTCAAAAGGAGCTTCTGGAGGCTATTGCAGGACTTCAGGTAACAACAAAAAAATCAAGTATTCTATACAAACCTGACGACTTAGGCCCTCAACAGCTTGTGGGAAAAACCCCTAAGGAAATCAGAAAATTAGGTGTTGCACTTTCCTTTGTACCTGAGGACAGACTGGGTATGGGCCTTGTGGGAAATATGGACATTATCGACAATATGATGCTACGTTCCTACAAGTCAGGCAGAGGTACATTCCTAAACAGAAAACAGCCTAAAGGACTTGCAGAGGAAGTTATTGAGAACTTGGAAGTAGTTACTCCAAGCGCTACAACTCCCGTTAGACGACTGTCAGGCGGTAATGTTCAAAAGGTGCTTGTAGGCAGAGAAATCGCCTCTGCTCCAAAGGTGCTTATGGTGGCATATCCTGTAAGAGGTCTTGACATTAACTCGTCATACACTATATATAACCTACTTGCCGAGCAGAAAAGAAACGGTACGGCTATCATATTTGTAGGTGAGGATTTAGACGTACTTTTGGAACTTTGCGACAGAATTATGGTTATTAACTCAGGCAAGATTACCGGCATTGTTGACGGCAGAACTGCCACAAAAGAAGAAATCGGTTTGCTTATGACAAAAAGTGTAGAAAGGGAGGATGAAAATGAACAGTAAAACAAAGAATCACGAGCCTCTCTTTCACATAGCAAAAAGAGATACCCTGCCTATGTATAAATCCTGGGCAATACGTGGATTGGCTATCCTTTTTGCATTGATAGTTGCAGGTATTGTAACAATGCTTTTAACAGGGGAAAATCCTCTGAAAGTTTACTCAACTATGGTAAGCGGTGCTTTCGGCTCAAGCAGACGTATATGGAGTTTGCTCCAAAGCCTTGCGATGTTGCTTTGCGTATCTTTGGCTGTTACTCCTGCATTTAAGATGCGATTTTGGAATATCGGCGCTGAGGGACAGGTGCTTATCGGCGGACTTGCTACTGCCGGTTGTATGATTACCCTTGGGGATAAAATTCCAAACGCTCTGCTTATTTTGGTTATGATAGTTGCAAGTATTGTTGCCGGTGCAATCTGGGCGCTTATTCCTGCGTTTTTCAAGGCGAAGTTCAACACTAACGAAACCTTGTTTACACTTATGATGAACTACGTTGCTATTCAACTTGTATCCTACTTTGAGATGCTGTGGGAAAATCCAAAAGGCTCAAGTAACATAGGTATTATCAATCAGTCAACCCACGCAGGCTGGCTGCCTACAATCGGAAATTTTGAATATCTTTTGAATGTGCTTGTAGTTTTGGGATTGACGATATTTATGTATATTTACCTTAAGTACAGCAAGCACGGATATGAGCTTACTGTTGTGGGCGAAAGCGAAAACACAGCAAGATATATCGGACTGAATGTTAAAAAAGTAATTATGAGAACAATGCTTTTATCCGGTGCAGTTTGCGGTATTGCAGGTTTGCTCCTTGTAGGCGGTACTAACCACACTATCACCACTACAACAGCAGGCGGCAGAGGTTTTACGGCAATTATGGTATCATGGCTTGCAAAGTTTAATCCTATATATATGATTTTGACGGCATTTTTGATTGCTTTTCTTGAGGCAGGTTCAGGAGCAATCTCAACGGTATTCGGACTAAACGAATCTTTTGCGGATATTATTACAGGTATTATCCTGTTCTTTATTATCGGCTGTGAGTTCTTTATTAACTATAAACTGCATTTCCGCAGTAGGCATAAGGAGGTAAAGTAAGATGGTTGCAACATTTATTCAACGTGCTGTAATGCAGGGTATTCCTCTGCTGTTCGGCTCAACAGGTGAAATCATCACAGAAAAATCCGGCAACCTGAACTTAGGTATCCCCGGAATTATGTATGTGGGCGGTATCAGCGGTGTAATCGGTGCATTCCTTTACGAAAATTCTCTTGCTGCTCCTGAGGACGCAAATGCTTTTCTTGCTATTTCCATTCCGCTGCTTTGCAGTATTTTAGGTTCTCTTATTATGGGACTGATTTACAGTTTCCTGACAGTTACTCTGAGAGCTAATCAGAATGTAACCGGTCTTGCGATTACTACCTTCGGTGTTGGTTTTGGTAACTTTTTCGGTGGTTCACTTATCAAGCTTGTTGATTCAGACGTTCCTTCAATCGCTCTTACAACAACAAGTAACTTCTTCAGAACTACCCTGCCCTTTGCAGGGTCAACAGGCTGGTTTGGAAAAATTTTCCTGTCATACGGATTTCTGGCATATGCGGCAATTATTATTGCTATTGCCTGTTCAATCTTTTTAAACAGAACACGTGGCGGTCTGCATTTAAGAGCAGTAGGTGAAAACCCTGCTACAGCAGACGCAGCTGGCATTAACGTAGAGAGAACAAAGTACCTTGCAACCTGTGTGGGCAGTGCAATCGCAGGTCTTGGCGGTCTGTATTATGTTATGGACTATGCTAACGGCGTATGGTCTAACGACGGCTTCGGTGACAGAGGTTGGCTTGCTATTGCCCTTGTAATCTTTGCTATTTGGCGACCAAGCTCAAGTATTTTAGGCTCTATCCTGTTTGGCGGTCTGTATATTATTTATTTGTTTATTCCGGGACTTGCTCTTAGAACACAGGAATTGTTCAAGATGTTGCCGTATGTTGTAACAATTATTGTTTTGATATTTGTCAGTATCAGAAACAAGAAAGAAAATCAAGGACCACAGTCACTTGGTCTTTCATACTTCCGAGAAGAACGGTGATACAAAACGCTCTGCCGAGAAATCAGCAGAGCGTTTTAATTTATATGTGTTTCTTTACTTCCGTCAAGTCCCGGCACAAAGCAAAAAGCATAGGGCGGATTTCTTTAGTAGGCTCTATTAAGTCAGGCACCATTATACATTTCAGTCCTGCATTGTAGGCACTCTTAATTCCGTTAATGCTGTCCTCCAATGCAATGCAGTCCTGTGGCTTTTCCCCTAATTCCTTAACAGCGGTAATGAAAATTTCGGGGTTGGGCTTGCTGTTTTTCACCATATCCCCGCAAATCAGCTTGTCAAAATAATCTATAACCTTTGCTCTTGTTAAAATCTCTGTTGCACTTTTTGTTGTAGTAGAGGTTGCAAGGGCAATTTTTATATTCCTGCCTTTTAGGTAAGAAAGAATTTCAAACAAACCTGTTTTTATTGGAACGCCCTGTTCTTCTGTATATTTCCAAAAGCGCTCCATAGCCTCAACTTTTATTTTATCGTAGTCAAAGTTATTTCCGTAAAGGTTTTCGTAAAAGGTCTTAACCTCAGCGGAGCGGATGCCTATGGTCTTTTTGTAAATGTCAAAGCTATAGCTGTAGCCTTTTTCTGTTAAGATTTCATTCCAAATTTTGTATGTAAGGTTTTCAGTGTCAAACATCAAACCGTCCATATCAAAAACTGCGCCTTTAATCATATTGCTTTTCGTAATCCTCTTTTAAAATACCGTAGTAACAGCAATCGCAAATACCCTGATTGTTTAAGTCGGACTTTCGCAGAGTGCCCTCGTACACCATTCCGCACTTTTCCATAACCTTGCCGGAGTTTGGATTGTTTACATCGTGTCTGCTTTCAATCCTCAAAGCACCCACCTCATCGAACAGGTATTTTATAACCATACTCAGTGCTTCTGAGGTTATGCCCTGACGCCACCATTTTCTGCCGATGCAGTAACCTATGTGGAGCATACCGATACTGTCGTTTTTGCTGACAACACCGATACTGCCAACAGGCTCGTTTGTATCTCTAAGGACTATAATCCATTGGTAAAAGTCCTTTTGGCTGTAGGATTTTATCCATTCATTTACCACAAATTCCGTTACTGAAATGTCCTTGTGAGGTTGCCATGTAAGGAATTTTGTTACCTCGCTGTCATTAGCCCAGTTGTTGAACATAGGCCGGGTGTCCTTACGGCTGAATTTTCTCAAACACAGCCTTTGGCTTTTCAGAGTTTTTGTTCCCTTATGTTTCATTTTAGTTTCTTTAATTCATCAACAATTTTTTCAAATTCCATACTGTGACTTGCCTTTACCAAAACAACGTCACCCTTTTCAATTATTGCAGGAAGCTCTGATATTGCATCTTCCTTTGTTTCAAAATAAAACTTGCTTTCTGCACCCTTTGCAAGCTCCTTTGCCAGAGGTCCGATTGCAACAACAATGTCCGCCTTTTTTGCGTACTGTCCTGTTTCAAAGTGGAGTTTAAGCTCGTTTACACCAAGCTCCTTCATATCTCCTAAAACGCATACCTTTCTACCGGTGAAATTCATCAGCGTGTCAATAGAGGCTTTCACGGAAGTAGGGTTGGCATTATAGCAGTCATCAATGATTTTGATAAAGCCGTTGTCTATAAGATTAGCGCGACTGCCTACGGTTTTGTAGCTTTCTACACCCTTTACAATTTGTTCATCACTAAGCTGTAATTCCTTGCCTACAGCAGCGGCCGCAAGAGCGTTGCTGACCATATATGTGCCGATTGCAGGGATAACAACATGGTGAGCTTTACCGCCGAAAATTAAGTCAGCCTCAACGCTTTCGCCGTTGTTGCTCTTTATGTTTTCTGCTTGATATTCTCCGTTGCTTATGCCGTAAAAAATCGGAGCTTTGCCTTTTACTTCTTTTACATTTCTGAGCTTGTCATCGTCTATATTCAGCACAACAGTACCGCCCTGACGGAGATTTGCAAACATTTCTGTTTTAGCTCTGAAAACCCCATCTCTGTCACCTAAGTTTTCAATGTGACAGTCGCCGATGATTGTGATAACCTCAACGGTGGGCTGTACCATTTTTGAAATCCTGTCCATTTCGCCAAAATCTGAAATGCCCATTTCTACAACAGCTACTTCAGTGCTGTCATCCATACCGAACAGGGTTAGTGGAACACCTAACTCGTTGTTGAGGTTGCCTGCGGTTTTATGCACCCTGTACTTTTGTGCCAGTACAGATGCAATCATCTCCTTTGTAGAGGTTTTTCCTACACTTCCGCTTATTCCCACAACAGGAATATCAAAAAGCTCTCTGTAGGCTTTGGCTATCTGTTTAACAGCAACCAGCGTGTTATCAACCAGGATATAGGGCTTTGTGGGATTTTTGGGGGGATTTTCGCACAAGGCACAAATTGCCCCCATTTCAAAGCACTTTTCAATAAAATCGTGTCCGTCAACCCTTGCACCCTTAATAGCTAAAAACAGGGAGTTTTCCTTTATATTTCTGCTGTCACGTTCAATAGAGCTGACAGCAGTATCTTTTAAATTTTCGTCGCCTATGTACTTTCCGTTGCAGGCGTCTGCAATTTGCCTAAGTGTAAAAGCTTTCATATAAATCTTTCCTAATTATATTTTTCAAGTGACAGCTCAACTATTTTGTCACAAAGGGTAGGGTAGTCCATACCCTCAACTGCCGCCTCCTGTGGCAGCAGGCTTGTAGGCGTCATACCCGGCAGGGTGTTAGCCTCCAAGCAGTAAGCCTTGCCGTCCTCAGCAAGAATAAAGTCAACACGTCCGTAGCAGGACAGCTGTAAAACCTTGAATACCTCATATGCGCTGTTTCTCAGTACTTTGTCCTCTTCTTCTGTAATATCCGCAGGACATACTTCAACGGTCAGTCCTGCCTGATATTTTGACTTGTAATCGTAAAAGCCTGTTGTTGGGATAATTTCAATAGGCGGTAAAACCTTATCGCCAAGGACACCTACGGAAAATTCTCTACCCTTGATAAACTGCTCTACGATGATTTTATCATCAAATGAAAAAGCCTCTTTAACAGCGTTGTTAAGCTCTTCAGGGTTTTCTGCCTTTAAAATACCTACACTGCTGCCTCCTGAGCAGGGCTTGATAACGCAAGGGAAGTGAGTCCAGGAGCTTGTATCGTCACCTTTTTTGAATACTTCCCCCTGTGCAGTGTCTATTTTGTTTTGAATAAACAATGCCTTTGTAATGGCTTTATCCATAGCAAGAGCCGAACCCAAATGACCGGAGCCTGTGTATTTGATTCCTAAAATATCAAATGTTGCCTGTATCTGACCGTTTTCGCCCTCTCCGCCGTGGAGAGCAAGGTAAGTAATATCTGCGTATTTGCAAATTTCTACTACATTTGCTCCTAAAAAGCTACTGCTTTTATCCCTACGCATAGCTTCAACTTCTGCTAAATCGGGAATGCTTTCAGCAACTCCTATGTTTTCTGCAAAGCTGTAGTTCTGTTCGAAAAGCTCTGCGGGATTGCAGTTATCTTCCTCATATCCCATAAAAACGTCAACTAAAACTACCCTGTGACCTTTACTGCGTAATGCGTGGGCAATTTTAATTCCTGATGAAATTGAAACGTCACGCTCTGTACTAAGACCGCCTGCAAGAACTGCTATATTCATAGTTTACCTCCCCAAGATATTAAAACATAAATTTGTTGTAGCCCCAATATTCAACCTCTTCAAATTTCACGTAACAGTAATCGGGGGAAACACCGATTTCCTCCTGAAGTATGGTGCAGATTTCCGCTGTCAGATTTCCGTAAGCCTCTTTTGTGGATTTTCCCAGCAACTTAACCTCTACAAAAGCTGTGGGAGCCTTGTCACCGTGGAACATAAAGCTGATGTTGTCCTCAACGGAGCACATAAAGTAGGCTGAAGTTTTGCCCGGAATAATTGAAATTGCTTCTGTCAGCCTTTTTTCAATGGCTGTTTTTTTAATTTCCTCAACCTTTTGCGATGTTTTAACTTGAATATACGGCATAATAACCCTCCAAAAAATAATACTCCTTTAATTATATTACGATTTCCTTTTATTTTCAACTATATAGCAACAAAAAGAGGCTGTAAAAAAACAGCCCCTTTGCAATGTATTAATTATTTAATTGAATTGATAAGTCCGCCTTTTTCGATGATGTTCTGAATGAAAGGTGGGAACGGCTCGCCTTGGAATGTAGCACCTGTTGTTTCGTCGGTAATAATACCTGTGTTAAAATCAACTGAAACTGTGTCGCCGTTGCTGATAGCCTCGGCAGCCTCAGGACACTCTAAAATAGGAAGACCGATATTGATAGCATTTCTGTAGAAAATACGCGCAAAGCTTGATGCGATAACACAGCTGATGCCGGAAGCCTTAATAGCGATTGGTGCGTGCTCACGGGATGAACCGCAGCCGAAGTTCTTGGTGGCAACCATAATGTCGCCCTCCTGAACATTGTTTACAAAGTCCTTGTCTATATCCTCCATACAGTGAGTTGCAAGCTCTTTGTGAGATGCAGTGTTAAGATAACGAGCAGGGATAATTACGTCTGTATCTACGTTATCGCCGAATTTATGTACTTTACCTTTTACGTTCATAATCATTCCTCCTTAAACCTTTGCAGGATCTGTAATATATCCTGTAACTGCACTTGCAGCGGCAACAGCCGGACTTGCAAGGTAAACTTCGCTGTCAACGTGACCCATACGTCCTACAAAGTTACGGTTTGTTGTAGAAACTGCCCTTTCGCCTGCTGCAAGGATACCCATATGACCTCCGAGACAAGGTCCGCATGTAGGTGTTGAAACTATTGCGCCTGCGTCAATAAATATGTCAAATAAGCCCTCGTGCATAGCCTGTTTCCAAATATTCTGTGTGCCGGGAATCACTATACAGCGCACGCCCTTGGCTAACTTTTTGCCCTTTAATATTTCAGCCGCTGCTCTTAAATCAGAGATTCTTCCGTTAGTACAGGAGCCGATAACAACCTGGTCGATTTTTACTTCGGTTTCGCCGATTTCGTCAACTGTTTTTGTGTTTTCAGGAAGATGAGGGAATGATACGGTTGGTCTGATTTCTGACAAATCTATTGTATATTCCTCGTCATACTCTGCGTCATCATCAGCAACATATTCAACAGGTGTGCCTTGGTATCTTCCGTTGCAGTACTCACGGGTTACATCGTCAACAGGGAAAATGCCGTTCTTTGCGCCTGCCTCAATAGCCATATTTGCAATACAAAGTCTGTCGTCAATATTCAGGTACTGAACGCCCTCCCCTGTAAATTCCATTGACTTGTACAAAGCACCGTCAACACCGATTTTGCCGATAATGTGCAAAATTACGTCTTTACCGGATACAAAGCCCTGTGGCTTGCCGATTAAGTTGAATTTAATGGCGGATGGAACTTTAAACCAAGCTTTTCCGCTAATCATTCCTGCACACATATCTGTTGAGCCTACGCCTGTTGAAAAAGCACCCAAAGCACCGTATGTACAGGTGTGAGAGTCAGCACCAATGCACAGACATCCGGGACCTACAAGTCCCATTTCCGGAAGCAGAGCGTGTTCAATGCCCATCTGACCTACGTCACGATAGTTTTTAATATCGTACTTGTCAGCAAATGTTCTAACCTGCTTTACAAGAGTAGCCGCTTTAATATCCTTATTTGGAGCAAAGTGATCCATAATCATTGCAATTTTTGTGTTGTCAAAAACCGATGTTGCATTGTTTTCCTCGAATACGTTTATAGCAACAGGGGTTGTAACGTCGTTACCTAAAACTAAGTCAAGCTGTGCTTCGATAAGCTGACCTGCTTTTACACTTGAAAGTCCTGCGTGTGCCGCAAGAATTTTCTGGGACATAGTCATTCCCATATCTATCAACTCCTTTTATAATATACCTATTATATTAAATTTTTCCTACTTTAGCAATAGAGTACGGTAAAAAATATTAAATTAACTTGTCTTAATATCCAATAAGTTCCACTCCCTTTTTGTTGACCAATTATTTTTTGTATGATATAATTATATATATATTTGTCGAATTATGTATGAATAAAAACTATAAATAACGGAATTTAAGGAATGACATTATGGCAGTAAAAATAAAGCGTTCAACTGCTTTGTTTATAAGTATAATACTATTATTTGCAGTTGTATTTTCACAAACAGGCGTGTCCGCCGCTTCATATCCCACTACTCACCCAAACACCTATAAAAATACAGGTAACGGTGCGCTGGATATAGTTGGAGTTGCACGGACGCAAATTGGATATAAACAAGTTGGTGGCACAAAGTACGGACATTGGTACAATAAGCTTTTTGTAAATCAGCCCTGGTGCGCAATGTTTGTCAGCTGGTGTGCCGATCAGGCAGGCGTGCCTCAAACTATTTTACCGAAACACGCGTCCTGTAGTGCTTGGGTAAAATGGTTTAAAGATCAGGGATTGTGGCAGGACAGCCAATATTACGGTGGTAAATACACTCCAAAAGCAGGCGACGTTGTGTTTTACCGCAACTCGGGAAGCAGTGCTGTGTCGGACCACACAGGTGTAGTTGTAGGTACAAACGGAAGTTACCTCCACGTAATCGAGGGTAACTCTACAAATGTTTCGGTGTGTGAGTTTAAAACTAATTCAAGCAGAATGTTAAAAAGCAGTTATGTAATCGGTTACGGTACACCAAAGTACGACGGTAATGTCAGCACTCCTCCTGAGGACGAGCCTACCGACCACGAGCAATGGCAGCTTACCGACACCGATGTGCTTATGCTTAGGAGCAGTTATTCAACAAGCTCCGAGAAGCTGACCACCATTTCAATAGGACAGCTGTTGAAGGTTACAGATTTCAAGCAAAACGGCGGTTATTTGTGGGGTTACACAAAGCACAACGGAAAAACAGGATGGTGTGCTCTTGATTACTGCACATATATTCAAGGCAACATTGACGGAGAATATTATCAGCTTCCGCCGTCAGTATCTCCTACTTCTCTGACCTTGTATGCAACTAATACCAAAAAGCTCTCCGTTACAAACGGACTTGGAGGAAAGTACTCAAGCTCTGATAAGGCAGTGGCAACCGTCAACAAAAACGGCAAGATTACCGCTGTCAGCAAGGGCAGTGCAACTATTACCTGTAAAACAAATACAGGCAGTGCAAAATGCAAGCTCACTGTAAACAATCCGGAGATTGACCAGGAAAAGCCTACGGTTTGCATCGGCGATAAAATCCAACTGACTGTCAACGCAATGTCAATAATTGATACTTGGGAAAGCTCTGACAAAACCATAGCAAAGGTTGACGCAAACGGAAATGTAAGGGGTATAAGCGAAGGTAAGGCTACTATAACTGCATCAAGGGGAGAAGTAAAGGCAAGTGCTGTTGTTACCGTTACAAAAGAGCCTACTACATATCAAAACTTTACTGTAAAGAGCCAAAACACCTATCTTTACGACAACTATATGGGCAACAAAAAGGTGCTTATTCCTGTGGGAACGCCATTAAAGGTTAAAAGTGTTAAATACTCCGATACCTACACATGGGGAGAAACTACTTATAAATCCACACCGGGCTGGGTTATTATCAGCAAATGTACGTATGAAAACGGTTCTATCGGCGGAAAGGTATATTTAAAACGTCCGTTCCTAAAGAAAACCGAAAGTACAATTTACCTGAAGGCTACTTATCCGATTACGGTTAAGGCAAAAACTGGTGCAAGCACCTTTAAAAGTCAAAATCCAAAGATAGCCTCTGTTGACAAGGACGGAGTTGTTACTGCACTTTCTGCCGGTACAACAACCATTGACGTTGTAAACAACAACACGAAGCTGAAATTCAAGGTGACTGTGCTGAACCCTGTTTTGTCAAACACTCAGCTTGACTTGTTCAAGGGGAAAAAATTTACCCTTACCGTTAAGGGCGGAGACGGAGAAATCAAGTGGGGCAGTACCAACAAGGAGGTTGCCAAAGTAAATAAAAAAGGTGTTGTTACACCGATAGGTTACGGTACGGCAACAATAAAAGCAAAAAGAAACGGAATTTTGACAACCTGTGAGGTTACTGTTTTTGATCCGATTTTGTCAAAAACTACTCAAAAGCTAAAGGTTGGGCAAAAGCTTTTCCTTACCGTATCTCAAAACAAAAGCGACAGCATTGTCTGGAAAAGCTCAAACAAAAAGATTGTGAAGGTTGGCGCAAAGGGTAAGCTGACAGGTGTTGCAAAAGGAAAAGCAACCGTAACTGCTGCAGTTGACGGATACACCCTCAGCTGTGTTGTAAAGGTTGTAGAATAAATTTGTACAAATACAAGTGTCTGTAATTGTTAATATTTACGATTGAAGTTAAATATTAACAATTTTACAGGCACTTTTTTGTTATACGGCTAATAAATTGAGATATATAATTGTTATTAGTAAACATATTTTATTATAAAATGAGGCGACTGTTTATGAGTAAAGCTAAAAGAATGTCAAAAAAGACATTGGCAATTATTATGTCTATGATGTTAATGTTGTCGGCAGTTTCTGTTTTCGCTGTTACTGCAAATGCAGTAACAGGTACAACTATTGATTACGTTTTCACAGGAAATGACAAGGATACCTCCGGCTATGCTGAGGGTACAATTACACTTTCATCTGACACAGACGGAACATACAGTTTGTATTGGGCAGATGATACAAAGGCTCTCGATGGCTACTATGCCATAACTTCTCTTACTGTATCTGAAAATAACCTGTGGCACAGCTTCTGTTGAACCGACAGAAGCTACACAGCCTACTACAGAAAGCACTCCTACTACCCAGGTAAGCTACACTGTATATATGGTGCCTGATGCAGATTCACAGGCTTCAAAAAACACCTTTAAGCTGAATGTTAAGGATAGCTCCAACACTTATCACCCATATTGGTTTACAAAAACCGATACACTTTATTCAGAGGGTAGATATGTGTATAAAACAGTTATAGAAAACCCAACATACACAGACGTTATAAAGGTGCAGTTCCAGACCTATGACTCAACTCAGCAAACCTGGATTGGTCAGGTTGTTGATGAAAAGAGTGTCCCGCTGTCTTACTATGACGGAAAATGTATGGTATGCACATCTGTAAGCGCAGGTGCTTTGCAACAGCAGTAGAGACAATAAAAGACATAATATTATAAGTTATTGCAAAAAAATTTCTGCTATGGTATAATATGAATGTGGATTTTATACACAAATGATTTAGAAGTTTATTGGTGTTAAAATGAAATATCTATACGAAAAAGTAAATTACGAGAAAAACATTCCTGCAAAAATTTTGATGCAGGACAAACCCGGATGGCGCTGTCGTACTGAGCTTCACTGGCATAAAGAGCTTGAAATGATTTATATGATAAAGGGCCATTTGGACGTTACTGTTAACGGCAAAAAAAGAAGTTTGGATGATGACGGATTGCTGTTTTGCAATTCTGAGGATATTCATACCACAAATATTGAGGATGACAATATGCACAACAGATATATTGTTGTACAGTTATCCTATGAGTATCTTCGTGAATTTTGCGACAAGGCTGACGGATTATTCTTTAATGTGGATTCAAACCCAAAGGCTGTGGAGAAAATCAAGGAGTCCTTGCTGAAGCTTGTGGACTACAGTGAAAACGGCAAATATCAGTACGTTGATTTGTTAAAGTACAGTGAAATCCTAAAAATTTACCACGTACTTTTAAGTGAGTGTTCAACAAGTAAAAAGAATGCTTACATTTCAAAAGCTCCAAGCAATTTCAGCTATGCAAAGAGAGTGTTGGAGTATATAGGCAAGAATTATAAAAACGAGATTTCACTTAACGATATGGCCGACCTTGTAGGCTTATCCCCTGCATATTTTTCAAAGTATTTTAAGAATATTACAGGAACAAGCTTTACCCATTACCTTAACGGTATCAGGCTTGATTACGCAATTAAGGATATGCTTGCCCGTAACAGCTCTGTTACTGAGGCGGCTCTTGAAAACGGTTTTCCAAATGTTAAGTCATTTATCACAATGTGTAAAAAGGTTTATGGCTCAACTCCTGCTCAGTACAAAAAACATTATAACGATGATTAATAAAGACGTGTGCTTTTGCACACGTCTTTATTGACTTTTGCAGAAAACCGTAATAAAATGTAAACGGAATTATTATGCAATTAAAGAGGGTAAAAAATGAACAATCAAGAGGATAACTTTTCAAGGCTTTTTGACGAGGATTATTACCGTCAGCTGGAAAATGAAATAAAAAATCACGGGCAGAGTGGTGCTCCTACACCGCCGATAAATGCAACAAAAAGTACAGAAACCTTTGTAAATAAGGACGAAAACACAGAATCTTCCGTAAATGTAAAAGTAAATACAAAAAAACGTCCCACACCTAAAAGCTCTGTTTATGATGAGATTTTCAGCAGTCACGAAAATAACCGTCACCACGATATTTATCAGACCTTTTCAATTCCAAAGATTTCTGAGGATATGGAAACACAAAGACCTAAGCAGAAAATTGATTTCAGCAAAGCAGAGGACTACGACGTTTTCAATGACGGCACAAAGAGAAAGAAAAGCCACAAAGGGTTGTTGATTACCCTGATTATAGTAGCAGTAATTTTGCTGTTAGCAGGCGGTGTGTTTTTATGCTATCAGCAGGGATACCTTGATGCTGTTTTTCCAAAAGCCGATACTGCACAAGAGGAAACAACGGCTACTGTATCTACAGAGGCTCCTACAGAAAAGCCAACGGAAAATTTGCTTGACAACACTTATTTTATTACCCCTGAGCCTAAGGATAACAAGGCAAAGGGACACTTTGACAACAGCAGTTTTATATGGAATGACAAGGCGTTTGAGCTTTTCTACGGCGATGACACTCTTGCTAAAAATTACGCAAAGGGCATAAATTACTGTGCTGACAAGCTGGGTGATAACTTTACCGTCTATGATATGATTGTGCCTACTCACGTAGAAATGGGCTTGCCAAGTAGGTTAATTGAGGACGGCACGGTAAATTCTCTATCGCAGTCAAGAAATATCGGCACAGCCTACAAGAATATGAACGATAGTGTAATACCTGTAAACTGCTACAATTATCTTGCAAATCACTGTAATGAATATATTTACTACAACACCGACCACCACTGGTCAGGCTTAGGCTCCTATTACGCATATCAGGCATTTGCCGAAAAGCTGGGACTTCCTGCGCTTAATCTTAAAGATTGTGACGAAAACACAATCGAGGGATTTTACGGAACACTTGCAAACAATGTTTCCGCAGATTTACCTGCCGATACTGTTACTTTCTGGACTTTCCCATACGATACCTCAAACACAATTTATTACAACGGACCTAACAAATCCGGCACCCCCTCAACTGTTTACTATATGAACGGCGTAGGCGGTCCAAATACCTACGGAGTATTTTTGTGGGGAGATCAGCCCCTTGAGGTTTTAAAATCCCAAAGTCCAAAGGCAAAGGGTAAAATAGCTCTTGTAAAAGAGAGCTTCGGCAACGCATTTGCACCTTATTTAACATATAATTATGAGGAAGTACACGTTGTTGACTTTAGGTATTTTGACAGTAACCTAAAAGAATATTGTGAGAAAAATAAGATTGACACTGTCATATTTATGAACGGTGTTATGTCGGCAAATACACCAATGCAGGTGGATAAAATTAAAGGACTGTTTAAGTAATGAAAAAATTTATTATAACTTTGTTAATTACAATTATTGCTTGCTTTTCCATATTTGCAGTTAGTGGGTTAAATATTAATGATGCTACCGCTATACAAAAGTACCTTGCAGGTTTTTCTGTAGAGAATTTTGACAAGAATTCTGCCGACTATAATAAAGACGGCGAAATTAATATTCGTGACGTAACCGCTATCCAAAAGGAACTTGCAAAAGTTACTGACACTATACCAAAGGAAACTGAGGATATAGGGGAGATATTAATGGGAAATTGAAAATGGAAAATGGAAAATGAAGGTCGAGCAGAAAAATTCATCTGTAAATAAACTTCTATTCCCGACCGAATCAATAACAATCCCTCAGTCGGGCAGAAATGTTTTTTGTAAAAACAAAGCTGTCTGCTCGAAATGGATGCAACGTCACGTTGCCCCGACCGGATTCAAAAATAAACTCCACAGCCGACGCTGTGGAGTTTATGTTATATTCCGTAAAATTTTCTCGCGTTTTCTGCGGTAATATCAAGGACCTCCTGTGGACTGATGCCCTTAATTTCCGCAATTTTTTCCGCTACATAGACAATGTTTCTGCTGTCGTTTCGCTGTCCTCTAAAGGGAACAGGACTTAAATATGGCGCGTCGGTTTCAAGCATAAGCCTGTCCATTGGCACATACTCGGCACATTCTACGCTGTGACGTGCGTTTTTAAAGGTAACTACGCCCCCCAAGCTGATGCTCATACCAAGCTTTAGCACTTCCTTTAGCATCTCTACACTTCCGCTGAAGCAGTGAACCAAACCCTTTGGCTTATACTTTTTTAAGTATTCCATAGTGTCCTGATGAGCCTCTCTGTCGTGAACGATAACCGGCACATCAAGCTTGTTTGCAAGGATAAGCTGTTCTTCGAAAATTCTTTTTTGTAAATCCCTTGGTGTGTCCCAATGATAGTCAAGGCCGATTTCACCTAATGCTACGCATTTGGGGTGAGCTAAAAACTTTTCAAGCCTGTTTAAATAATCCTCAGGCACGTCGTCCAAACATTCCGGATGAAATCCTGCGGTAAAGTAAATGTGGGGATATTTTTCTGCGTAAGCTTGCAGAAATTCTGCGGTTTTTAAATCTGTAGCATTGCTTACTACTCCTACAACTCCGTTGTTTGGCAAGGCTTCAATTATACTGTCCCTGTCCTCGTCAAACCATTTATCGTCGTAATGTGCATGTGCGTCAAATATATTTTCCATAAAATCACCACACATATTATAACTTGATAACCTTGATTTTTCAAGGTTTGTGGGTTTCTTTATGCTGATTAAAAAGCTTTCGTTCCCTTTGCTCTGCTTTTGCTCCCGCCCTGACACAGCAGTAAAGCAAAACCACAACGGCAATAAGCACTGAAATTATAATAGCTACAATCATTTGCATCACACCTAATACTATTTATTAGTATGCAATCATAAGAAAGTTTTATGTGTTTTTGTAATAATTGTCCTTTACTATGCAATTTATATCCTCTTTTAGCCTTAGTGTAAAGGAGGTGAGAAATTGATAAAAATTGACAGTAACAAAAATTTAATTGTAACTGATGATGACCTTTTTATCGGATATACAGGGGATAACCTGAATGTGACAAAGGAAATTTTAATTGAAAAGGAAACCGATATAAGCTTGATTTACAGAATGTATCTGAAGTTTGATGACGGCACCTGCAACTTCTTTTTGTTAGACAAAACAGAAAGTGACAACGGTACAAAATTAATTTGGAAAATAACATCCGACCAGATTTATAAGGACGGAATTGTAAAGGTACAGATAAAAGCCTCTAATTCAAGCGGTGAGGTGTTCCATACAAACTCAATAAATATGCTTGTTCAGTCCTCTATTGAATTCTGCGACAGCTTTGCTGAAAAAAAGGTGTCGGAATATCTGCAACACGAGGAGCGATTAAACCAGATTGTACGAAAGGGGCAGGAAATATACGATAATTTATCACCCTTTGAGTTTGACTCCGAGCCAACAGAGAACAGCAACAAGTTGATTTCCAGCGGTGCGGTTTACAACTCACTTGCAAAAAAGGCTAACTTCAAAAACACCTACTATGATGTGGGAGGAACAGGTGGACTTACCTTTGCCTGTGACCCTGACACAATTTATAATGTATATTTTAGAGCTCCCTGCAACAATGTTCCTCAGGGTACAAGGGGCATTCTCTTTGCTACTGATGAAAATACGCAGATATTTATTGCAGACAACGGTAATATCTATCACAGATATTATAACCTGACAGATGATATGTGGAGCGAATTTACTTCCGTTATCAGCCAAAAGGTAAATTCAGTAAACGGTGTATTTCCTGATAATTTAGGAAATGTGGATTTATTAGTTGAATGTGGCTATGGAACAGATTTAGCTGATTGCACCGACAAAAGTAAAATTTACTATTTTAACACAGGAATAGTTGGGTTAAGAGGCAGTACAGCCGATTTTGGCGGAGTAGGTATGTATGTAGGCTTTGTCAAGAAAGTAAATAACGGTTGGCTGTTTATTTCTACCGGAGAGGGTAACAAGAAATCAAACTATAGAATTTTTGAAAACGGCGAAACAAAGTTTATCGGTTCATCATATGACTATAACAATTTAAGCAACAAGCCTGCGATTAACAACGTGGAATTAACAGGCAATAAAACTTTATCGGATTTAGGTTTATACACCAAAGAGCAAGTTGATGAAATTATTGCTAACCAAAGTGTCAGCGGTTCAGGAACACTAAGCATCAACAGTTCTAACGGTCCCTCTAATATAATATCATCGGCAACCTACTATTATGTAAAGCGAGGGAAATTGGTAACATTATTCTGTAGCATAAAGTTTAATGCAGGTACCTGTAACTACGCAGACTTTAACGGTTTGCCTTTTAATTACAACAATAAAGTAGGTCAATTAAGAACATACGCAGCAACAAATAAGGGCGAAATGTTTAGAATAGCAGTCAGCTCAGGTATGTTATTTATTGCATCATCAACAGCAACACGTACACAGGATGAGGAACTGAATTTTTCAATTTCCTACTTAGTATAGAGCAACCGGTTTTGCACACATATTTTTCTATAGATATTCCTGTGTTTTCACAATATCAAATATAACAAAAAACGTCTGATGCTGTCACGCATCAGACGTTTTTGTTTTACAATATAAATATTTATAAGAAAAACGCTGCAATATGTATTATACTACTTCTAACTCGCATTGTCCTTTTTACGCTTTTTCTTTAAACTATTAATTATTTTTCCAATATCTTTATCTTTTGATATAAGAAAAATAAGAAGCGTAAGGGTTATATATATAAAGGCTCCGGAAAATACCTGTACTACAAGAGTAATTATACTTTCGCCCATATACTTGCCGATTATAATTGTGGCAGCTGCCATGATAATACCAGCTATTGAAAACCCTATACTTGGCATTAAATATTTCTTTAAATCCATTTTCTTTCTTACTGATACAGCCTGAACAAAGAAAACTGTAAATTCTGCCAAAATTGTACCGATTAACGCACCTTTTGCTCCAAATTTTGATATCAAGATTAAGTTTAAAGTCAGGTTAATAATCGCACCCAGAATAGTTGAAACAACATACGGTTTATCAAGTTGATTGGGGATAAGATATTGAGTTCTTATAATGTTTGCCCATGTCATAAAAATTAGTGTTACACTAAGTCCTGCAATCAAAGGAGCGGAACCGATAAATTCCTCACCAAAGTATGTTGGAGATAAAATTTCGCTGACTCCTATAAGTCCGAATGCCATACCTATTGCAATTAATGAAAAATATTTAAAGGACTGTTGCATATAGTTAGAAATTTTTCCCTCCGCTTTGTTTGCCACCAAAGCAGAAATTCTTGGCATCATTACTGTACCGAATGCATTTATTATTCCCACAGGAATATTTATTATTTTTTCTGCATTTTCATATAGTCCTAACTGCGTAACTGTTGACAATGAGCCAAGCATTATTTTGTCCATTACTTTATATATGCTATAAGCAATAACAGGAATAAATAATATCAGCATTGGTTTTATGTGTTTTTTCATCTCACTAAAGGTTGGTCTTACAAAATGAATATATTTCCTCACATTTAACCATAAATATATCTGACTGCAAACCGTACCCAAAGCCATAATCAACATATATAGCCATAAGTCATAAGCCTTTTTGACAAACAAAAATATACATACAACCGTGCATAGTTTTATTATCGTGTTCCTTGTTACTGTTATTTTAAATTTTTCAAGTCCAAAGAATAACCAGTTAATATCCAATACATAGGATATAACAAACAGGATTGAAATAATAGCGACCGTTTTATCAAAAGAAGAAAAGAATATCACATAGAGCAAAAAGAACAATAACGCTAAAGCCGTCGTTGAAAACTGTATGGAATAAATATTCCAAAATGTTGAACTTAACTTATCCTTGTCATTTCTGACTAATGCAACGCTTCTGTTTCCATGATTTGATACACCCAACATTCCGCATAATCCGAAATAATATGCAATCGAATGTACATAAGAATATGTACCTATTCCCTCTGCTCCAAGCACACGGGATATGTAGGGGGCTGTAATTAACGGAAGAATGATAACAAGGATTTGATACAATAAGTTATATATTATATTTTTTTTCAGACTTGTCATAAGAATTTCTGGTGAGGTAATTCCTCGCCTCTCCTTTCATATCAAGTTCTTTAATTTATACATATTACAGGTGAAAATCTATGTTAATTTTTTGCCTTTATAGGACAAACCTTGATACACTGCCGACAACGAATACACTTACTTTCGTCAATCTTTGGATACTGAAATCCCTCTTCGTCATCAACCATACTTATCGCCTTTTTGGGGCAAATAGTATAACAAGCCGTACATCCGCAACATTCTTCTTTTTTACTATACAAAACAGGAATATTTTTTTCCATTATTCATACCTCTGATTTTTTAAATATCATAAAATTACGCAAATCGTCTTGCAAGTTTTTCCAAATGCAGTATTTTGAGCATCTGTTTAGCCCTGTACTTGATGCTTTTTTTGATGGGAATTTTTTTGTATTTCCCCCAAAATTCTTGGGTGCTTAAACTGTTAAAATCCTCAAAGAACTCCCTGCGACCTGCTGCCTTGTTAGTTGCATACACAATGGAGGGGTTAAAAGCAACCCATTTTTCGTAATCGGTTTCAAGGGTCAAAAATGAGTTGGAAACAGAATTTATCAGGTTTTGCCCCTTGTCGGTTCTCACGATAAACAATGACGTTCCTTTATCATCTGCCCATTGGGGCTTGTCCTTTTCAACTTTCCAAGCGTCGCCCATAGTTATATCGGACAGGTAATTTTTACCCTTAAACGGGCATTGATAACAGGAAGGTCGTATGTTTTTATCACTTAAAAAACCTCTCATATAGGGGTCTAATTCGTGACTGACAGATTTTGTTTTGCCGTTTTTGTATGCTATATGAAAGGAAAAATCGTGCCAGCCGTGATTTTTATGCCTGAAAGAAACACCTGCTATTTCTCCGTTATTGCCTAGATACTCCAAATATGATTTCCAAATTTTTGGAGAAGGCACACCGTGACAGATGAAATCCACGGTTATAAGTTGTTCAGTTGAAATATTAATTTTCTCAAGCAGAGTTTTTAATCCGTAAACCTGACAGGGTGTACCGGAAAACAAAACCGTATGTTTTTCCTTTAAATCATTGGCGACCATAGAGTAAACATTGTTCATGTTACTTTGAACGTATTTTGAACAAAGGAGTTTTTTTAACTGTTTTTTATCCGTTACCCTGATGTGATTGACTTCAAAATTCTCGTTAAATCCAGCGCCGTATATTACACCGGACTGATTTAATACGCTGATTGCCAGCTCGTAAAAAAGTCCTCCTGATGAACTTTTCTTTCTGATATTATCATCGGAGTTGTATCCTAAATATGTTTTTTTCATTATTGATTCCTTTTTGTAATTAATCTGCCGCCACAAATAAACGAATAAAATTTAGGAGCGAATTTTTTTAACAATAGACTTATTGCAAAACAAGCCGTAAATGATACTACTCCTGTTGCAAAGAAAACTAATGTTATTCCGAAATTACTCTTTCCCAATAATGCGATAAATATTTTTTTGAAGATAATTACAAAATAAATATGGGCACAAAATGAGAAAAATGAAAAATTGAGTTTTTCGTTTAAATGCCGTTTGTTTATATTCGAAAACAAATCCATTGTAATCCACAAAAGAAGGGGTGATATCATCCTGTATAAGTAGTAGATTGTGCTTTGTTCTTCTATATCGAACAATATTATTAACGCCACAAAAACCAACAGTAATATCAAACTGATAACCGAAAGTATTTTTGACGGCTCTTTGTATTCTTTGCTTTTGTAATATCCAAATCGGGCTGCGATAATACAAACAGGAAGCCAGAATATTGCATATGAATAGTTGATATTGAAAAAAGCAAGAAACAAAGTTATTGCCAAAAGTAATAAACCAAAGAGTATCTTGTTGAGTTTTTTAACCATCAAATAAATAACAGGGGATATAAGTATCAGCACAAACAATGACCGCAAAAACCAGATAGGGGAATTATACTTTGCGAATAATAAGGATCGCATAATTTCCAATGGGCTAAAGGAAACTGTTTCTGCCTGCACAAGGTTACTCAACATAGGAATGTTGGTAAGGGTTGCATAGAAAATCCAGCCGAATATTCCCCAAACTAAAAAGGGCAACAAAACTGATTTTGTTTTTTTCTTTATTAAAGAACCGTAATTTTTGATTTCATATCCTGAAAACAGCAAAAACATTGACATCATAAAGAACAGGGGTACTGCTGTATCAGCGATAATTAGTATCGACTTTTGGATAACATAATTAATTGAGTAAAATGAAGTTTTTGTGTTTAGAGAACCTAAACAGGAGGAGTGAATCAGCACTATAAAAAATGCCAATATAAAATTCATATTACTTATTTTATTTGATACTGTTTTCTGTATTTGTTTCATTTACTACCCACCAACAACTAAACCTAATTTATTATGCAACAACTGTTGCACTTTTACGGAAACAAACTTTAGATATCCGAAGTTAATGCACCCTCAAGGAATTCTATTGAATCTTTCCTCAATTTTTGAAGATTTTCCTCAACGGTTTTGTAATCAATTTTTTTATCAATGTATTGTTGTAATTTTTCCACTGAATACAGGCGGTCATCAAGATTTAAGGCTTTTAACAAGTCGTAAATTCTGGAGTTTTTCGAAGCGGTATGGCTTTTTTTATCTCTTTCGTAAACAACAAAGTCTTTGTTGAAAATAATTGAAAAAACCGTACCGTGAAAAGAATCTGTGAACACAGCCTCTGCATTGTTAATCAACGACAAAAATTCAACAGGGCCCACATTTTCCTGTTTGATTCCTTTGCCTTTACCGTCGCCGTGCACATAGCATTGATTTGCATAGGGAATATAGTATAAATCCAAGTTGTTATTTTTGCAGTAATCGTCAATTTCTTCCCTGTATTTTCTGTTTTCGGAAAAGAAATAACACAGCACATATTTTCTTTTTTTCTCAACAGGTCGACATAATTTCTGCCATTCCGTCTTATCTAAAATCAATGTAGGGTCAAGAACCGTTTTTACATTTTCTACTCCCTTTTGGGCAAGTAGTTTCCGGGCTGTGTTTTCTCTGACGGAAACAGAATCATACCTTTTAATCAAAGGAATCATAACTTCCGATTCGTGGGGGGAAAGTACAGAGCGACCTATACTTGCGGCATAGGCGATTTTTTTATGGTTGTCGTCTATCATTGACAGCAAAAATCCCTCTCTTGCCGCATTTGGATTCCATATCTGGTCTGAACCGCTTATGTATGCAAAATATTTATCCTGGCTTTTTACCAAGGTGTTATCATCAAAAGGTCCGTTTGTGGAAATATACTCTTTTCTGAATTTATCAAACAAAACTGCTCTGTTGACAAAAATATTATTTACCTTACCGTTAAAAATTTTTGCCTGAGTTTTTTCTGTGACTTTTTTCAGAATATCCTTAACACCATATTGTTTCAGTTGCTCTTTTGCGGAGGGATAAACAGGATTTTTACCGTTTACGTAATACAAAACATCTGCGTTATAGCCAAGCTCCTTAACCTTTTTATGCAGGGCAAATGCCTGTAAAACTCCGCCGTAATTATTGTTGTTATTGAATATTGTTAATATTGCAACATTTTTCATTTCAGTTCGCCTTATGTGTCATAAATGTATTTATATAGTCCATTGCTTTACTGCGCATCTGCGCAATTTTCTCGTTAACCGAAGCATAGTCGGCAGGAATATTGAAATCATCCTTATTCAGCTTTGCTCCCAAAACGTAGTGATTTTCAAGTCCTAACTGCTTTAGCAGTGCAGCGGATCTGTCGTCGTCAGGGTCAATTTCAATATTATGCTTAAAATTGCAGAAGTTCTTATTAAATAAAGCAGAAAACAGAGTTCCGTGGAAAGAATCGGTTACAACAGCGGTTGCCTCGTTTATCATCTTTAAGAAACCGTAAGGGCCTGATTGCTCATAAAGCTCAAATCCGTATTGCTGTAGATTATTTATCGCATATCCTTTTCTGTCGATTACTAATACCTTTAAGCCGAGCTCCTTTGCAACATCTCTCAGCCTTTCGTTTAATTCTCTGTTGCTGTGAGAGAACGCATAGTAGAAGATAAATTTATCCTTGATGCCTGTTGGCTGAATGTTAAGCGTTTCAAGCCACTGTTCCGGGGTAAAAAGCATTGTGGGGTCTGCAATAATCGGTATATCCTTGCCTGTTAAATCCCCTAACCATTTTTTGCCGTTTGGCTCTCTTACTGACAGGTAGTCGAATTTTAACAGCAAGTCCCTGTAAATTTCAGGGTTCTGTGCAAATTTATTCAGGTTAACTGCACCCAAGCTTGGTGAATAAGCAACCTTTAGTCCCTTGTCTGCAAAGTTTAAAAAGTAAGCAAGGTCTGTATCACGGCATCTTACGTTCCACACCTGATCACCGCCGGCAATTAAAATATCGTATTTGCCGTTTAGCTCAAAAAGCTGACGGTTTCTCTTGTAGTATTTCTTTGTAAGATTAAAGTTTTTCGCAGAAAACTCCGCGTAATCTTTCTTCATTTTTTTGATTGTACCCCAATGGGGGAGAGTTCTGATATTGGATTTTAATATTCTGGGACGCAGTCTTGTATCCCAAAGTGAATACATCTGCCTTTGTCCTCTGCTTGAAAAATTTATTATTTCTGCTTTGCAGTCATAATTTTTTTCAAGAACTGTTTGCAGTGCATATGCCTGTAGCATTGAACCGCAGTTATCCGGATTATGAAATGTTACAATTCCTATTTTCATATATTATCCTTTCTTTACCATTTTATCTATCTCATTTATAATATCTGTGTCAACTTCGTTATCAAACTTTCTTGCAAATAAGCAATTTGAGTTATTTATCATATCTATGTCCTCTATGCGGAATACATATGGATTTCCTCTGTTCCAATCAATAAGCCTACGGCTTGCAGGCTCATTATCCTGTGGTTTATACAGGTTGCTTTTAAAATCAGAGTTATATACAATAGTCTGTAAAAAAACTTCATCTGCACAAAAGGTATATTTAAAATGTTTCTTTATTACATCTTCATAACTTACAATATATTTTGCTAAATCACCTGTAATACTAAACCACTCTGTGCCTTTTTTTACTTCTATTTGCTCGGGTATTCTGTTAACCTTAAAGGTTCTTTGAATCCTTACATTCAAGCCCTCAAGCAACCTTAATACAGAATTTTTTGTATGTCTTCCGTTATAATGCTGGAACAACCAATAATATCTGCATCTGGCTCTTGTGTGCCTATCGTTTTCTTCAACCTCAATATCCAAAAATTCCTTACCCTTATTGTTATCAAAGAAGTTGTGGATTTCATCCTGAGATTTAACAGGCAAGTCAAGTCCGGATATTAAATGCAGATAACCGTAATTTCCGTTAGAAACAGCAGCCTTTAAAAGCTCCATTTCACATTCAACCAGCGTATAATCACCCCATACGGTATTTATCCTTTTTATAAAGGTCAAAGAAGATTTTTCCACCGATTTTTTTATTTCATCATAAGGAATATTCTGTGCTTTTAAATCTATATGTAGATATATATCATTTCGCTCATCGTCTAACAATGTCAGCAAATGACACAACATATCGAATTTATTGTGAGCCATTATGAGATAGGCGTGTTTTTTCTGCATTTTTATGCTCCTATCATTTTATCAATTTCTTTGTATATATCCATTAATTGATTACCGGAAATTTCCCTGTCAAAGGATTTAGCTTTATTGATGCAGTTGTGTTTCATCTTTTCTCTTACGGGTTTGTCAAGTAACTTTGAAATTCCTTCTGCAAAACCGTTATAGTCAAAGGGGTCTGCCAAATAACCTGTGATTTCAGGGATTACATAATCCTTGATTCCCTGAACAGAAGAGCCTACAACGGGAATACCGCCGGATAACATTTCAATTCCTGCCAATCCTAAGCCCTCTCTGTTTGAGGGGATTACTCCTATATCCGAACAGGCTATTATCTGCGGTATATCTTTTCTGTAACCGAGAAACATAACATTGACATCCAAGTCCTTTGCCAACTGTTTTAACTCCCCTGCTATACCGTCGCCCACAAGTCCTTTTCCGCAAATCAGATAAACTAAATTATTATCCTTTAACTTGGACAATGCACGGATAACTACCTGATAGTTTTTTCTGTAGGATATTTCTCCCACAGAGAGCAATACAGTCTGATTTTCAGAAATTCCAAGCCTCTTTCTGTAGGCTGTCCTGTCAAATTTATCAAGTATGTATTTTTGTGTATCTACACCTACTCCGTTTATGTGATATACCAAAGGGGAGTGCATTTTCTTTGCCACAGTGAAATCTTCGTTGTTTATTGTAACGATTGCATCTGAAAAACGCGACATAAATGTTTCAATAGTGCGGTAAATTATATTCTGCTTTTTACTTCCCTTTTCGTGAAAATAAAAGCCGTGTGTAGTGTAAATTACCTTTGTGCCTTTTTTTCTGTATTTTCTTGCCGCCATTCTTACAACAACGCCCGGTATAGGGGTGTGGACAGCAATTAAATCAAAGTGCTGTTCCTTTAATAAAGCTGAAACCTGTTTGTAGGTTGTCAGAGTGCTTTTGCTGAAGGGGTTGTTAGAGGAGAAATCAATCTGATGAAATTCAGCCCCTAAGTTTTTAAAATATTCCACATTCATAGAAACGGTGTCATCATCGCCTATGCCGTTGGCGGCACAATGAACATCGTACCCCAATTTCTGCAATATCTTTATATCCTGCAACAAAAATGCACGGACAAAACCTGTTAATGCAGTAATAATTAACGCTTTCTTTTTATACATTAACTTTCCCCAACTTTACGTTTCTGTATTTTCGTTCTAACGCAATATAAATTCCAAAGGCAACAAGATAGGTGAGCAATTCCCCTGTTACGTAGAAAGAGTTTTCGGTAGAGCCTACCAATAAGAACACACACTGCATACCCAAGGAAATAAGACACAACTGTTTGTGGTCAGGATCTTTTATCCTGCGATACAGCATAAATGTATGAACCAAAAGGAATAGAAATAATGAAAAAATTAATACTCCGCCGATAATACCTGTTTCAGCTAACAGTTGCAGGAAAATATTATGGGCATTGGAGATCCAGGAGGAAATTACGGAATTGTCAAAGGTACCCAAAGAATTTACATATGAGTTGTAGGAGCATAGTCCGTTGCCTATAATGGGGTGCTCTTTGAACATATCCTGTGCCATTGGCCAGAGCAGAGAGGCCCGGTTACTCGTTACATCATCTGAGGTATCGGAAAACATTGTAGTAAATAATTTATCCAACATTCCCTGTACCTGTGGGATAAAGATGACGCTGATTATAAATAAAACAAAGAGTATGATTAGATATTTTCCGGCACGTTTAAATATCCTTGAATCCCTTTTATTAACAATTATCGAGATTATCATTACAGCAATAGGAATAAGTACAGCAGTTCTTTTCCCGGTCAGGAAAATTGCCATAATATAAAATAATGATAATATCAAATATTTTACCTTAGATTTTTTAAGGTATTGGCTATAAGCAAAAACAAACCCCAGACTTGCACCGTATGCGGCGGCAAGTTTTTCTGCGAATAATCCGGAATATACACCGGCAGATACTTCTTTGGCAATAGTTTCCTTTGCTGCGTCTAACAGTAAAAAGTTCAGCGGTCCTGTCATAAGATTAGGAATAATCAAATTTATATACATTGACAGGACAAAAATGAAGATAACGATATTAAAAATCCCTATTAACCGTTCATAGAAAACGGCGTCAAAGGCGACTATTAATAAGGATGAAAAGCACCAAAGAGAAATCAAAAGCGCATTTGCATCTTTATTATTTAAAACCAACGCAGTGACGGTAACATATATTAAAAAAGAAAACCACAGGACTTGCTCTATAGTTTTAAAGGTAAGCTGTTTGCAGGCAATGATAGTAAACAGTAAAATACCAATCAGATATATTGCTCTAAAGAGAACATTATACCTCATTAGCGTTGTATATGAATTTATCATTATTAAGCACAGCGGAAAAATAATTATAGAAGAAAGCCTTAGTTTATTAAATTTGATTAGCTCTGTATCAAACATACTATATTCTCCTGAATATGCAATACAATAATTTCCACCTTTTAGCCTTGATTAGTAAAAGCGGTATATTTTTTAATATTAAAGAACGGTTATTTTTTAATTTACCCGAGAATTTTGTTTTGTTTACTATTTTTTTAAAGTATTCTTTTTCGCTTTCAACTGAAAGCAAGTTAACGGTTTCTTCCTTTTCAAATTGCCTACAGGATTGCCTTACATAGGAAATTAACATTCCCCCTAAGGTTATGAACATTCTTTTTTCTGTTTCGGTCAATTCAGTGGCATCGCATTTTTTAAGCAAATCATTTCTAAGGTAATACTCCTGTTCCAAATCACGGAATTTAGACTTATCAAAACGGTGCATTACACTGTTTTGCCCTTGATAATAATTCACAAGGGAAAAATCTCGGTAAAGCATTTTTGCGTTGCTTTCAAGAATTGCAATCTGAAAATCAACGTCCTCACCGATATCTTTGCCTACAGGAAACTTAATGTTATTTGTCACTAAAAATTCTCTGCTAATCAGTTTTCCCCAGCAGAAGTTCATATAAGTTGTGGAGGCTAATGTTTTATACACATCTGTTGCTGACAATTCGCCGTTTTTAAATGGGGAAATCCTGTAATTACTTTGAGGATTAGGATATACAACATTGTAGGCAAAAGCGACCATATCCCAATTTTCAGAAAGAAAACTGTTTACGTTTTTACTCCAGCCTGTTTCAAGCCAGTCGTCGGAATCAAGAAATAGTATATACTTGCCCTGTGCGTTCTCAATTCCAACATTACGTGCAACAGAAACTCCTTCGTTTGTCTTGTGAATTACACGGATATTGCTGTATTCATTCTCATATGCTTTGCATATTTCGTATGTATTGTCGGTACTTTCGTCATCAATTATTATTATCTCCCTATTATCGGCAAATTCATTGATAATTGATTTTAAGCAGCGGTCAATAAAATTTTCTGCATTATATGCAGGAATAATAATACTAAGAAGTATATTGTCTTTTACTTCCATCTGTTAGTTCTCCTGTATATCAGTTTAAGCATAAAGGGTAAATAAAAATAAAAAAACAGTCCTAATTTGGTTTTTCTGCGGACCTTTTTATTTTTTAAGGTTTTACGGCCGTATTTTTCTATGCCGTTTTTTGCCTGCTTTATATATCGGGCGTATTCCTCTGTATCGGGGGCGTTTAAAAATACCCTAAAGCATCCTACAGTGTAATATGCCTCAGCCGCTTCCTTTAACTCCTTGCTTTGTGAATTGGCATAATTAATAAGTTCCTGACAAATATCCAAAATTCCGCAGTCTTTTATGGAAAATTGCTGTGTTGTGATGCTGTTTTCCCTGTGAACATATCCGTATAATTTTGAGGGAATATACACTATTTTGTCTGCCTGTTCAAATACTCTGTGCATCATCTGCACATCTTCAAAAATAATGCCTTTTTTAAATTGAACCTTATCAAAAAAAGCTCTTTTGTAAAGCTTGCCCCAGGCTGATACAAGAAAGGACTTTTGATACCACATTTCCTCAATTGCATCAAAGGGAGAGAATACTCTAATATCATTACTACTTTGGTAATTCCATTTCTGTCCGTTAAAAATATGTACAGGGTCGCAAATTGCAATATCGCAGTTATGTTCTGTAGCATTTTTCAGCAGGGTGCTGATGTAATCGCAGGCAATACGGTCGTCGCTGTCGATAAATGTTACCCATTCGCCTTTGGCAAATTTCAATCCGTAATTTCTTGCGTCTGATAAACCGCCGTTTTCCTTGTGGAGAGAAACAGTCCTTTTGTCCTTTTCTGCCCAACTGTCGCAAACTGCTCCGCTGTTATCCTTTGCTCCGTCATCAACAAGTATAATTTCAATGTTTTTATAGTCCTGATTAACAACATCCTGCATACACAAATCTAAATATTTTTCAACATTATAAACAGGAATAATTACGCTGATTAACGGTTCCATATTTTTAACCCCTTTAGTTGAGAATCCTTTAACTTAAAAATACTTCCTTGTATCGGTCACAAATATATTGCCAGCTGTAGGCGTCAGCAATTCTTTGCTTTGCCTTTTTGCCATATTCGGCGCAGATTTCAGCAGAAAATCCGTCAGCCTTGTCAATAAGTTTTGATAAATTGCCCTCTTCCTTTGTCCAGTAGATTGCATTATCCTCTGCTACTTCTCGGTTAAAGCCAACGTCCAACAGCAGGTTAAGCTCCGTAGAGCCTAAAGCCTCTAACAGGCTTGGATTTGTGCCTCCAACCTCATGGCCGTGGAAGTAGCCGTAGGCATTTTCTCTGATTTTCCAAAGTAATTCTTGGTCATAAACCGTACCTACAAATTTGATTCTGCTGTCCCTTTTAAAGTTTAGCCTTTGTTCAAGCTCATTAAGGAATTTCTCGTTTACGTTTGTTATAATAGCAAAATCTCTTTTGCTGTTGCTTTTCATATACTCACGAATCATAGTTTCGTAATTGTTTTCGGGAACAAATCTGCCCACAACAAGGTAATAATTTTTCTTTGACAGACCTTTTTCTTTGTACCAATTTTGCAGCTTTTCGTCATTATCTGCAAGGGTGCTTTTCTTTGTTTCAGCACCGTAGGCAATAAAGGTAGTATTTGGATTTGCTCCTTTTATGCCCTTGCCGTCGTAGCATTTGTGGATATATTTTTCAATATTTACCGAGTCGCAAATGCAAAGGTCAGACCACTTTACCATCATCTGTTCGGAAATTTTCCAATATTTCCTGATAGGTGCGCTCCACTTTGCTCTCATCCACTCGTGACCGTCAGGGTTAAGGTAAACCTTGCCCCCTAATTTATGTATCCTTTTATAATACTTCTTCATAAAAGGTCCGATTCTACAAGCCATTATATAAACGATAGGATGCTGAATATTGTTTATTTCAATATATTTGCAACATTCCTTTAATGCCTTTACGTCATAGTAAATCGCCTGTGCAGGGCCTAACTTTTGGGGAATATGGATTCTGAAGCAATGGGCGTTATGATAAATAAACTCATTTTCGTTTATTATTTTTGCACCCTCTGTTGTATAGGGATCCATACAGCCCTCGCCGTTTGCCTTGCAGGCAACGTGATACTTTAGACTGTTGTCACTTTGATGATATTCGGTTAACTTGTTTATAAAGGTTTCGTATCCTCCGTAAGCCCCCAAAGACTTTGCGCCTACAAGAAATACGTGCTGTGTATTGGTAGCAGATTGCATTTACATTCTCCTATCAAAATTTGAAAGTATCTTTAATTCCAAGCCATTTTTGGTCTTTTTCAGATAGATTTAAAGGTGTGCCGTCTGTTAAGCGGTAGTTTCCTACCTGACAGTTGCCCTGATAATCGCCCACTGTTTGAGGCCACTCTATGCCGATTTCGGGATCATTCCAAGCAAGACCGCCCTCGTCGTTGGGGTGATAGAAGTCGTCGCATTTATAGCAAAACTCCGCTGTGTCGGACAGCACTAAAAATCCGTGAGCAAAGCCCTTTGGAATTAAAAACTGCTTTTTGTTTTCCTCTGTTAGTTCAACACCGTACCATTTTCCGTAGGTTTTGGAATCTGCCCTTAAATCAACCGCAACGTCAAAAACAGAGCCTTTGATTGCACGGACAAGCTTTGTCTGGGGAAATTCCTTTTGAAAGTGAAGTCCTCTGAGCACACCCTTTGTACTCATACTTTGATTGTCCTGCACAAAGGTGATGTTAATTCCTGCCTCTTTCATATCGTTTTCGTTGTAGGTTTCCATAAAATATCCGCGATTATCTCCGAATACCGACGGGGTAATAACGCAAAGGCCCTCTATTCCGCCTACGTTTTTTTCAACAGTAATCTTTCCCATAGTTTTACCTCTTAATAATCTATCTCTTTTAAATATCTTTTTAGTGCGTCCTGCCAGGTTGGAAGCGGTGTAAAGCCCTTTTCCGCAAGCTTGCTTTTATCAAGCCTTGAATTGAAAGGACGCTTTGCCTTTGAAATTCCGTATTCCTCTGTAGTAACAGGCAATACATTTGTTGTGTAGCCTGCCTGCTTAAATATTTCTACCGCAAAGTCATACCAGCTGATATATCCGCCCTCATTTGTTGCGTGATAATATCCGTATTTTTCGCTTTCAACCATATCTACAAGTAGTCTTGCAAGGTCATAAGTATATGTGGGCGTACCGATTTGGTCATTAACAACCTTTAAGGTGTCAAATTTTTTGCCAACATTCAGCATAGTTTTGATAAAGTTATTTCCGTTGATGCCGAACACCCAGGCTATGCGCACAATAAAGTACTTGTCAAGAATTTCGCTGACATTGAGTTCACCCTGCAACTTGCTTTCACCGTAAACATTCAGCGGTGCGTAGTCCTTGCAATCAGCCTTCCAAGGCTCAGTGCCCTGTCCGTCAAATACATAGTCGGTGCTAATGTAAATCATTTTGCAGTCCGTTTCTTTGCAGGCCTTTGCAATATTCTTGGTGCCGTCAACATTGATAGCCATTACCTTCGGCTTGTTTTCCCTGTCCTCTGCATTGTCAACGGCTGTCCATGCGGCACAATGAATCACAGCGTCAGGCTTGATATTATTAATTGTATCGAGTACGGCCTTTTCATCGGTAATGTCAAGCTTTGTGTATGACATATCAAGAGGTACAGACTCTAAAATATCAGAGCCTATACCTTCGTGATTTCTTTTATTAAGTTCAAGCATTACATCGTATCCAAGCTGTCCGCCTACACCTGTAACTAAAACCTTCATTTTATCTGTCCTTGTACATTTTTTCGTAGTAATTCTGATATTCACCGCTGATGATAGTTTCCCACCATTCTTTATTATCAAGATACCACTGAATTGTCTTTTTGATACCGTCCTCAAACTTTGTTTCAGGCAACCATCCTAATTCATTGTGAATTTTTGTAGGGTCGATAGCATAACGCATATCGTGTCCCTTTCTGTCGGTAACATATGTGATAAGGCTCTCGGGCTTGCCAAGTGCCTTGCAAATAATCTTAACAATATCAATGTTAGCCATTTCGTTGTGACCGCCAACATTGTAAACCTCGCCGACCTTACCCTTGTGAATGATTAAATCAATAGCCTTGCAGTGATCCTCAACATACAGCCAATCGCGAACATTCTCGCCCTTGCCATATACAGGTAACGGCTTGTCATTTAATGCATTTGCAATCATTAAGGGGATTAGCTTTTCAGGGAAGTGGTAAGGGCCGTAGTTGTTTGAGCAACGGCTGATTGTAACAGGAAGTCCGTATGTTCTGTGGTATGCAAGTACAAGCAAATCTGCTCCTGCCTTTGAAGAGCTGTATGGACTTGAAGTGTGAATAGGAGTTTCCTCAGTGAAGAATAAGTCAGGTCTGTCAAGTGGCAAATCTCCGTAAACCTCGTCGGTGGAAACCTGATGATAACGTGTGATACCGTACTTTCTGCAAGCGTCCATTAAAACAGCAGTGCCCTTGATGTTTGTATCAAGGAAAATCTCAGGGTTTTCAATGGAACGGTCAACGTGGCTTTCTGCTGCAAAGTTTACAACCATATCAGGTTTTTCCTCTTCAAAAAGCTTATATACAGCCTCTCTGTCAGTGATGCTTTCCTTAACAAAACGGAAGTTAGGGTTGTCCATTACAGGCTCAAGGGTAGAAAGATTACCTGCATATGTCAGGCAGTCAAGACAAATGATTCTGTAGTCCGGATATTTGTTAAGCATATGGAACACAAAGTTTGAGCCGATAAAGCCTGCTCCGCCTGTTACGATAATTGTCATAATACTGTTCTCCTTAGTCTATGTATTTTCCTTCAAGTACATCCATCAAATATTGTCCGTACTGATTCTTCTTAACTTCCTCATAAACCTCAAGCACCTGCTCTTTGGTAATCCAGCCGTTAAGATAGGCTATTTCCTCAAGACAGGCTATTTTTCTGTGCTGATGAGTTTCAACGGTATATACAAAGTTTGTAGCCTCTACTAAGCTTTCGTGAGTACCTGTGTCAAGCCATGTAAAGCCCTGACCTAAAAGCTCAACATTCAGCTTGCCCTCTTCAAGATAAATTTTGTTAAGGTCGGTAATTTCCAGCTCACCGCGGGCAGACGGCTTTAAATTTTTTGCATACTCTACAACCTTGTTGTCGTAGAAGTAAAGACCTGTTACGCAGTAGTTTGACTTTGGTTTCTGTGGTTTTTCTTCAATGGAAATTGCCTTGCCGTTTTTGTCAAATTCAACAATGCCGAAACGCTCCGGGTCGTCAACATAGTAGCCGAATACCGTAGCACCTTTACCGCTTTGAGCATTTGTGACAGCTTCTTTCAGCCTTTTTTTCAGTCCGTGACCGGCAAAGATATTATCGCCCAGTACCATAGCAACACAGTCGTCGCCGATAAAATCTGCACCGATAATAAATGCCTGAGCAAGTCCGTCAGGAGATGGCTGTACTTTATATGAAAGGTTTACACCGAATTGATGACCGTCACCTAAAAGTGCCTCAAAGCGAGGAGTGTCCTGAGGGGTAGAGATGATTAAAATATCACGAATACCTGCATTCATAAGCACAGACATTGGATAGTAAATCATCGGCTTGTCGTAAACCGGCAACAGCTGTTTACTTGTTACCTTTGTAAGAGGATAAAGGCGGGTTCCGCTTCCTCCTGCTAAAATTATACCTTTCATAAAAACCTCCTTTTACATTGAGCCTTCCTTTTTAAATACCACCGCTATTGTTTTAAACAGTATTTTTATATCAAGACCGATAGTCCATTGGTTAATATAATCTGTGTCAAGCTTTACCACTTCTTCAAAGTCGGTAATATTGCTTCTTCCGCTTACCTGCCACATTCCCGTAACTCCGGGCTTTGTAGCAAGCCTTGCCCTGTGGTGAAGCTCATATTTTTCCCATTCATCAACTGTAGGAGGTCGAGTGCCTACAAGACTCATATCACCCTTCAGTACGTTTATGAACTGCGGAAATTCATCCAAGGACCAGTCACGGATAATATTGCCGATACCTTTCTTTTTAGTGCCGTCAGGCAATATTTTGCATCCGATAATACGTGGGTCCCATTCAGCCTTAAACATCATTCCGTCGGACATAATATTGTCCTCTATAAGCTCTTTCTTTCGCTCTTCAGCGTCCATATACATACTTCTGAACTTGTACATTTTGAATTTTTTACCGTTTTTGCCGATTCTTTCCTGTTTAAAAAATATAGGTCCGGGGGATTTTATGTAAATAATAGGGCCTAATATCAGACAGAGGAACAAAGTGGCAATACAGCCAAATAACCCTCCGATAATATCCATAGTACGTTTTAAAAACAGCTGTCCGGGAGTTGCAAAGTTTATGCTTGTAGTAAGCACGTTGTATTGACCGAATTTCTCAACAATTTGATTTATTCCCGACTTGCGGTGCTGTGAACCGATGTTCGTGTGGACTACTACACCCATTTCTATAAATTTTTCAAAAAGATTGTCAAAATTCTTGTAATCCTGAGGAAGATCAATGAACACTTCATCAACCCATTGACGGCAAACGTAGCTTGTAACATTACCGATATTGGCAACTACCTTTACTCCTCTGATTTTTTTGCCCACCAAATCCTTATCAATGACTGCAATGCCTGCAATACGGAAAGAATTAAAGTTGTATTTTTCAATGCTTTTTACAATGGAGGAAACATTTTTTTCCGTTGTAATAATAAGCAATGACCGTTTGTTTGTTTTGAAAAAACCTTTTCTTGCGATTTTTTTCCACAACACCCTGGTAACGTAGCTTAGCACCAGGTAAAAACCGCCCATTAAAAACAGAGTTATCTTTGAGTAGTTATTGTTGTCTAAAATAGCATAGGCGTAAAAAACTACTACCAATTCCACAAGGCAAACGTGCTTTAATGTTATAGCAAATTCTTTATAAAAGCCTCTGCGTAAAACGTGCTTCAGAGTTTCCGAGAACACATGGACTAATATATCAACAAGGGTAATAAATACAGAGAGATGTATAAAAATTTTATCTGAAAAATCAAGACCGAAATATTTTGAAACAATAATTGCGCCCCAGGAAGCAAGGTGTAAACATAGTAGATCTATCAAAAGAAAGTCTAAGTGTTTTACCCAGTTTGGGGAGCTCTTTTTATACATTCTGTTTTACCTCCTTACTGATTTTTAGTTTATTATCTTAATAGCCTTTATAATATGAACCCTTTGAAGTGTCAACAGAAGAAGCTTTGTTGACAATAACACCGAGAATTTTGCTTTCATTTCTTTTTAAAACGCTGACCGCTTTGTTAAATTCCGTTGTTGTTGATTTGTTGTGTGTAATTACAAGCACTACTCCGTCAGCAAGCTTTGCGATAGGCAGAACATCTACTACCACATTTACAGGGGGAGTATCAAAAATGATATAGTCGTACATTTCTTCAAGCTCAGCAATAAGCTCTGACATACCTGTGCTTGACAGAAGCTCTGAGGGGTTTGGGGGAATTACGCCAAATGAGATAATATCTAAGTTGTCTAAATTAGTATGGGTGATAATATCTTCCACACTGCATTCATTATTTAAAAAATGCGCCAAACCAAGCTTTGGAGTAGCATCAAAGTGTGTGTGCACACTGGGACGTCGTAAATCACAGTCAACAATAACAACCTTAGTGTTAACCTGTTGGGCAAGAGCTTTTGAAACATTTACGGTTGTAGTTGTTTTTCCCTCACCCTTTAAAGGACTTGTAAAAAGAATTTTTTTACATCCCTTTTTTATAAGAGAATACACAAGGTTTGTTCTTGCTTTTTTGTAAGATTCCTCTACCTGAAAGTTAAGCGCACGGCTTCTTTCTTCGTTTAGTTTTTTAGCCATATTATTTGCCCTCACTTTCATTTGTATCTATATTTGTATTAATATCTCCCGGCTTTATAGAGGACAGGCTGAAATCCGGAACAGCCGCAAGAATAGGAATATTTTCGATTTCAAGCATATCCTGATTATACTTGATTTTAATATCTAACGCTTCCTTAACAAACACATATATGAGCGCAAGGATAAATCCTAACGCAAAAGCCAACAGGGTGTTTTTGGTAACATTGGGAGAGGTGGGGTATGCAGGAATTGTTGCGTTATCAACTATTTTTAAGGTTGCGCTGTCCTCAAGTGCAGAAATTACACTTGGTGCTACATTAGCAACACTGTCTGCAATAATTTTTGCTTCTGTTGGAGATTTTGCCGCAATAGAAGCGGTAAAGACTTCTGTTTCGCTTTCGTTGCTGAACTTAACCATTGAGCCGATCTGAGACGGGGTATATTTATTATCAAGGTTGCTTGCTACTTTTTCATAGAAGTTATTTGTCTGCAACATCTCAATGTATGTATTTACAAGATTTGTAGCAAGATTATATGAGCTTAAATCATTGTAGGAGCTTTCGCCCTTTTTGCTTGTTTCTACATACAGCTTAACGTGAGAAGTATATGTTTTTGGTATAAAAAATTTAGAATACCCAAAGGTTACGATTGCAAAAACTACAGCAACAGTCAGCATAATCCACAACCCATGAGTAAAGGTTTTGAAAATATCTTTTATTGAAAATTCAATCTCTTTTTCCATTAGTAACAC
Source organism: uncultured Clostridia bacterium (assembly GCA_945980035.1). GTDB lineage: Bacteria > Bacillota > Clostridia > Oscillospirales > Acutalibacteraceae > Ruminococcoides. The sequence goes on from CAMFQG010000003.1 coordinate 37,795, forward strand.
CTCATTGTAATTACACAGTAATATCTACCCAATTTTACAACAATATATGTCTAAAATCAACTTATTCCGGGTAATTGTAAAGATTTTCTACTATTTTACCAAACCATATAAATATAGAAACATAATATTAATACAATAAGACAAGGGACTATCAGCTTTTTCCACTTTACATTTTATTGTGTATATGATAAAATTTTAATTTAGGATACGGATAATAATAAAAAAGGAGAATAGAGATATGAAAAAGTTAGTATCAGCTGTTTCGGTTATACTCATAATTTTTGCGTCATTTATTACAGCCTTTGCCGCAGGAATAAATGCTAATGAGCAAAGCGTTCTTGCACAGATGAGAACTCCAGCAAATATGAACGGGAATATGGTGTATGTGCCTTCTTCATATGTAAATCAGGCAGAGGCACACTTCAACACTATTGATATGAGAATAGAGATATGAAAAAGTTAGTATCAGCTGTTTCGGTTATACTCATAATTT
>CAMFQG010000004.1 GCA_945980035.1 uncultured Clostridia bacterium
ATTCCTCTACGTCTCGTGGGCTCGGAGATGTGTATAAGAGACAGATACATAAGGGAAAATTTAAAAACAGACCTAACCGATTTATTGCAGAAGTTGAAATCGACGGCGTTGTAAACACTGTACACGTTAAAAATACGGGAAGGTGCAAGGAGCTTTTAACGGAAAATGCAACTGTATTTTTAGAGAAAAGCGACAATCCTCTCCGTAAAACTCAATATGACTTGGTAGCGGTTTACAAAGGTGACAGACTGATAAATATGGACAGTCAGGCGCCGAATATAGTATTCGGTGAATACCTGAAAAAGAATGAGCTTATTAAAAATGTCACAAAAATTAAGCCTGAACACAAATTTAACAACAGTAGGTTTGACTTTTATGTAGAGGCAGAAAACAGAAAAATATTTGCAGAGGTTAAGGGAGTAACCCTTGAGGAGGATAATATTGTAATGTTTCCCGACGCACCTACAGAAAGAGGCCTTAGGCATATTCAGGAGCTTATCGAAGCCTGCAAGCAGGGCTATGAAGCCTACTGCGTTTTTATCGTTCAAATGAATAACGTCAAATACTTCACACCAAATGTTAAAACTCAGCCTGAATTTGCACAGGCATTAATAACTGCTCAAAATCAAGGTGTTAACATAATCGCATATGATTGTATTGTTACCGAAAACAGCCTTGAAGTAAATAATCAGGTAAAAATAATTCTATAAAGGAATGATAATATGTTAAATATAGGATGCCATCTCTCCGTTTCAAAAGGCTTTGAATCAATGGGAAAACAAGCAATAGAATTAGGTGGAAATACTTTTCAGTTCTTTACACGTAATCCTCGTGGAGGCAAAGCAAAGGATATTGATGCAGAGGATACTCAGGCACTTTTGAGCCTTATGAAAGAAAACAACTTTGCAAAAATCCTCGCTCACGCTCCATATACCTTAAACCCTTGCTCAAAGGATGAACGCACCCGTGAATTTGCGTTTGAAACAATGAGCGACGACTTAAAGAGAATGGAATATCTGCCTTATAACCTTTATAACTTTCATCCCGGCTCTCACGTTGGACAGGGTGTAGATGCAGGAATAGAAATGATTTCAAGCCTGCTGAACACTGTATTATGGGAGGATATGACCACTACAGTTTTGCTTGAAACAATGTCAGGCAAGGGCAGTGAGGTTGGCAGTAAATTCACTGAGCTTAGAGAAATTATTGATAATGTTCAGCTAAAGGAAAAAATGGGAGTTTGTCTTGACACCTGTCACGTATATGACGGCGGTTATGATATAAAGGATAACCTTGAAGCTGTATTAGAAGAATTTGACAAGGTAATCGGAATCGACAGGCTAAAGGCTATTCACATTAACGACAGCAAAAATCCCTTTGAAAGTCATAAGGACCGTCACGAAAAAATCGGCGAGGGATATATAGGAATTGAGGCTTTTGAGAGAATAGTAACTCATCCTGTTTTGAAAAATCTACCCTTTTATCTTGAAACTCCTAACGAGCTTGATGGATATGCAAAGGAAATATCCTTGCTGAAATCTTTTTAAAATTTGTAACACATATTTCTTTTCTCAATATTATGTAGTGTAGGAGAAAGGAGGAAAGAACTTATGTGGAACAATGGTTGTTTTGGCGGCAATAGCTGCATCTGGATTATCTTAATTATCCTTATCTTCTGTTGCTGCGGTGGCAACAACGGCGGCGATAACTGTGGCTGCGGTAATAACTGCGGTTGCTAAAAGAAACGGGCTACCTCAAAAGAGGTAGCCCAAATTTTTCACCTTATAGGAAATTGCTCAAAAACGGTCGGGAAAAAAGATTTGAAAATATCAACCTTTCTTCTCGAAATGGGTGTCGAGACACTCGACTTTACTATCCTACAGGATTATAGCCCTTAGACCATGTATATTTTGTACTTGACATTGAAAGACTGATTGCATTTTCTTCATCATTACGAGCCCTTGTAGGCTTAAAGGAGTTAAGAGTATTTAAGGAGTCATTAATATCAAGTTCGGTTGTTGTCCAAGTTGTTCTGTAGAAGGACAAGTTTTTCCAATCCTGCGGAATATTTGCGTAGGCATATACAACCTGGTCGTCAGTTTCAGCCTCTTGCTTAATTGTTTCTACTGCCTCACCGGTGTCGTTGTTGTAAATCCACATTTTGCAGCCGTTTGAGAATATTGATGTTGCACCGGGACTTTTTGCAACTACATAGAATACCATTTCTCCCTCAGGAGCAGTAGGAGTAGTAGCAGGAGGTTCGGTTGGGTCAGGGTCTTGAGAAACATCACCGTAGTGGCTTACACCGATTTCATAAGCAACGCTAAATCCTGCGCAGTATTTCTGAATTAGTGTAACGTCGTCAATATTAATCTGTTTGTCACCGTTTACGTCGGCATTTTTAGAAGCAACAGACACAAGTTGCTTTTTACCTACAAGTGCCTTTTGGATATATGTTGCGTCCTTAATATTTACAATGCTGTCGCTGTCACATTCACCCAACATTCCGTAAACAGAGCCAAGTGTAAATGATGTTTCACCCCACTTGCTTTCAGCAGTGAGAACATGATTCTTGCCGTTAATTGCAAGGAGCTTTTTACTTGCCTGTGCCGGATACTGATGACCCTTGCCGTCGGTAAAGATTGCGCCTGCTGTATCACCCTTTGTCAGGCATAACTCAACGTCCTTTGTTCCCTCTCCATCAGGTACGGTAACAGTTCCGCTTACGTCGGGAATTTCATAGTAGTACAGACCGGTTGCAGAATCGTATTCCATCTTTTCGCCCGGCCAGCTACGGTTGTTTATTGAATAATTATCGTCATTATTATATCTGTCAAAAGCATAGCAATAAACCTCGTCATACTGTGCTTTTGAGTTATCAAAATAAACATACAGACCTGTGTCTGCAGGCTTTAGCTTTTCGTAATAATAGGTTACAGTGCTTACCAATTCTCCCTTTTCAGCAGTCAGCTTAACAGGGATTTTTGCGCCGTATTCATATCCTGCGCCTACTGTAATTTCTGTTGTTCCTGTAAATGCAACAGGCTCGCTGTCGCCAATCTGATATGTTGCGGACTCTGCATTTTCAGCAGTAGCGGTAAATGTAAAGCTCTCACCCTTAAAGGTTGTGTTACCCTTGCTTACAGCAATCTTTGGAGAAACTGCACCGTCATATACAACAGCAATACCTGTTGCACCCATTTTACCTGTAACAGTACCGTCTTTTACAGTAAATTCGTTGCCTGTAATTGTATCAATATAACTGCCGTCTGCCATTGTAATACCGCTGATATTTACGTCAGTATCGTTGCCGTTACAGTTTACAATAACAATACCTGTAGTACCACGCTGGTTATAAGCTAAATCACCGCTATAGCCTGCAGACTCGCTTTCTCCTACAAATTTATTGTGGAATTTGTTAACCTCTGAAACAGCAGTTGACTTCCAGCTTAAATCGCCAACCTCTGACATTAATACGCCCGGTCTTGCAAAATACAATGATGTTGCATCTTTACGGGAAGCATTTAATGCCCATGACTTCATAATAACTTCGTTAGATACATTCTTGGTTGAAGACAAACCGCCTGCACCGGAAGTACCTAAATATGTATCGTGAGATTCTGCCCAAAGGACAGTTTTATCAGCGGCAGCACCGATAAAGGTACCTGTGCCGTTGTTTTTCATTACGTTAGAAGCACTCTGTGCGTTATTCTTATATACATAACCTGTTACAGAATCACCCTCGCGGTTATCTGTAACACTCATATACTTTGTGTAGGATTCAATATTTCTGCCTGAACCTACAGAGTTTAGAATTTCACCATAGTAGAATAGCTCTTTTCCGTCCTGTGTTTCTCTTGCATAATCAGAAGCCGCGCCTAAAACATTCGGCCAATAATCAGAAGCAAACTCTCCGTCGTCAGGAGTTTCAATATGCTTTGCAGCGTCAAAACGGAAGCCGTCAACACCGCAGTCAACACACTCCTTTAACAGTCCTGTTGCCAATTCCTGAATATAATCTGAGCCTGTGTTAAGTGAGATTAGATTATTAACATAGCCCTGTGTGATAGACTGTAAGTTCGAGTCAAGTGCATTCTTTGTGCAGAAGTGCAAATACTTCAGCTTATCAGCATTAGCGGTATTATAGTTTTCTTTATAATCATTGTAAATTTCCGGTAAGGTATCAGCCAAACCGTCATACAGTGTACCTGTAGTACCGTTTGTATCGTTACCTAAGTGGTTCATTACAACGTCACAGATAATCTTAATGCCGTACTTGTGAGCCTCAGTACAAAGCTCAGTTAAGTCCTCTTTAGTACCAAGCCAAGACTCGGTGGCAACAGAATATGTAAGGGGCTGATACAGCTTCCAATACTGACCTGTTACGTCATACCAATGTCCGTAGTTCTTTGGTTGTTGAACAGGGGAAGTCTGTATTGTACTGTAACCTGCTTCTGCAATAGCAGACAGGTTGTCCTTAATTGTGTCATATGACCAACAAAACGCATGCAGAATAACACCGTCTTGAGTGTTTTCCTGTAGGTTAAGAGTTGATACTTCTGATCCACCGGTGCTTTCTTTATCAACTGTTACAGCATTAACCATAGCAGTACATCCAACAAGCAAGCAAAGTGTTACAAGAAGGCTTAAAACCTTTAGTAATCTTTTTTTCATAAAAAGCTTCCTTTCATTATATATTTATTATTATTATATACAAAATCTCCCACATAATCAAGTTGCTAAATCCACAATAATAGTAATAAAAATTTGTCTATACTAACAATTTTTCGTTACTAAGGTTAGCTGCAATAAAGATACATTTGCTTTTAGAATTTTCTTGAGCATTTTGTTGTCCTCTTTTCTGTAAATTTTTGTATATATAAAAAAGACTTGCACAGAATACACTTTGCAAGTCTTTGAATTGTATTAATATTTAGTTGTAAATTTTGTGTTTAGAAGATTGAACAGAGAATTCTTTGAAGATAAGTAACATCATCAATATTAATTTCATTATCTCCGTTTATATCAGATATATTATCAACCGTTTTTAATTTTCCAAGATGCTTTTGAAAAACAGATACATCTAAAATACTTACTTCACCGTCATTGTTTACGTCAAAGATATTTGGATAATTTACCTTTGTTAATCTATCAGTCCCCTCTAACGCACTGAGTATCGGTGAATCATACGGAGCTTCAAAGGTGGTGTTTGTACCAAAAGTATCATTGATTATTTCTACATTTATTTCTTCATCAAAGTCAACTTCTTTGAAAGTCGAGGGCAGTTTTATCTTATTCAATGCAGTGCAACCTCTAAAGGTACTCATTCTTATACCTATTGTTGTATCCGGCAATTCAATGCTTTCAAGAGAAGTACAATTTTCAAATGCACTTTCACCTATATATTTTACACCTTTAGGCAATTTAATTGTCTTTAGGTTTTTACAACCTTTAAAGCATTTCATATCTATTTCTTCAACAGTTAAATTGTCAGGGAATGTTACTTTGGTTAGTTTTGAACACTTTTCAAAAGTCGCTCCCGGAAGGTAGTAATCTTTGTTGTTTGTCCATTGTGTATTTGCTAACACATTCGGCATTACCACTTCTTTTAGGCTTTTGCAGTTATAAAAAGCACTTTCAAATGAGTTGAACGGTTCTGTATATTGGTCTGAAAAAACTACTTTTTCCAATCCTACACATTCGGTAAATGCTTGAGTTGCTATATAATCATACGTTACAGGTACTGTTATTTCTTTTATGTTTCCAATTAATGACATTACACCGTTTATTTTATGACCGTCTAACTCTGTAGGCAAGGTGATTTTCTTTTCTGTACCAAAATATTCACGTAGCAGGTAATTATCATAATATCCGTCTGCTACCATTCCGCCTGTAATCGGATCACGATGTACTTTTAGATTTCCTTTGTCAACAAAGTATGACCAAAGTCCGTCTTTAGATTTTACAACCTCAGACGCATTAAAACTAACTACCGATACAGAACATATAGAAACTACTATGCAGAGAGTTAATAATATGGATATAAGTTTTTTCATACGAATGCCTCATTTCTTTGTATTTTGAACTTTGTTTGTTCTGTTTTTATTATATTATCAATCATAAGATTTTTCAAACTTTTCGTACTTGTAAATATCCACAAAAATTTTTCCTGCGTTTTGTATATATTTACTTTTGCTAAAAACAAGCAAGAAAAAGGGCGGTTGTCACCGCCCCAAAGTTAACATTAATCTTCTGGTCTTTCCCTGTGATGTGGAGGTTTGTAACAAACACACCTGATACAGGTTACACATTCTTTTTCGCATTCACATTCACATTTATCTTTACAACAAGCTTTCGGACAATATTCACATTTCTCTTCTTCCCAATAATCGCACCTTGAGCAATCATATACTTTCATAAGACAAGCCCCTTTTAGTTTCCTAATCTGTATATCTACAGATACTACATTATATGAAACCTAAGGCCTTTTGACACTATCTGATACAAATATACGCAGAAAAGCCTATATATATCAAAAGCATAATAACACCCTCTGCCCTCTTGATTTTTTTACCCGTCCAAGAGAACAGATAGATTAACAGGCTGACAGCTATAAGCACGATAATATCTATTAAATTTTCAGTTACAAATGGCATAGGACTGATTGCAGCAGCAGTGCCTAATACAAACAGAATATTAAAAATATTAGATCCGATAACATTTCCTAAAGCCATATCCACTTCTTTTTTGCGTGCAGCTACTATTGAGGTTACAAGCTCAGGCAAGCTTGTGCCGATAGCTACTATAGTAAGCCCGATAAGGTTCTGACTGAGGCCAAAGCTCTGTGCAATAAACGAAGCACCGTTAACTACAAAATCACCGCCGAATTTTATAGCTACTCCACCGCTGATTATGAAAAGTACACATTTCCATACAGGAAGTATTTTATAATTTTCCACTTCAAGCTGTTGCATATTTTTTCTTGCATTTAAAGCGGACAATACCATCCAGACAATGTATCCTGCAAAAAGCAGTAAGAATATAACTCCGTCAACTGTGCCAAGCTGATTGCCGAAAAATCCCAAGGCAAGCAATAAAACGGCACATAAAATTGACAGAGGAAATTCCTTTAGTAACGTGCTTTTCTTAATTGTAAGAGGAGCAAACAACGCGCATGCTCCACACACAACAAGCAGATTGAATATATTGGAGCCCACTGCGTTACTGATAGCCAACTCATTATTATTTGACAGAGAAGCAGTTACACTTACCGCACATTCCGGAAGGCTGGTGCCCATTGCAACAATGGTCAGACCGATAATAATTGACGGTACTTTCAACCTTTTTGCCACCGATGAACTACCGTCAACAAAAAAGTCGGCACCCTTAATAAGTAATACAAAGCCTATCAGTAAGAAGAATATAGACTGAATTATTTCAAACATAACAACACCTACCTAAAAGTTAATAACTCCTAAACCCTCAAGCAAAATTTTTGTTCCGATTAGTACAAGTATAAGTCCGCCTGCAAATTCCGCTTTGTTCTTATATTTGGCACCGAAAAAGTTGCCTATATACACGCCTGCAAGAGAGATTATAAAGGTTACTATTCCTATGATAGAAACAGAACATCCTGCCTGTAAAATATTATAGCCCAAAAACGCAAATGTAACACCTACGGCTAATGCGTCTATGCTTGTGGCAAATGCCATTAAAATTAGCTCGCTGATTTTAAGTGGCTTATCAATAACAGAGTCATCATCACTTTCCGATTTAAAGGATTCATAAATCATTTTACCGCCGATAAATGCCAGCAAAGCAAAGGCAATCCAATGGTCAACACTTTCAATATACTGTTGGAAGCCTACGCCAAGCAAAAAGCCTGCAAAAGGCATTAATGCCTGAAATCCGCCGAAAAACAATGCGATTAACAATGCACTTTTCTTTTTCACCTTAGTCATAGAAAGGCCTTTTGACACAGACACGGCAAAAGCATCCATTGCAAGGCCCACACCTAAAAGTATCCATTCAAACAGTAAAACAACGTCGCCCATACTCTCACTACTTTCAAGTTTATTATATTCAACAATTAGTTAAAAGATAACAGCAAAGGGATAGTCTTACCCCATGCAGGTAACCGGGCATATCGTGTGCAAACGATAAACAAATAAAAAGTCGAGAGCCTCGACACCCATTTCGAGAAGAAAAGTTGATATTTTAAAATCTTTTTTGCCCGACCGTTATCGAGCAATTTCCTATCAAATAAAAAAGCCCATGTGTGCACAAAAGCACACATGAGTCTCGTTCTTTAAGATTTGCCAGATGCAAAGCATCAGGATGTTGACAAAACACACTATACTGTGCGAACTACTCCCCCATGGGATTTTTAATTCTTCATCATTATAACAACATTGATATAATATGTCAAGTATAAAAATCTCTATAATTAATGGTGGATTATTTTTGAATTTAAAAACGTAAACATTCCCTACCTTGTGTAAAAGAAGGCATTGAGGCGGTGCTGTTCTTTGGCTCCCTTTGACGAGGGAGGCATTGGTGCAGTGCTTTACTTAGGTTTCCTCAGTACTTCGTGACACCAATGAAACCTACACTTTACCCCAACAATTAGAAAGAGCACACAATAAAAAGGCTCCCATAAGGGAGCCTAAATATAAATTATGAAAGGAATTATTTCAAGTAATCAGATGAGCCGCCAATAGCTCCGTTGATACCTGTGAATCCTGTAGCGCAGCATACATATACTCTCATATTAGCCTTGCCTGTAGCAGGTGCTGTTAATGTACCATTAGTAACGTTCTGAACATCACCTGTTACAGCATCAATATATGCACCGTTAGGGATACCCTTGAAAGTACCGCTACCGCTGATTGAAACAAGAGCAAGAGAATCAACGCCCTCTTTAGCGTCAGTATATCTTCTGATGAAGTTCATACCTGTACCGCTTACGTGTGTAGCGGAAGCAGTGTACTGACCTTTCTGAAGTGCAGGGATTGCACGACGGATAGCATTAACCTTTGACAAGTGCTTTGAAAGTGGTGAGTTAAGTGTATCTGCTACTGTACCGGAAGCAGTATATTCACTGAAGTCTGTAGCAGTAACATCACCCTCAAGATAGTCACCATAATATGCACGGCCTGACTCCTCAAGAGAAATCAGAGTACCCTTATCAATTAACGAACCCTTCTTAAACTCAACCTCAGAGCCGTAATATACACAAGGAATACCACGGAATGTAAACATTAAGTCCATATTCTCAGCCCATGTCTGTGTACCGCCTGTGAAACGTGTTGTTTCCTGTGGCTGCTCAGGAGCATAGTCGTGAGAATCAACATACATTACGCTGTATGTAGCGTCGTTGTAGTACTTATCGTTGCCCTTAGCAAAGTTGAATGCGTTGTTAGCATTACCGAACATTCTGTGCATCTGGAAGTCGATAGCGTCCATACCGGAAGCCATTGAACGGTCAGAGCCGTGATATGTAATACCGTTTAGGAAAGCATTATCAGATTTTGGCTGAGAAGCGTCAAGGTTACCATTGTAATCATCTTCTTCCAAATAGTGCTGTAGAACAAGGTTCATATTTTCGTTAACAGAATTTGCATCTGTTCCCCAGTTCCACATATCAGCCCATTTGCTGTTTGGTTCTTTCCATGTATAGTATGGAGTAGATTCCTCTGCGTGGCCTCTATACCATACGCTTGTGTAACGAGTACAGATTTCACCGAACATATAGAAGTTTGGATTACCGGAATCAGCGGCATTGTCCATTAACTGCTGGTTGAACATAATGTTCAGAGATACTCTTGGGATATGACGAACTGTATCTACACGGAATGCGTCAACACCCATATCGATATAATTACTGTAACAGTTAACCACATATTCAGCAACTGCAGGGTTTTCTGTATTTAAGTCAACACAGTCGCCGGCAATCTGTGAGAATTTTGTTGTCCAGTCATCATAGTTTGGACTCTGGAAGTAACCGGTGTGATAGTAGTTATGTGGGTTATACTTATCACTTGTTGATACCTTATTCATACCGAAGTCCTTATCAGCAGGCTGAGATCCTGTTGAGTTACCGTCTTTACCATCGTATTCAACGTTCTTCATTAGGTTTAATCTCTGCTGATACTGTTTGCCAGGTATCTGTGACCAATATTCTTCAGGAGAGCTTAAACCCCAACTCTCAAGAAGATAATTTGTAGGTATAACTTCATTACTGATTACGCCTGTTTTTGTGATGTCGCTGTTAAACATAGCAGACTCGTTTTTTTCAAATAATGGGCAGAAGAATGCTTCACCAAAGTTACCTGTGTGCTGTAGAACAACGTCCTGAACAATTTTCATACCCTTTGAGTGAGCAGCGTCAATAAGATCCTGGAAAGTAAAGTCATCACTTTCATAACGTCTGTCAACCTTTGAAAGGTTCATAGCGTGATAACCGTGATAGTCATAACCGGAAGCGTTCTCTACAACAGGAGTTACCCAGATTGCAGAGAAGCCCAAAGCCTTGATGTAGTCAAGTTTTTCTGCAAGACCCTTGAAGTCACCGCGCCAAGCAGGGTCGGAGTCAGGGTTGTTTGCACTACCGTCATCCCAACAGTGGACGTTGTTGCCTGTGTCACCATCGTAGAAACGGGTTGTCATTACAAAGTAGATTGTTTCCTCACGGAAGTCAATGCTGCTTACAGGGTCAGCCTTATCCGGGTTTGTTGAACGCCAGGATCTGCCCTTGTACCACCATTCACCAGTTTTACGGGTAAGCTCCTTAGAAATCTGATTGCCGTCTTTATCGGTGAATATCATATTGATCTTTGTTACATCATCAAATGTATATGTGTACCAATTTTCGCCCTGTGTTGCGTCCTTTTTCATAGCAACACCCGGGTATTTTACTTCTTTGTTTTTTGGAAGTGAGTTCCAATAATAAATATAAGGAGCTGTTGTTTCACTCTTGAAATGGACAGTAATTCCTGTTTTATCAGCAGCAACCTCAGCACTGTCAGCGGTTGCAGCCTGAACAGAAACTATGCCAACAGAAATCACTAAAGTCATTACAATCAGTAAAGCAACTATCTTTTTAAGGTTTTTCATTTATATTCCTCCTTAAAATGTTGTAACTAAACCACAAATATATTTTTGAATCATTGTAGCGTCTTTAATTGTAATATTGCCGTCTTTATCTGTATCTGCATAAGTTGTATCGATAGTTGTAAGCTGAGCAATATGCTTCTGGATTAATGTAGCATCCATAATGTTGATATTGCCGTCTCCGTTAACGTCACCAAGCTTAGACTGTTCAACAGTTGTTGGCTGAGTAGTTGGCTGAGGTGAGGTTGTAGGAGCAGTAGTAGCAGTTGTAGGTGCTGTTGTTGGCTTTGTTGGAGAAGTAGTATAAGTCGGTGTTGTAACCGGTGGTAGAGTTGTATCAGGAGTTTCATCAATAACATCAACACAGTTATACTGATATGTTTTGTAAGTTGTATCATTCATACTGTTCTGAACATAAGCTTTGATTGTATAAACACCAAGCTTTGAAGGTGTGAACGTATATTTGTTATCCAATGTGTAATATGGAATGTTATTAGCACCGTCAGGATCAGTAATAACGAACTTGTAGAATAGTAAGTTTGTACCTACAGCACCGCCGATAGCATCGTTAGTAAATGTAATTGAAGAATTTTTCTTGATCTGTACATTTGTTCCAAGGCTGTTTGAGAAAGCTCTGATAAATGCTGACTCAAGTGTTGAAGCGTCCTTGATAACAAAGTTCATAGAACGGCTGTTTTCGTTGCCTGCTGTATCCTTTACGTCAACTGTGATTGTGTAGTCGCCTGCAGAAGTAGGAACCCAAACAACAGATGAAGCCGCACCGTCGGATAGAACAGTACCGTTTACGCTGAATTTGTAAGTTAAAGCACCCTCTGAAGATTTAGCAGTTGCTGTAATCTTAATACCGCAAGTTGTGTAAGAAGGTGATTTAGTATCGGTTGTTAGACCTGTAATCTTAACAGGGCTTGAGCTGTATGGTTCCCAAGTGTCTGTCTTGTTGTTGTAGATTTGACCTGCACCCGGGAAAACCTTATCGAGTGTTTTGACAGAACCGCCATTATTGAAAATAATGTTCTTGAATGACTTTGGTACAACATACTCAAAAACGCCATCGCCTAAATCTGTCATTTTAACGCCCGGCCAAGAAGCATTCTTATCTTGCTCACTGTTCCACATATAACAAGTAGGATTACTCCAACCTGCGTCATTCTGTAGGTAAACAGAACCTACTCCACCTACAGGTGTAGTTGGCTTTGGTGTAGTAGCCTGTGTTGGCTGTGATGCAGATGTAGGAAGTGTAACATCGCTTGAATAATCTGACCAAGTTACCTGGAATTTTGTGTTGTTGTTTACAGGTTTTGCAACCTTTCCGTTGCCCTCATAAGTTAAGTCGTCAGACTGCGCTTTGCCACCGGATGTACCGTCACCAAAGATAATTTTATCATAGTTTCCGTTTACATTGTATGCCCAAATATCACCGCTGATATTTGTCATAGCCTGACCCGGCCAGTCACCGTTAGCGGGGGAACCATCCGACCACATATAGCAGTAAACTGCCGACCAATTTGTGACAGAGTTATCAAAATAAATAACGTCACCTGCTGCGCTTGCCGCATTAACTGCAATTCCGGCAACTGCAATTGAAGATACTACTAAAATTGCAACCAGAAGCAAGCTGAGAAACTTAAAACTTTTGCCTTTCATCATTAATTTCCTCCTTAAGTTTCAGAGATTCAAAACTTCAAAATTATAAAAAATTATGAATTCTCAGTTAGTATTATTATATCAAAGGGTGTCAAGATTTATTTTCCTATTTAGAAATATAAAAACGTACCTATGACAAATTTTAGCAACATTTTTTATACATTTTGACTAACTGGTGAATAATTTTTGACAAAAAAAACTACCGATATGGAAATCGGTAGCATAAATTGTTGATATTTAATATTAAATTAGCAATTTTTGTTCACTGAATATCAGTCAGTTTCGCCCTTAATTTTATCCCAATACTGACGGAAAGCCTGTTCGCTTTTATTGTCGCCAAATTCATAGTATTTTCTGTCCTTTAGAGAGTCAGGCAAATACTGTTGAGCAACATAATGATTAGGGTAATCGTGGGGATATTTATAGAACTGTCCCTTGTTTTGATTATCCTCGCCGTCGTAGTGCATATTTTGCAGTTGTCTTGGAATAGGCCCTGCCTTTCCCGACTTAACGTCAGCCGTTGCCTTATTGATAGCATTGTAGGCAGAGTTTGACTTCGGTGCATTACAGACCATTACAACCGCATCTGCCAAAGGTATTCTCGCCTCAGGCAGTCCAACCTGCAAAGCAATATCCACACAGCTTTTGACTATGGGAATAAGCTGTGGATATGCAAGCCCTACATCCTCACAGGCACATACCATAAGTCTTCTACAGGCCGAGGGCAAATCCCCTGCCTCCAAAAGTCTTGCAAGGTAATGGAGTGCAGCATTTGGATCGGAGCCACGCATACTTTTCTGATATGCAGAAAGTATATCGTAATGCTGGTCACCGTCCCTATCGTAACGCACAGCGGACTTTTGAGTCAGCTCTGTAACTGTTTCAATAGATACAGTCTTTTTGTTGTCCACCAAGTTTGTAGCTAAAGCAGACAGCTCCACAGCATTCATAGCCTTTCTCACATCTCCGCCACAGGCTGTAGCAATATGTGAAACAACTTCGTCACTTACATCAATTTCAACAGACTGCTCCTCTGCAAGAAACTCAAAGCCACGTCTTACTGCTCTCTCTATTTCTTCCGGCTCAACTGTTTTAAATTCAAATACTGTGCTACGTGACAAAATAGCATTATAAACATAGAAATAGGGATTCTCGGTAGTTGAAGCTATTAAAGTAATCTTTCCGTTTTCAATATACTCAAGCAGAGTTTGCTGTTGCTTTTTGTTAAAATACTGAATTTCATCAAGATACAACAGCACGCCGTTAAGTCCTGCAAATGTATCAAGACTTGCAAAAATCTCCTTTATATCAGCAGTAGAGGCAGTAGTACCGTTAAGCTTTTTAAATGTACGGTTTGTCTTTTTTGCAATATATGTTGCAAGAGTTGTTTTGCCTACACCTGATGGACCGTAAAATATTAAGTTTGGAATTTCGCCGCTTTCGATAATCTTTCTCAGTGGCTTATCTTTATCGAGCAAATGCCTTTGTCCTACAATATCATCAAGGCACTGTGGACGCAGGCGGTCAGCTAAAGGTGCAGACATATTTACCTCTTTTATTCGTACAATGGGTATTTTTTGCAGATTTCTTCGACGCCTGCTCTTACCTTTTCAACGCTGTTTTCAAAATCATTAAGAACAAGGGTAATATACTCTGCAATCTTGTCCATATCTTCCTCCTTCAAGCCTCTTGTTGTTACTGCAGCAGTACCGATACGGATACCAGAAGTAACAAAAGGAGAAAGGGGTTCGTTAGGAATTGTATTTTTGTTAACTGTAATGTAACATTCGTCAAGTCGAGCCTCAAGCTCTTTGCCTGTAACGCCTGTGTCACGTAAATCCATTAACAGTACGTGATTATCGGTACCGCCTGAAACAAGCTTGTTACCGCGTTTTACAAGTCCCTCAGCCAAAGCCTTACAGTTCTTAACAATCTGCTGTGCATATTCCTTAAACTCCGGTTTCAGTGCTTCACCAAAGCATACAGCCTTAGCAGCGATAACGTGCATCAGAGGGCCGCCCTGTGTACCCGGGAAAACAGCCTTGTTAATATCCTTGGCATATTTTTCTTTCATAAGAATAAGTCCGCCGCGAGGACCTCTTAAAGTTTTGTGAGTTGTTGTTGTAACAAAATCACAATACGGAACAGGGTTTGGATGTGCTCCGCCTGCCACAAGACCTGCAATATGAGCCATATCAACCATTAAATATGCTCCTACTTCGTCAGCAATTTCTCTCAGCTTTGCAAAGTCAATTATTCTCGGATATGCACTTGCACCGGCAACAATCATCTTGGGCTTACATTCCTTTGCAATCTCCAAAACCTTGTCATAATCTATATAGTGTGTTTCAGGGTCAACACCGTAAGGAACAAAGTTAAAATATTTACCCGAAATATTAACAGGTGAACCGTGAGTCAGGTGACCGCCCTCGTTTAGGTTCATACCCATCACTGTATCGCCCGGCTCTAACATTGCAAAATAAACAGCTGTGTTAGCCTGTGCACCTGAGTGTGGCTGTACGTTACAAGCCTCTGCACCGAAAAGCTCCATAGCTCTGTTTCTGGCAATATCCTCAATAACGTCAACACATTGACAACCGCCGTAATAACGCTTTCCCGGAAGTCCCTCTGCGTACTTATTGGTCAGCATACTGCCCATAGCAGCCATTACAGCAGGGCTTACGATATTTTCGCTGGCAATAAGCTCAAGATTTCTGCGCTGACGAGCAAGCTCGTCCTCCATAGCCTTGCCAACCTCAAGGTCAACCTTTTTCAGTAGTTCAACACTTTGAATTTCACTCATTTTAATTACTCCTTATTCCTTATTTTTTACTGTTTTTCAAGCACCTTTTCCACAAGACGGTGCATTTCTTCAAGGGATGTCACTCTGCCTGCATCATTTCTGAAAGCAGCCGCACCCTTGAACCCCTTTAAGTACCAGGACATATGCTTACGGGACTGTAAAATTCCCATATGCTCACCCTTGTATTTACATATTTGTTCAATATGCTTTATCATTATATTCAGCTTGTCCTCTTTTGAGGGCTCCTGAATTATAATTCCATTTTGGAAATATTCATTAAGGATTTTAAATATCCACGGTGCGCCCAATGCAGCTCTTGCAACCATTATTCCGTCACAATTTGTATAGCTAAACATCTTTTCTGCACTTTTAATATCCTTTACGTCACCGTTGCCGATTACAGGAACGCTGACGCTATTCTTAACCTGTTTAATTATATCAAGGTCGCACTGTCCGGAATAATACTGCTGACGTGTTCTGCCGTGAACAATAATTGCGTCGGCACCGTTTTCGGCACAGATTTTAGCAACCTCAACTGCATTTATATTTTCATCATCAAAGCCCTTGCGGATTTTCACCGTAACGGGAATATCAACGGCTCCCTTAACCGCTCTTACTATTTCACCGCAGAGCTTAGGATTTTTCATTAACGCCGAACCGCAACCGTTATTGGCAACCTTTGGAGCAGGGCAACCCATATTAATATCAATTACGTCCGCATTATACTTCTCTGCAAATTTTGCACCCTGTGCCATAATATCAGGCTCGTTGCCGAAAATCTGAATTCCGCAGGGGTGATTGTTATCGCTGATTTCCATTAATTCAAAGCTTTTCTTATCACCAAATGTCAAAGCCTTAGCAGAAACCATTTCTGTTTCGCAATAGCCTGCCGAGTAGCTTTGGCATATTTCACGGAATGCCTTATCGGTTATTCCTGCAAGTGGTGCAAGAAAAATATTCGAGCTTAAACTTAAACTTCCTATTTTCATTTACTTACGGTTATCCTTATTATAATAGGAGCTTTGCTTTCTGCTGTTGTAATAGTCATCATTCAGCAAATGCTTTTGACCTGTAATCCTATCGCCCTCATCATAGCGTTGTTTGCCGTTGCCTCCGTAATAGGTAGTCTTATTGCTTATCAAAACAACTACAACTACTAAAACACCTACAATTACGCATATCCAGCTGACAATTCCGTATAAAAAGCTTTCGGGCTTTTTTTCTTTTTCAACTCTCACTGCAGTTGGCTTTGTGTAAATCTCTTCAGCCTTTGTACCGCTTGTCACAGGCTGAGTAGTTGCGTATGTAGCGTAGGTTGTCTGCTGTTGAGTATCCACAGGCTGAGTATCAGGCTGTGTAGGCTGTTCAGTGGGAACATGCTCGGTAGTGGCAACCGTAGGAGCTGTAGTAGCAGGCTCAGTTACAGGCTCAGTAGCAGACGGCAGAGCTTCTGTTTCCTGTGAAATTACAGGAGTTGTATCTGTGGTAAAATCTTCCTCACCTACAGCAAAAGCCACAACTGCTGTTGAAACAAACACTGCCGTAATTACTGCAAATACTATTAAATTTTTTGCAATATTTTTAAACTTCATATATAAAACCTCAAACTACCCATTTTACAGTTAACTTGATTATAACAAATTAGGAATTTTTTTGCAATACTTCAACAAGAGCTTGCCCCAATAAATTTCCCGAATAGACAGCTTCCTCCAAAGTATTTGAATCTGTACCTATTTCTATAAGCAGAGAACCGGTGTTAATATTCATATTATATGCAAAGTTTCCGAAGTTTAAAGGTCTTGTAATTCCCTGAAATTTTGTTTCGCAGGTTTCTTGTAATTTCAAAGCAAAACGCAGATTATAATTCCAATTTGGAAAATTGTAATAGTCGTAAGCATTGTATCCCGACATTATCATAATCTGTGCTCCCTTTTTTCCTTTATATGTAAAAGTAGGCTTTACTTTGTAGTTAGTATCGCCTATGGAATCTCTGTGAATATCAAGGGTTACCTTTATGTTAGGATATTTCTCAATATATTTTTCCACTGTTGCCCTGCTTCTTGAGTAGCTTCCGTTATAGGTGGAATCGTGGATAGTGGTATCGTGTATTACTCCTATCCCTGCATTTTTCAGCTGTTGTGCAATAGCCTCCCCTACTCTTACCACGTTATATCTTTTGTCCGAGGTACGCGGATAGTAGTCGGAATAATAATATCCTGCGTCGCAGTCAAGATAGCTTTCGCTTGTGTGGGTATGATAAATCAAAACCTGAATATCGTCATTATCTTCAATTTTAAAGCCTAAATTTTTCTTTAGAGTTTCCCCTATATTAAGGTTATAGGGGGTGCTGTTTTTAACATAAAAATTCTTATACTTTGTGCCACCGTCTGTAATATGCTTTGTATATACGGGATATTTCTTTTTATTCTTATGATTACCGTAGGTATTGTAGTAATCTGATGAAAATTTAATTATTTCTTCTGTAGAAGTAGTTTCCTCAGGTACGGTTTCTTTTTTGCGGTCGGTTACCTTTTCAGTAGTTTCGGCAGTGTCTGCTTCCGTGAAAAAACCGCCTTTAGACATAGTAAGTGCCGCTGCCATTAAAATTGCATTATCTCCGTTTACGTTAAAATCCGACAACCGAGTATATACGCAACAAACAGCAACGGACACAAGTATCAAGGACAAAAATCCACACAATACACCCTTTATTTTACTGCCCGGTTTCAAACAATCACCTGCTTATATTTAGACTTCTATATTTCAAGGTATGCCGATAATTGTTTTATTATGATTACAACAGACCTTCCAAAATGCTAAGGTCAATATCCTTGTGAAGAGATGCGTTGATTGCCATTGAAATAAGTCTGCTTGCCCTGTCAACAAGCAAATCTATTTCCTTAGGTGTTACCACCATCTGCCTGTTCTGAGGTCTTAAAATATTTTTAAGCTCCTGTGCTGTTTTTTCATCTTCAACAGAAAGCAGGTCTGCGACTAATGTAACCGCCTCTACAACAGTGGGAACGCCTATTGCAATAACAGGCACTCCTACGGTTTCCTTTGTGATTTTTTTGCGGTGATTTTGAATACCTGCTCCGGGACTTATTCCTGTATCGCTGATTTGCAGTGTGCAGCCTAATCTGTTAAGTCTCCTTGAAGCCAGTGCGTCAACCACAATAACTACAGAAGGCTTGACCTTTTTTACTATACTTTCGATATACTCAAAGGTTTCTATACCCGTCTGTCCTGTTACTCCCGGACTTAGCACCGCAACCGGTCGCAAATTGTCAAGTCCTGTACTTCTTGCAATCTCCCCTGTTATATGCCTTGTTGCAAGGACTCTGCTTACCGCCTGGGGGCCAAGTGCGTCAGGAGTAATATTCACATTTCCAAGACCGCATACCAGCACCAATCCGTTAACAGGTATCAGCCTGCGTATTTCCTTTCCTATAACCTGTATTCTTTCGTCGGTGCTTAAAAAGTTATCCGTAAGAGGAGGCAAATCTATGGTAATGTATGTGCCCTGTTCCTTCCTCAGCTTTAGGCTTGCCTGATGATTTTTTACCACAAGCCTTGAAATATCAAGTCCGCAAACTCTGTTCTGAGTAAACTCCACTCCTGAAATATCTACTCCTGCTAACTCACGAGCTTCTACCGCAAGGTCTGTTCTTTTTTCCATTGTAACCACCCCTATTAGTATGGCAATAGTTTCTACTGTATATTCTAAATTTATACTTTACAACAGAAATATTGATTGCTATAATGTTTTTAACTAAAAAGGAGTTTATTATGAAAAAACTTTCTTCTATACTGATTACAATTATATTACTTGCAGCGGTTATTTCGGTACCTGTTTCGGTAAATGCTGCAGATATATCCATAAGCCAGGTATCTGCCGATACTGATTATGTTATACCTGAGGAAAATACTCTTCCCGAAAGCTACAGTTCCCTTGAATTAGGCTATTGCACAGAAGTTAAAACACAGACAAAAAATGCCTGTTGGGCGTATTCAACTATGGCAAGTCTTGAAAGCTGTTTTTTAAGGAATAACATTTTTACGGAAATACTCGATTTCAGCGAAAGTCATCTTGATTACTGGGGCAGTGTAAGAGAGGACGGTCAGGGTTGGCAAAGAGATCCATATGATGCAGGATATACCGATATTCCCATCGGCTATCTTACAAGCTGGAACGGCCCTGTTAACGAGGATAATTCCCCCACTGATTTCAGAGTAACCTCACTTGTATATCTGACAAAAAACGATATGGATAAAACAAAAGAGCTTATTATGAAAAACGGTGCCGTAACTGCTAACTTCAACACCCACAGCTTTGCCTACAGCAAGGACGCTTGCTCATACTGTCTGACAGATCCTATATCAGAAATAAACGGCCATACAGTCAGCGTTGTAGGCTGGGACGATAACTACAGCAAAGAAAATTTCAACGGAAATTATACTCCGCAAAATAACGGAGCTTGGCTGTGCAAAAACAGTTGGGGTAATAACAACAGCATAGGCGGTTATCTTTGGATTTCATATGAGGACTACTATCTATTTAATGACCATTTCTTCGGCAACAGCTTTGGAATTAACGATTACCAAATTATTAACGAAAATGATTATTTATATCAAAACGAGGAATATGGCGCAACCTATAACTTTGGCTATATAAACTCAGATATTATCACATACTATAATGTATTTGACTTTAGCGAAAAAGGCAACCGCCTTGATAAAGTGATTTTTGAAACTACCTCAAAGGGCGCCTCATACAAGGTTTATTACACTCCGGTAGATGATTCAGGCAAGCCTGTTGATGATATATCAAAGAGAATTTTCCTTTGCGAAGGCACTGCTGACTACAACGGATATATCTGCTGTGACTTTGATGACATTACTCTGGCACAGGATAAGGGAGCTATTGCCGTTGAGATTGATACAACTGCTGTAAATCAAAGCTTAGAAAGTGAAGATATGCGTACGCAGAATAATATCGGCGTCAGCGAATGGTTAAGAAACAGGGACAGCGGTAAGCTTATATTTCAGCAACAGGGTGAGTACGGAAAATCCTATGTAAGCTACAACGGAGAAGTTGTAGATGTTATGGATTTTTACAATGATTATCTAAATGACAGTATCGGTGGTACGCTTGTAATCAAAGCATTAACAAACGAAACAGTAAATACTAAAATCCTTGGTGATGTAAATTTAGACGAAACAGTGGATATTAATGACGCAACACTTATTCAAAGATACATTAATAAAAATGTTGTTAATCTAATGAACGACCAGCTTATTAATGCAGATTTTAACAAAGACGGTGTGGTAAATATTAACGATGTAACCGCTATACAAAAGTATATTCTAAAATAAGTAAACCTCGCCTAAGCGAGGTTTATGTTTTTTCTGTATATTCTATTGCACAGTATCCCTCTACTCCGTTATACTCGGTGTATCCCCAGCTATAGTCAGAGCCTTTTAATACTGTAGTAATGTAAAGCCTTGTATTATAAGGTATAGTTGAGATTATCCTAGAGTTTGTAGTAGCTCCTGCTCTGAAATTCAGCCCTGTTTCAGCCTTTGTTATATAGGTTGAATTTACCCTTTCGGCTTGATTAGTGAAATCATCAATATAAATGTATCCTTGAAATTTCCATCCGTCCTGTCCCGGATTGCTGTCGTTTACATTCGCATACGACAGATAAAAGCTTTTGCCCTCATAAGCAGAATTTGAAAAAGTAACGGTATCCTGAGTAATCTGCTCAACTACCGCAACGTGACCGCCATATACATTATCAAAGCAAGCGATTGCTCCTAAACGTGGCTCGTTTCCGTATTTGTAGATTTTATTGCTTTTGTTATATTCAAACCACCTGCCTGCATTACCTGTGCATAAGTTAGGTTTCTCTCCCAATAGCTCGTATGCTCTCCCCCACGCATATGCAGTACAATTTGGGATTCCGTAACCGCAGTTGTAAAATATATTGTCACTGTAGTAGCATTTATTTTGGTAGAGCGGCGGAGTAAATCTCGGAGAAAAATCCGACTTTTTATTAACATTCAAAGTAGTTATGCACAGTGAGGACAGTATTCCTAAAACAATAAGAACCGATAAAATCCTCTTAAAGGTAATTTTTCGTATAATAATATTTACCACCTCTTACATTTACTGTAAATATTATGTGGTAAATATTTACTTTTTATACAGGTAAAAAAATAAACTGCCCTAAAGCAGTTTACTTCTTATCATCAGGTCTTGACATATGAGGATATACAAAATCCAAATACTCGTCATCAAAGTGTTTGTCAAGGAATCTTTCTATAGAGTTACTGCTGGGTATTCCCTGACTTCTCTCGTTTTGACGCCATATTGCGGCAACGGAAAGTAACGAGTCTATAATCATAAAGGTGGCTAAAATAACCGTTAGCCTATATCCAATCTTTTTGGGGATTTTTTCAATATTTCTGCTTAAACAAGGATACACAAACCGCACCCAACACAAGCCTAACAAGCCCCAGATAAAACCAAACATTAAGTTTGTTCTTCCGCCTACGTTCAAAAAACTACCGCTGTAATCCCAACTTACAGTACCTACTACCTTCTCTTGGAAAAGGGAGCATAAAAATTCAAAGGAACTGCCAAGCAAAACAGAAATAGCAAATATCAAAACATCGTTAAGCTTATATAGCTTATAAAAGAAAACCGTCAGCAGTACTGCTCCTCCACCATATACAGGAATAAAGGGACCTATCACAAGGCCTGTACGTATTTCAAACCTGCCCAATGTTATTAAAGCCCAAAAGGTTTCAAGCACAGTACCGGCAACACAGCCGATAAGGAACACCCAAAACAGCTTGCAAAAGCTTA
Organism: uncultured Clostridia bacterium; assembly: GCA_945980035.1. Taxonomy (GTDB): domain Bacteria; phylum Bacillota; class Clostridia; order Oscillospirales; family Acutalibacteraceae; genus Ruminococcoides. The sequence goes on from CAMFQG010000004.1 coordinate 22,452, forward strand.
GCCCGCCTGCAAATTTATCCTTATCCTTTTCCTGTTCATATTCATTTATATTTTTATTTCTAAATTCATTATATCTGTTTTTTATTGATATTAATTTATTCATAATAATCACCGTATTACAAAAACGATTTCATATTTCATCTATTTTCAATTACATAATTTCCATAAAAAACGACTTTATGTTATAAAAGACGTCATACGCTAATGAAATTGTTGGAAGCATTATATAATATGTAAAAACCTGCAACAAGCTATTAATCTTAAATAGTAATGATAATACTTTATAAATATTACGTCAATAGAAAAAATACACAAATTCACCGGAAAACATCAAATAATTTAGTCATGGTAAGATAATGAATAAAAACAAATAGAAAATACAAATCATAAAAAAATTAAAAAAATTTGCAAAAAAGTGTTGACATAACATTATGTTTATGATAATATAATCAAGCGTCAAGAAAAGAAACGCTGGTGTAGCTCAGTTGGTAGAGCAGCTGATTTGTAATCAGCAGGTCGGGGGTTCAAGTCCGTCCACCAGCTCCATTTTTATGTTAAGGCTTAATTTTATTAAGCCTTAACTATTAAAACTAAATATGGGAGAGTTCCCGAGTGGCCAAAGGGGGCAGACTGTAAATCTGTTGCGATTCGCTTCGGTGGTTCGAATCCACCCTCTCCCACCAAGAAGATAAACACAGCATCCGCTGTGTTTATTTTCTTTTGTGAAAATACGAGGGTGGATTCGAAAAGCCCGTATAGAAAACAGTCCTGTGGACTGTTTTTAGGGCGATGGGATTGCAGAAGCCTTTCCCTTTTACGTGAACACAGGCGGCGAGATTGAAGCTTGTGCATTGATGAACATAACCCTCTCCCCACTAAAAACAAAACGTAATATAAAATCGCTGTGTTTATTTTCTTTTATGGGAATAAGAGGGTGGATTCGAAAAGCCCGTTTCGTCGTCCCAAAGTCCGCTTTGCTATAATTTTTTCAAAATTATTCTGCACGCTCCCTTGCTCCTCCTCTCCCCAAAGAGCAATTCTGCTCCTTGGGGTCCCCTCTTGGCAGTCCTGTGGACTGTTTTTAGGGCGATGGGATTGCAGAAGCCTTTCCCCTTTACGTGAACACAGGCGGCGAGATTAAAGCTTGTGCATTGATGAACATAACCCTCTCCCAAAACAGCAAAAAATGAAACGTAATACAGAGCAAGGTGTAATATTTATGTCGAATTGTACATCAAAAAAATATATTTTGGACTTTTCAGAATGTAAATATTTTGAGGAAATTCATCAAAAAATTCAAACGGTCTTAGAATTGCCGGATTGGTATGGACAAAATTTGGACGCTTTATGGGATTCAATTACAGGTATTATGTATCTTCCTGCGGAAATCACTATTATTTTTCAACCGCAAACTATACAGGCATTACAGTTATCAGATGAGGTTGATAAAATAATTACTGTTTTTAAGAAAGCTGCTAATGAATTTGGTGAAATTGTTTTGAATATTGTAAAGTAACAAATTTGACAAATCAAATTAACTACACCCTATGGAGGTAAAAAAATGAAGATGATGGATTGTGTTGAGATAATCGTTGAAAAGGAAAAATATGCCAAAAACGGCGTTCATAAGGGTATGCAGGGGTGGATTTGCTTAGACGATTGTACTGATGGATATTGGTTGGTAAATTTTCCCCAATGCGGTGAAAAAGATGATATTGCAGAAATCAGTATAAATGAAAAAGATATGATAACAATCTCTGCTATAGATGCTGAAATAAACGAAAAAATAAAAGAAATGTTTGGTGAGTAACATTAAGCTAATATATTCAGTGACATATTAAGTGCTTTTAACAAATATTTATTTTTATTTTCTTTGGTTCGAAACTACCATAAAAATCAGAAATAACATCTTTTTTGCTCAACCCTTACAACGAAACGAGTACATCACACGATGTACTCGTTTCGTTTTGTGGGAATAAGAGGGTGGATTCGAAAAGCCCGTATAGAAAACAGTCCTGTGGACTGTTTTTAGGGCGATGGGATTGCAGAAGCCTTTCCCCTTTACGTGAACACAGGCGGCGAGATTAAAGCTTGTGCATTGATGAGCATAACCCTCTCCCAAAACAGCAAAAAATGAAATGTAATACAGAGAGCGATATAGAGAAAAGGGCGGTAAAAGCACATTGCTTTTCAAATTAATTCACAAAAATTATCATAATTGCAATAGCAGAAAATAATACGCATTAACATCAGAAATTATTATTTATTGAAAAGTTTGCACTAAAGTACATTGTGAAAGAGAAACAAAACTATTAAAATTATGTTGGGAATAATTAGGGCTTGTGTGAAATAAAAATCGAGGAATTATCTGTTTAAGGAGGATTTTATGGGATTATTTGATAAAAAGTATTGTGATGTATGCGGAGAAAAAATTGGTTTACTCGGAAACAGAAAGCTTGAGGACGGAAATCTTTGCAAGAATTGTGCAAAGAAACTCTCTCCTTTTTTCAACGAGCGAAGATCATCAACGGTTGATGAAATAAAACAACAGCTTGCATATCGTGAAGAAAATAAAAGACAGCTTGCTTGCTTCAACCCGACACGAACATTAGGCACTGACGAAAAGGTATATGTTGATGAAATTAACCGCAGGTTTATCGTCACCTCATCATCAAACTGGAGAGAGCAGAATCCTGATATTATCGAAATATCTCAGGTTACAAGCTGTAATGTAGATGTCAGAGAAGACAGAGATGAAATTATGCATACAGACAATCAGGGTAATGAGGTCAGTTACAATCCCCCCAGATATAAGTATGAATACATATTTAATGTTGAGATAACCGTAAATTCTCCTTGGTTTAGTGAAATTAGTTTTGAACTTACAGATTACGGAAACCGTCCTGACAGCAGATATACTGATATTTACCGTGAATATGAGCGTCAGGCTGATGAACTTAAGAGATTGTTAATGCCTGCTGTGTATGGGAATCAGCAGTTTAACGGTCAGAATTTTCAGCAGAATAATCAGTCTAACTGTCAGATGCCTTATTGCGAACAGCATAATGTTTATCAGGGACAGGTTTATCAACAACCTCAGCAAGGGTATCAACAGCAGATGGGTATAATCAATCCCGGTATATCAAAGCAGTATGAAAACAGAAGTATTGGTATGACATGGGTGTGTCCTTCCTGCACAACGCACAATACCGGAAAGTTTTGTTCAAACTGCGGTTATTCACAGACGAATCAACAGCCTGTGTCAAACAACAGCAATACAGGTGTACATTCATACAGATGTGATAAATGCGGTTGGATACCCAACGACACACAGAACATTCCTAAATTCTGTCCGCAGTGCGGTGATGTTTTTGATTTTAATGATGTAAAATAATAATGAGATTAGTTGTTAAGAATATAATTATTATGTGCTTATTTTCAGTTGTATTTTCATTGTTTGGTTGTTCGCCTCAGCCTGCAAAAACCGTTTCGGAAATTTCTTCAATCTCAATTACGCAAAACCATATGAACAGGGCATATTGCTATGCCTTCTCGGCATATGAAGATGATTATAAATATATTTTTAATGCATGGTGTTTTTTAAAAGACGGTGAAAATAGTTCAAAAGAGGTTGATATTCAAAATATCGAGATAACCAAAGCTGAGTTTTCTGAGTTTGCAAGGCTTAATGAAAAATACGGTTTTGCAGATTACACCAAATGGAATAATAACAAGAAATATAATATTTCTGACAAAACAACAAACAGCTTCAAGGTGTGCTTTGGCGGCGAAACATTAACGCTGAAAACAGACAATGAGTGCTATGATGCAGTTTATGATTATTTTATAACCCTTACAACTAAATACCTTGTTTAGAGATGAAATAATAGTATGTTAAGTTTTTTTAAAAAAATGGATATGAATGAAGAGGACGGCGGAGTTGTACAAAGAGTCAATACTAATGCTCCGAAAATTATTAAGTCCAAGCAGATAATTATTTTTGAATGTAAATTTTCAACCCTGGCGTTTTTAGATTCGGATGAAGAAATAGGAAATCGTGTTTACATATTGGAAGCAAGGCTTGAAAATGAATTTGTGAATGGCAGATATCGCCATCGTTCTCGTTTCGAAAATAATGTAGATGTTAAATTTAAAGCAGAGAAATCTTTTATGGAGTGTTTGCAAAGAATAATTGAGGGGCATAATCTTGCAAAAAATAACGGTGTATGCGTTAATGTTAAGGGATTGCCTGATATGTATGGAGCAAAGTTAATGGTGGATTATGCTTCCGGTGAAAGAATCTATACATCGAATAATCAAGATAATTTCCTTTCCGTAAATGTTATGAAAGCGATGCTTAGGCTGTTTCGTACACAATTATCATAATGAAAGATGTCGCTCTTTTGGGGCGACATTTTTTATAATTATTAATTCCTATGCAAATATAAGAGGATTGAAATTTGACTTTAATGTGATAAAAATATTTAAGAAGAAAGCGAGGTGTGGCTGTGACTAAGATTAACCGAAAAAATGTAATATATGCGATTGGTGTTGCTGCGTTGCTTGTAATTGCATATTATTCCCGTGCATTCCATACTCAGGTAGATGAACCTGTCCTTAAAATGCTTTTGGTAATGATTAGAAGCGTTATTCAGATTTCCCTTGTTATCGGGTGGTGCTCGTCTGTCGGAACAAGAATTATCAATAAACAGGTTAGACATTACCTCATAGCGGTTGGCATATTGCTGGCGTTTTGGCTTATTTTGAGAACCTGCAAATGGGAGTTTATTGCCCAAAACGGCACACATTTAGGGCGTTACCTATGGTATGCCTATTATATCCCCATGGTGTTTGTCCCTCTTTTGGGTGTGTTCATTATCGACCATATCGGTAAGGCTGAAAACTATAAAACGCCACGCTATATGAAATATCTATATATACCTGCAGTACTGCTTGTGCTTTCGGTATTTACAAATGACTTGCATCAGTGTGTTTTTTCCTTTCCAAACGGAATTGAATACGGCGAATCCGATTATAATTATCAGGCGTTGTATTTCATAGCGATGGCTTGGTTTATCCTTCTGGGTATTTACTTTGTGGTAATGCTGATAAAAAAGAGCCGAGTACCCGGAAGCAAGAGCTTTCAAAAGCTCCCTGCAGTAATTCTGGGGATTTCCATAATCTTTTGGGTGTTGTATTGTATGCAGATAGTGAGCGGTGATTTGGCGGCCATTGACTGCATAATGATTATTTCCCTTTTGGAAAGTGCAATTCAAAGCGGTCTTATTCCCTCCAATACAAGTTATAACGAACTGTTCCGCAGTTCAACGGTATCCGCACAGATTGTTGATACCAATTATCAGCCCTTTATGGTTTCAGGTACGGCAACAGCACTAACTGAGGATGTGATGAAAAGTGCCAAATCCGAACCTGTTGACTTGGGAGATACAATACTGCACAGCAAAACAATTACAGGCGGTTATGTTCTTTGGCAGGACGATGTAAAACAAATTAAAGAGCTCATAGAGGAACTTCGTTACACCCGGGAAAGACTGGGAGAAAACAACGAATTGCTGAGAGCGGAGCTGGAATTGAAAGAAAACCGTGCCAGGACGGAAGAAAAAAGCCGTTTATATGACCGAATTGCCAAAGAAGTCGCACCTCAGCTTGCGAAAGCAGAAGAATTGTTGGATCTTGCAGAGTGTGAACCGGAGCAAGTGAAAAGCGTAATTTCAAAAATTTCCGTAATTTGTGCGTACATAAAGCGTCGAGGTAATCTCCTTTTGCTTCAAGAGGAAAGCAATATAATCCCTGCAAGGGAACTTGAATACTGTATCAGGGAGTCCCTTGATAATTTACGGCTTGGGGACATTTTTACATCCTTTGACAGTAAATGTGACGGAGAACTTAAGTTGGAATACGCAGTGGTTGCTTTTGATTTTTATGAAAATATCATCGAAAGACTGCTTGACGATGCAACCGCTATGCTGATACATCTTGACAGCAAGGGCGGGATTATAAAAATGCGGTTACAGATAGGATGCAACGAAGATATTGCCGAGCATACATTGTCAGAGCTGTCTGTACCCTGCGGAAATTTTGAGTGGGATATTCAAGACGAGGATGTCACCGTTACTTTGCTTATTTCAGAGGGAGGTGGCGACAAATGATAGGCTTTTGTGATTTGCATTATGCAGTAAAGTCAATCTTTCTTGTAGTAACATTTGTTGCGGTTTGTTCAAGCATCTGCCTGTTGCCTCGTGTTTTCAGCAGAAAAAAGCTGATGCCGAAGCTACTTGTTCCCCTTTGCTTTTTGCTCAGCGGAGCAATGCTGATTTTGTTTGCAGCTCAGGTAAAATCGGCTCATCCCTCTTGGCATATATCTCCGATTATAGAGAGTGTTACAGAATTGCCGGTAATACTTCCGATTTTACTACTGCTTGCTGTCATTACTACGCTTTTGACGATTGTGATTAAGGAAATAAAATTTGAAAAGAACTCAATTACCCGTTCATCAGTTAAGGAAAGTCTTGATTCTCTTAACACCGGTCTTTGCTTTGCCTACAAAAACGGTATGGTAATGCTTATAAATCACCGAATGAACAATTTGAGCCACACAATATTCGGCAGAAATTTACAGAATGTCAATGCTTTTTGGGAAAACTTGAGTAACGGTGAAATACAGTCAGGTGTAACAAGGCTGTCTATGGGGGCAAATCCGTCTTTGCGTTTGCCTGATGAAAGGGTGTGGACTTTCTCCCGTAAAGTGATTGACGGTATTACCCAGCTCACAGCGGCAGAAACAACAAAGCTTAATAAACTTACGGAAGAACTGAAAGAAAAGAACGCAGAGCTTACTGTTATGAATGAACGTCTGCGTAAGTACGGCGAGAATGTAGATAAGCTTACACGTGAAAAAGAGCGTTTGGAAACAAAAGTCCGTATTCACCGAGAGCTTGGGCAGGCGTTGCTTTTGACGCGTCGATATTTACAGGTAGACAGTGATAATACTCAGGAACTGCTTAATATTTTGAAGCGTAACATAGCAATGCTCCGTTTGGAATCGGAAAGCCTGAAAAATGACGAGCCACTAATAATGCTTATGAAAGCCGCACACTCCGCCGGAATTGAAGTGCTTATCACCGGACAGACGCCTAAGCAGGAAGATGCAAACCGACTGTTTTTTGAAGCTGCTACAGAAGCCCTTACCAATGCAGTGCGACACGCCGATGCAAAAAAGCTTTGTGTTGAGTTGACGGAAGATGACAAAGCATATTTCGTTTATTTTACTAATGACGGCAGTAAGCCACAGAATAAAATTGTAGAGGGTGGCGGTCTTGGCTCTCTCAGACTAAAAACAGAACAAATCGGCGGGACAATGGAAGTGCTGTATCAACCGGAATTTGTCCTGAAAATAACCGTTCCAAAGAAAAGAGGTGACGTCCTATGATAAATGTGCTTATTGTTGAAGATGATCCTATGGCAAGGCAGCTTCTTGAAATATACATAAACACAAGCGAAAAGTATAACCACATTCAGTCCGTAGAAAGTGCGGCGCTGGCGGAGTTTTGCTGTCGAACAAATAAAGTAGATGTTGTTTTGATGGATGTCTGTACGGCTATGAACGCAAGTGGTCTTGACGCTGCCGAAAAAATCAAAAAGAGCTTTCCTGACACAAAGGTCATTATTATAACCAGCCAGCCTGAGTGCAGTTTTATTGACAGAGCGCACAAAGTGGGCGTTGACAGCTTTTGGTACAAAAGCTCCGCAGCAGAAGAAATACTGTCTGTTTTGGATCGCACAATGGCGGGAGAACAGGTGTATCCGGAATCCGCCCCATCCCTTAAGCTGGGAAATACATTTAGTGAAAATCTTACCGACCGTGAGCTTGAGGTTCTGCGGGAATTAGTGGCAGGTGAGTCGGATGCCGCTATTGCAGAAAAACTGTTTATGTCTTTGCGGACAGTAAAAGGGCATATTCAGAGTATGAGGGAAAAAACAGGGTTCAGAAACCGCACAGAGCTTGCTGTCCGAGCAAGAGAAAGCGGCTTGATAATTAACAATAAATAATCAATATTCACACATAAAGTGTCGTCTGAAAAGACGGCACTATTTTCTTTCAATGAAAAGTTTGCACTAAAGTACGATGTGCAAGTATAGAGGAAGTTATATAATGATGTTGGGGCAAGGAGATATTTGCCCTTAACCGATACTACATATTGTATAAAAAAGTTGAAAGGAGTTACTTATGAAAAAGGTTATTTCATTATTCCTGTCGTTAATGATGCTTTTTAGCGTTATGATAGGACACACAATTACTGCGCATGCAGAAGATCAAATCACTACAATCGAAGTTAATAGCGTACAAGCACCATATATCGGTGCAACTATCAAAGATTTGTGTTTCTTCTCCGTTCCCGAATGGGCGGATTATAGCGGATACAGCAGCGATTTTACTAAGTGTATGCTTTGGTTCGATTTGGATTCCGCAAATCCTGATAAAGCACTTCCTGTAGATGCCGTTTGCGTAGAGGGACACCAATATAGTGTGTCTGTAAGATTAATTACTAATACAGGTTGTAGTTTTGCATCATCACCAAAGGCGTATCTTAACAGCAAAGCTGCTTCCACAAGTTCATATCTCGGTAGAAACCCAAGTGTTTGTCTTGCAGTGGATTATACCTTCCCTAAATTAACAAAGGAACGTATTGACAATGTAAATGCTTTCTTTGAGTTTGGGGAATTTACTAAGGGCGTTACTGTAAATGGCACTTCCACCCTTGTTAATGGTAATATGGTAAATACTGTTACAACCGGTTGGTTCCACAATGGTACGGCTGTGCAGGTGGATACAACAGTTACATATGGTAACTGGGGATTTGTAATAGGTATGGTTGCGTCTGATTCTTACTATTTTGATGAATCCTCCACCATTACTATTGATGGCAAGAAGTTGAATCCGACAAATATTTTTTCAAACGGTAAGGCTGCGTTCTTCCGTTCGGCAGATGATTTCTTCACCGTTCCATGCACTCATAACTATTCATCAAGTTGGTCATATGACAGCACTACTCACTGGAAACAATGTTCCATTTGCAACGACAAGGGCGAATTAAATGCTCATACTTACGGTGCAGGTATAACAGAGGGTGATGTTACAACATATACATGCTCAGAATGTGGATACAAAAAAGTTGACAAATATATCGAAAACGGTTTCCGTTATGCTGATGTTGACGGCGGTGTTCAGGTGGTTACATATAAAGGAAACGATGTAAACGTAAATGTTCCTGATGTTTTAGGCGGTAAAAAGGTTGTCAGCATAGGCGACTATGCATTTGCCACGGCAAAAAACAAAGCCTCTATCAAGAGTATCACACTTCCATCTACCGTTACCTCTATCGGTAAAAATGCCTTTAATGGCTGTACTGCACTGACAAGCGTAAATATTCCTTCAGGTGTAACAAGAATTGAAAATGAAACTTTCTTTGGTTGCGAAAGCTTGGGAAATATTGCTATTCCATACGGTGTTACTTTCATAGGAACCAGCGCTTTCCAAGGCTGCGGAATTTCTTCCGTTGTTATTCCTTGTAGCGTAAATACAATCAAATCACGGGCTTTCCGTGGATGTAACAATCTCGGCAGTGTTGTTGTTCCGGATTCTGTTACAACCCTTGAAACCGGTGCCTTTATCAGTTGTAAAGAACTGAAAACAGCAGTTATCGGAGACAGAGTTACAATAATTCCTGATTCCGTTTTTGATGCCAGCAACGCATTGGAAAGCCTTACACTTCCTGCCGGTTTAACCTCTATCGGCAAATATAATCTTGATAATAAATCAAACTTTACTAAGATTTATTTCAGAGGTACACAGGCACAGTGGAATGCAGTTAAAATTGGAACTTATAATACTAACTCTGCTACTGTCGAATATAATTACACAACAAAAACAGATGTTGGACAGCATAAGTACAGTAAGTTAACTACAATTGCTCCCACCTGCATAGATGAAGGCTATACGCTAAATGTCTGCGAGGGTTGCTCAGACAGCTTCAAGACAGATATAACAGCAGCTACAGGTATTCATTCCTATAACAGCGGTGTGTTTACAAAAGAGGTAACCTGCACAGAAGACGGTGAAAAGGTACATTCCTGTAATGTCTGCGGTGATAGTTACTCCGAAACAGTAGAGAAAACAGGTCACAAAACTGCTGCAACAACAACACCGGCAACTACTACTGAAGACGGAAAAATTGTTGAGGCTTGTACAATCTGTGATGAAATCATTTCCACCACAGATATTCCAAAGATTTCAAAAGTTTGGCTTTCTACAACATTCTACACATATAAAGGCAAGGTTAGAACTCCAAGCGTAACGGCTACAGACAGCGAGATGAAGTCACTTATAAAGAATACCGACTATACTGTTGAACGCGCAAGTGGCAGAAAGAATGTAGGCAAGTACGCAATAAAGGTTACATTTATGGGTAATTACAGCGGTACACAGACACTGTATTTCACAATCGCGCCTAAGACAAGTGCCATTTCAAAAGTGAAAGCAAAATCGAAAGGCTTCACATTTAAGTGGAAGAAGCAGAACACGCAAACAACAGGCTATGAAATTCAGTATAGTAAATCAAGTAAATTTAAAAAAGCTATAACAGAAACAATAAGCAAGAATGCTAAAAGATCCAAAACCGTTTCTAATCTTAAAGCACAGAAAAAGTATTATATTCATGTTCGCACCTACAAGACGGTAAAGATTGACGGCGTAGCTACGAAAATTTACTCATCCTGGAGCAAGTCAAAAGAAGTAAAAACAAAGAAATAACAGTACATTTTTTTACAACAAGACGGTAGTGGAATTTCCGCTACCGTTTTCTTATTTGATAGTAAACTTCAAATAATTGACAAATTTGTCAGTAATCGGAAAATGATTTTATGTTACCGTTAATTCATCTTATCATCCTATCAAACAAAAAATAATTTATATTGCCCGCTCAGTTGCGCCCTGCGTGCGCACGAGCGATGGCTAAAGAAAGCGCACGCATATGGTGCGCTTTCTTGTGTCGTAATGTTTGCACTAAAGTACGATGTTTTGGACTATATAAATCTGTATAATAAAATGTGTAAAGTTATCGAAAGGAGATAAAATTTATGGGATTAGGAGGTTTCTTTAAGAACACTTTTGGAAAAAAGACCTGTACTTTTTGTAACGGCGAGTGCGGAATGTTAAACCGAACAAAAATCAAAGGCGATGAATACATATGCGGAAATTGTGACGATATGTGTTCATTCCATATTCAGAAATACAGATTTACAAAGGACGAGTTAAGAGGGCATATGGAGTATATGAAACGCTCCGATCGTATCTACAAAGAGGTTGCCTTAAACGGTGCAAGATCAGAGAGATACCCTTCGGCTACCGCAAGACAAGGCATAGAGTTCTTTGATGATATCGGAATGTTCCGCATCATAGACGGCTCAAAGGATAACAACGAAAAATACCCCAAGGAGCTTTTCCGTTATGACCAGGTGGCAAATTATGAGCCGTATATGGAAGAATCCGAAGAAACGGATTCAAACGGAAAAACTAAAAAAGTGTTTGGTGAGGGCGGTATAAAAATCACTTTGGTTGGTGGCAGAGATGATACAACAACTATGAGAAAAGGACTGCGTGCACACCCTTATATAACCGAAGAAATTACTGTATGCTTTGCAACAAACGACAGAGAAAAAGAAAATTATCTCAGATATGTGGATAATGCAATACATCACTTCAACTATATTTTCGGAGTTAATGACGACACAAACGGATTATTCAGCTTTGGTATGAATAAAAAAGAAAAGCGTGATTTAATGGGTGCGATTGGTTTTGCAAAAACTGCAGTTGATGCTGTAAAGGTTGCAAAAGACGGCGGAGAATTAACTGACGAAAAGAAAGCAGAAATTCAGGCAAATATGAACGCAATGGACGACGCTCAAACCGGCGGACTTGCAGAATACACAAGACGTGCTGACGCGGCGGAATCAAAAATTAACTAAGGAGGATTTATACCATGAAAAAGTTTTTAACAGTTTTACTGGCAGGAATTATGCTCTTATCCCTTGTTGCTTGTGACGGTGGCGGTAAGGCAGTAACAATTACACAAGTTTGCGATGATGACGATACTATGAGTGCAACAGTTACAGTTGGATATAAAGACGGAACCACTCCCTCTGAAACAAACTCAGATGAGGCTGAACTTATAAACGAAGAAAAGGATTTTTCTGTAGAGTTTTATTTGTATTTTGATAACGGTCTTGATTACTTTGTAGATGATGCCAAAGAGAAAAAAACCTATAAAGAAGTAAAATATTCAGGATTTGACGGTTATATGTATCAGTATGATGATTACGAGTATGAAATTTGCCTATATCTTGACGAAAAAGATGATTACGATGTTTATCTTTTCGCTTATGTGGCACCGAATAGCGAACTCATTGATACAGAAACAACCGATATGGAAGCACTGTTCAATCAGGAGGATGTACAGAACATTTTAAATTCTGTTAAATACGAAGGCATAGTAAATAGTTCTAAATAAATCGGATATATAATGCTTACTGAATAAACTGCAATACGCTGTTGCCCTCTTGTAAAATCACCGAAAATTGAACATTTTTTATTAACTCATAAGTGTTTTGCAGTAATCGGTGAAATAGTTATTCGGGAGGCTTTGAATGGAAATAATTGTCTTTTTGACGTCGGTCTTTTTGATGTTTGTATGTATTGCTGTTTTCTGTTATTTAGATTGCAAGTCAAAGGAAAATCCGAGATATACAGGTATGCCCGACCCGGAGTATATTCGCAAACAGAAGACTGTTAATCAGGTTAATATGGTGTATGGCACAGACAAATTTCCCATAACCCTTTATAAGCCGGATGATGCCTACTTTACTATTCCACCCGGTATTGCCCTTAATGCAGGAGAAAGAGTATGGCTTCGGGCGAATGATTCGTCTTGGAGTGCAGAGGTTTTTGGTGTGGTATGTTTTGAGAATAGTTTAGAAAGCGAAGCTTTCGTGGAGTATTACTATAAGGGTGAGTTGAGCAATTCTGATGAAGAGCTTGAATATTTCCGTCAGGAAGTAACTGACCTTGGTATTACATATACGAACAAACCCGTGAAGCACATTAAAAGCACATATAAAAAATCAAATAAAAAAAAGACATACCGGGCGTGTTTTGTCGGATTTGAATTTGACAATACAAGCAACGGTGTCCCCTTTGGCAGAGGTCTTATGGGATTTAAAATATACAGTATCAAAAAAGAAATTTCAGCAGGTTACATCAAAGGTTTGTTTTGCGAGCTGTTCAATCCCGAAAGATAATTTGTAAGGAAGTTATTTATAAATAACACACAGGAGGTTTAGTTATGAACTATATTGGAAAATGGGTTTTTGATTCTATAGGAACGCATGATGATGAAAAAGGTATGATTTACTTAAACGCTGATGAATATCTTGCATCACCTATGCCCTATATTGATGAAACTGATGAAGAAGCAGTTGCCGATGAAATGGACGAAAGAAAGAAAACTATCGGTATGCAGGTGAAAATTTGTGATGACGGCAAACTGTATTTTCTTATGCCTGTGCCTGACGGAGTATCAGAAGCAGAGCTTAAAGAGGTGATAAACACGGGAGAGCTTATGCTTATTGACGATATGCTCACCGATAAAGCAATAGCTTGGGAAGAAAGAGACGGCGAGCTTTGGTATGATACCGGTATAGGAGACGATTCGTGGACAAAGGCAATAGATGAAAACGGTTTTTTCACATTTATAACAATGAGATTTAAAAAGATTGATTAACGGAGGTTTTGTTATGGGAATTTTTGATTCGCTAATGAAAGCAGCAGAAAACACCATTAAAAAAGAGGCTACAAAAGCAGTAACCGGTGCGGCTCAATCCATAGGAAAGGGTAAAAATCGTTCTGAACGCTTTACCTTTTCTTCTCTGCCGACAAGCTTGAGTGAACTGCAGGCTCTGCCCGAAGCAACGCTTGACTCACCGTTCAAAACAGCGGCCTTAACTCTTGCTGTACTTTGCAGATATGAAGAGGATTGTAATGCAACATTTGAAATGCTTGATTTTCTCAAAGGGCCTGAAAATGTAAGTACATACGAAAAGCAGTTTATCAAAGAACGGCTTGAAGATAAATTCTATAAGCCTTTCTCGTTTTTTAACGGTGCAACTCCCGAAAACGGATACAAGCCATCAACACCATATACCATAGCCATATACGAAAACCCATACTCGTTTGACAATGAAAATTGGGCAACTCTCTGGGTTAAAAGCGGTGGCGGTGATAATATGAGGTCTATAAAGCTTCGCAAAAAGCCCTCTACCGGTCAATGGTTTTTAAACGAAATTCAATGTCTTTCCGATATAAGAGTGCCTGCAAGCGAAGATCCCTGGGCGTAACTAAAAAGTATGCTGGCGAAAGTTTTTTGACGGTAGCATAAAGTTTACCTGAAAGTTTGCACTTAAATACGATGTGTGGACTGTATAAATCTGTATAAAGGTATTACAAGGAGATAAAAAGATATGAAAAACATCGTCGTCTGTATCGGAAACGGTCTGCTATCCGAAGCAATCATTAATATGCTGAAAAACAGTGGCGAATTTAACCCTTTTCGAGTTCTGATTCAGAAAAAGAACAATATCGCAAATGAATGTGAAGCCCTATCTGCCGACATCCTCTTGATGGATGTGTCTTATGCTTCCGGCACGACTATGGAGACACGATTAAACGAAGTAAAGCAAGTAAGAGAAAAAACTCCCACCTGTAAACTCGTAATGCTGTGCGATGAAAATTCAGCACCCGAAATTGCCCGTGAGGTAGCCAATGCGAAAAAGGACGGGCTTATCGACGCTTTCTTTTATTCATCTGTAACCGAAAAATATTTGACGGCTGTTCTGTCCTCCATTTAGCGAGAATAACAAAGGGTAGGTTACAGTAAACAGTTGCTTACTCTTTCAACTTGTTTTTTGGATAGTAATGACAGCAGAATTACTACTGTCTCTTATACAC
>CAMFQG010000005.1 GCA_945980035.1 uncultured Clostridia bacterium
TATCGGCTTCAAGATAGGGATAAATGTTCGGGAAAATATGAAAAAGCTTGTACTTATTACAGGAATAATTATCTATACCTTGTTCTCAATATCGGCAGTTTTCGCAGTGTCTAACGAAAATACTACTACTGTAGCACCAACATCAACCGTCGCCACGGAAACAGAATCCGCAACGGAAAAAAAGGACAGATTTGTTGTAAAAAGTCATAAGGGGAGGATTGTTGTGTTTGACTGTAATACCGGCGAAATGATTATGGAAAGCGATACTTTAATAAGCAATTTACCAAGGGCGGACGCCGAGATTTTAAAAAGCGGAATCTATGCAAACAGCAGAGATGAGCTGCGAAAAATACTGGAAGATTATTGCAGTTAATCTAACTAAAATTTGAAAATTAATGATAACTATTTGTGTATATTTATCATTGACATTTACCGCCCAAATATAGTACAATTACTAAGATAATGCAATTACTGTATTTATATATCGGGCGGTAAATTTATTTTGTATAAATTTGCACCTTAAAGAAAGGAAGATACATATGATTTCTACTGTAATTAATCAGGAACTTTCAATAGAATATCCTATTTTTCAGGGTGGTATGGCTTGGGTAGCTGACGCAAGCCTTGCGTCTGCTGTCAGCAATGCAGGAGGTCTGGGACTTATTGCCGCAATGAACTCCAACGGCGAACAGCTGAGAGCCGAAATAAAGAAGTGCAAAGAGATGACAGACAAGCCTTTCGGTGTAAATATTATGCTGATGAGCCCGTTTGCAGATGAGGTTGCAGATGTAGTAATTGAGGAAGGCATCAAGGTTGTAACGACAGGTGCAGGCAATCCGGGAAAATATATGGAAAAATGGCTTGAGGCTGGTATTAAGGTTATTCCTGTAGTCCCCTCAACAGCCCTTGCAAGACGTATGGAAAAGTTAGGTGCCTTTGCAGTTATTGCAGAGGGTGGTGAAAGTGGCGGACACGTTGGCGAGTTAACAACTATGGCTTTAGTACCACAGGTTGTTGATGCTGTTAATATTCCTGTAATTGCTGCAGGGGGTATTGCAGACGGCAGACAGGTTGCCGCTTGTTTTATGCTGGGCGCTGTAGGTGTTCAGGTGGGAACACGCTTCCTTGTAGCAAATGAATGTACTATTGCACAGGAATATAAGGATAAAATTTTAAAAGCTAAAGATATTGATACTGTAGTAACAGGTAAAAGACTCGGTCATCCCGTAAGATGTTTAAAGAGCAGTTACACTCGTGAATATACAAAGGCTGAGTATAATTCTTCCGTTGTTTCAGACGAGGAGCTTGAGGCTATGGGAGCAGGTGTTTTAAGACTTGCTGCAAGAGAGGGCGACGTTAAGAACGGTTGCGTTCTTGCAGGACAGGTTGCTTCTATGGTAACAAAGGAAGAGCCTTGCAGAGATATTATTCTTGATTTATTTACTGAGGCTGAAAAGGTATTAGGCGGTGCAAGCAAATGGGTAAAATAGCACTTGTTTTTTCAGGACAGGGTGCCCAATACACCGGTATGGGCAAGGAAATTTGTGAAAATTCAAAAGCTGCAAAGGCTGTTTTTGATATGGCGGACAGTATCCGTCCAAATACTTCCAATCAGTGCTTTAACGCAGAATTGTCGGAGCTTTCAATAACAGCAAATACTCAGCCATGTGTATTTACTGTTGACCTTGCTGTTGCGAGAGCAGTTGAGGAATTGGGAGTTAAGGTTGACTGTGTTGCAGGATTTTCTCTGGGAGAAATCGCTGCACTTGCATTCAGCGGTATGCTCAGTGACAAGTCTGCCTTTGAGCTTGTTTGCAAACGTGGTGAGCTTATGGATAAAGCCGCTAAGGCTAATCCCGGAGCAATGCTTGCTGTAATGAAACTGTCAGCTGAACAGATTGAAGAAATTTGCAGTCAGTTCAATAATACATATCCTGTTAACTACAACAGTCCCGGACAGACTGTTGTGGCTACTAAGGAAGAAAATGTTGACGGATTAACCGAAGCTTTTTCAAATGCAAAGGGCAGAGTAAAAAGACTTGCCGTAAGCGGTGCTTTTCACTCACCTTTTATGAAGGAAGCTGCCGACGGCTTAATGGAGTATATGGAAACGGTTGATTTTAGCGAGCCGAGTGTTCCACTGTATTCAAATTATACAGCAAAGCCTTACGAGGGCGATTACAAGGCTTTGGTAAAGGCACAGGTTGAAAACCCTGTAAGATGGCAGACAATCGTTGAAAATATGGTAAGCGACGGAGTTGACACCTTTATTGAGGTGGGTGTAGGAAAAACTCTCACAAGCTTAATTAAGAGAATAAACGGTGATGTAAAGGCTATCAAGGTTGAGAATGTTGCTGACCTTGAACAGTTGAAATAATAAATTTGTATCTTATTTGACAAAGGAGAAAACTATGAATTTTGAAGGTAAAGTTGCTGTTGTAACAGGCGGTTACAGCGGAATCGGCAAAGCTATTGCCGAAACCCTTGCAAAAGACGGAGCCGATATTGCTCTTGTGGGTTTAGGTCCAAAGGAAGAGGCTCTGGAGTCAATCAGTTCAATGGGTGTAAAGGTTAAAGCATATGATTGTGATGTCAGTGATTTTGAAAAAAGCGGTAGTGTAATTACTGAAATTCTTGCTGACTTCGGCAGAATTGATTTTCTTATAAATAATGCAGGTATCTGTAAGGATAATCTGGTGCTTAAAATGGAAGAAAGCGATTTTGACGCAGTTATTTCCGTAAATCTAAAGGGTGCTTTCAATATGATTAAACACACCTATAAAATGTTTATGAAACAGCGCAGCGGAAGAATTGTAAATATGGCTTCTATTGTTGGACTGAACGGTAATGCAGGACAGGCAAACTATTCTGCATCCAAGGCAGGATTAATCGGCGTTACAAAATCGGTAGCAAGAGAGCTTGCCGCAAGAAATGTTACCGTAAATGCTATTGCACCGGGTTACATTGATACGGCAATGACACAGGCTTTATCTGACAAAATTAAAGATGAAATCGCCGCTTCTATCCCTATGAAAAGACGTGGCAAGCCGGAGGATGTTGCAAATGTTGTAAAATTTTTGTGCAGCGATATGGCTTCATATGTTACAGGCGAGGTTATCCGTGTTGACGGCGGTATTGCAATGTAAAGGAGAATAAAATGAGAAGAGTTGTAGTTACTGGTATAGGTGCAATCACTCCTGTAGGTAATGATGTTCCCACAATGTGGGATAATATGCTAAAGGGTGTTTGCGGTATTGATAAAATTACAAGATTTGATACAGAGGATTTGCCGGTTAAAAATGCCGGTGAGGTTAAGGATTTTGACCCTACTACCGTAGTTGAAAAACGTGACCTGAGAAAAATCGATATGTACACAATTTACGCTTTAGGTGCCGCTGCTGAGGCTATGAAGGACAGCGGTCTTGAGGGTACTGTTGACCCTAAACGCTTAGGTGTTTATGTTGGCGCAGGTATAGGCGGATTGTTTACATTTATTGAAAATACTCAGGCGTTTTTAGAAAAAGGTCCTCGTAAGGTAAGTCCTCATTTTATTCCTAAAATGATTGGTAATATTGCCTGCGGACAGATTGCAATTAAGTATAACGCACAAGGTCCTACTCTTGCTCCGGTTTCAGCCTGTGCTACAGGTTCAAATGCTGTGGGCGAGGCTTTTCACGCAATAAAGGACGGCTATGCAGACGCAATAATTTCAGGCGGTGCAGAAAATGTAGTTCACCCACTGACAATTTCAGGCTTTGCCAATATGAAGGCACTTTCCACTACTGAGGATCCAAAAAAGGCATCAATTCCTTTTGATGTTAACCGCAACGGCTTTGTTATGGGCGAGGGTGCAGGTATTCTTGTTTTAGAGGAATATGAACACGCAAAGGCAAGAGGTGCAAAGATTTATGCTGAGATGGTAGGCTACGGCAATACCTGTGACGCTCACCACGTTACTGCTCCTTCACCTGACGGCGAGGGACTTGCAGAGGCAATCAGAATCGCATTTAGGGAAGGCAATGTTACCGATGATGACGTTATATATTTTAACGCTCACGGAACAAGCACACCTATGAACGATAAAACAGAAACAATGGCTATTAAGAGCGCATTGGGTGAAAAGGCATATGATGTTTCGGTAAGCTCTACAAAGTCAATGACAGGTCATATGTTAGGCGCTACCGGTGCGGTTGAGGCTGTAGTTTCAGTGCTTGCAATCAAGGACGGAAAAATTCCTCCTACAATCGGTACAACAGAGCTTGATCCGGAGTGTGACCTTGATTACACATTGGGAGAGGCTAAGGACAGAGATATTACTGTTGCGGCTTCTACTAACTTAGGCTTCGGCGGTCACGACACATGCGTTGTATTTAAGAAAATTTAACGGAGGATTAATATGTACACTTTAGATGAATTAAAAGAGATTATCGCACTCCTTGAAGAGCATAATTTGACAACAATTAAGATGTCAGATAAAACAAACTCTGTTTGTATTGAAAAGGCTCCTGCAGTGGTTCAGCCTGTTGCTCCCACTGTATCAGCTCCTGCTGTGCAGGCTCCTGTAATTGAGAATACTAATGCTTCTAAACCTGTTGTTTCAACAGGAAAAACAATAGACAGCCCAATGGTCGGCGTGTTTTATGCTGCGCCTAATCCCGACAGCAAGCCTTTTGTAACTGTTGGTCAGAGTGTGAAGAAGGGCGATGTTGTTTGCATAATCGAGGCAATGAAAATAATGAACGAAATTACTGCTGATGAAAGCGGTACGGTGACAGAAGTTTTAGTAAAGAACGGCGACGTTGTTGAATACGGTCAGCCAATGTTCAAAATCGGCTAAGGAGTAATTATGAATCAGGAAGAAATTAAGAAGATTATACCACACCGTGACCATATGTTGCTTGTTCAGGAGGCTGAGCAAATTGACGAAACAACTTCTCACGGAAAATATACAATAAGCGGAGATGAGTTTTTCCTAAAGGGACATTTCCCAGGCAACCCGGTTGTTCCGGGAGTAATCCTTTGCGAAATGATGGCTCAGTCCAGCTGTGTTATGCTTGCTGACAGCTGTCAGGGGGCGACACCGTACTTTACAAAAATGGATAACGTAAAGTTTAAGGGACAGGTAAAGCCCGGCGACACCTTAGAAACTACCTGTACGCTTACCCGTTCAAGAGGTAACTTCTATTTTATTAGTGCTAAGGGATATGTAGATGGAAAGCTGTGTGTAAGTGCTGATTTCAGCTTTGCATTAGTAAAATAAGTAATTACTGGATGTGACATAATGTTTAATAAAATCCTTATTGCAAACCGTGGAGAAATTGCAGTGCGTATTATCCGTGCCTGCAGAGAAATGGGAATTTCCACAGTTGCAATTTATTCAAAGGCTGACAAAGATGCAATGCACGTACAGCTTGCTGACGAAAGCTACTGTGTAGGTGATAGCAAGGTTGCCGACAGCTACCTGAATATGCCTGCCATTCTGACAGTTGCAGTTCAAAGCGGAGCTCAGGCTATTCACCCGGGATACGGACTTTTGTCAGAAAATGCAAAGTTTGTTCAGCTTTGTGAAAAGTGTAATATAGAATTTATCGGACCTACTTCTGAGATGATTTCCCTCCTTGGTGACAAGGACAAGGCAAGAAAGACTATGCGTAATGCAGGAGTTCCCGTAACTCCCGGTACAGATGTTCTGGATAATGTTAAGCAGGCTAAGGAGGAAGCTGCAAAGGTAGGTTATCCGTTGCTAATAAAAGCCAGAAGCGGTGGCGGCGGACGCGGAATACGTCTTGTAAAAACCGAAAAAGAGTTTGAAAATGCTTATAACAGCGCATATGCAGAGGCTCAGTCAGCTTTTGGTGACGGTGCGTTGTATATTGAAAAGTTTTTAAAACCTGTTAAGCATATTGAAATGCAGATTTTGTGTGACAAACACGGAAACGCGCTTTGCTTGGGCGAGAGGGAATGTTCCGTACAAAGACATAACCAAAAGCTAATTGAGGAAAGTCCTTCGCCGTCCATTTCAGACGAAACACGCAAGGCGATGATGGAAGCTGCTATTAAGGCGGCTCATGCTGTAAACTATAATTCCGTAGGTACTGTAGAATTCCTTTACG
Source organism: uncultured Clostridia bacterium (assembly GCA_945980035.1). Taxonomy (GTDB): domain Bacteria; phylum Bacillota; class Clostridia; order Oscillospirales; family Acutalibacteraceae; genus Ruminococcoides. The sequence goes on from CAMFQG010000005.1 coordinate 6,114, forward strand.
ATAAGGACGGAAACTTCTACTTTATGGAAATGAACACTCGTTTACAGGTGGAACACGGCGTTACTGAAATGGTTACAGGTATGGATTTGGTACAGTGGCAAATCCGTGTGGCTGCCGGTAAGGAGCTTAATAAAAAGCAGGATGAAGTGTTCTTCCACGGCAATACTATTGAGTGCCGTATAAACGCTGAGGACCCTGACAATAACTATATGCCAAGTTGCGGTAAGGTTTCGGGACTTCATATTCCCGGAGGTTCATTTGTTCGCTTTGATACTGCTTTGTATCAGGACTATGTAATCCCTCCTTTCTACGATTCAATGGTAGGAAAGGTAATAGTTCAGGGCAGAAGCAGAGAGCTTGCTATCCGTAAAATGAAGATGGCGCTTTCCGAGTTGTCTGTACAGGGAATTAAAATCAACCGTGACCTTATGATAGACATTTTGTCGGCAGATGAATTTGTTGACGGAACATACACAACAGATTTTATGGAGAGCTTTGAAAAGAAGCGTATGAAAAAGAAAAAAAGAGGATAATTAAATGGATTTATTTGCATTTATAAAACCTAAAAATGAGCTTGAGGGCAGTGAAGAAAAAACTGTAAATCAGCCTTATGTGCCTGATGAAATGTGGGTAAAGTGCCCGGCTTGCGGTACTATGCTCCTTTCAACAGATGTTGAGGAAAACGACCACGTTTGCTTTAAATGTAACCATCATTTCCGCCTTAACGCAAGACAGAGAATTGAGCTTTTGGCAGATAAGGGCACCTTTGAGGAAATGGACTCTGATTTAGAGAGCAGAAATATAATCAACTTTCCTGAATATGACAAGAAGCTGAAAAACAGTAAAATTTCAAGCGGTGAAAAAGAGTCCGTAATCTATGGCGTATGTAATATAGGCAATATAAGAACTGTCCTTGTTTGTATGAATCCTGACTTTATGATGGGTTCTATGGGTACGGTTACAGGCGAGAAGGTTACCCGTGCCTTTGAATATGCTACCGAGAACAGATTACCTATCGTTGTTTGCACTGCGTCAGGCGGTGCAAGAATGCAGGAGGGAATTTTGTCACTTATGCAGATGGCGAAAACCTCAGGTGCAGTTAAAAAGCACAGCGATGCAGGGCTATTGTATATCACCGTTTTAACCGATCCTACAACAGGCGGTGTTACAGCCTCCTTTGCTATGGAGGGAGATATAATTCTTGCCGAGCCAAAGTCCTTGATTGCCTTTGCAGGCCCTCGAGTAATTGAGCAGACCATAAGACAGAAGCTTCCCCGTGACTTCCAGACTGCTGAGTTTGTTCAGGATAAAGGCTTTGTTGATAAGGTAGTCAGCAGACATTATTTAAAAGATACAATCAAAAACATTCTTACTATACATAACTATGGGGAGGTGGAGTAAATGAGTGCATACGACAAGGTTTGTGCGGCTCGTGACGCTAACAAGCTGACCTCAATAGATTATATTAATAATCTTTTCGGCGACAGCTTTTTGGAACTCCACGGCGACCGTAACTTTGCAGACGATAAGGCAATTATCGGCGGTATTGGTATGCTTAACGAAATTCCCGTAACTGTTATAGGTTTGGAAAAAGGCAGAAATACTAAGGAACGTATGGAAAGAAATTTTGGTATGGCTCATCCTGAGGGCTATAGAAAGGCTCTCCGCCTTATGAAACAGGCTGAAAAATTCCACCGTCCAATTTTGTGCTTTGTAGATACAAGCGGTGCATTCTGCGGTATCGGTGCAGAGGAACGCGGACAGGGACACGCTATTGCCACAAACTTAATGGAAATGATGGCTCTGAAAACTCCTGTTCTTTCTGTATTTATCGGCGAGGGTGGCTCCGGCGGAGCTCTTGCTCTTGCAGTAGCAGATGAAGTTTGGATGATGGAGGATTCCGTGTATTCTGTTATCTCTCCTGAGGGCTGTGCAAGTATCCTGTGGAAGGACAGCTCTAAAGCTCCTGAAGCTGCCGAAAAGCTGAAGATGACTGCCCAGGATTTGTTCGACTTAGGCGTTGTTGAACGTGTTTTGCGTCAGCCAAAGGCAGAAGATAAAAAAATGTTTGAAAGCTTGAAGATTTTGATTTGCAGAACCTTTGAAAAAAATCTTGCTGTTGACGGCGCTGAGCTTGCAAATCTACGCTATGAGCGTTTCAGAAAATTTGGTAATTAATGAATAAAATATTGCACCTCGTCCCAAAATAGGGACGAGGTGATTTTTGTATATGAAAAAAGAAGAATTGCCGTTAGGCTTTCAAATGGCACTTTCAAAAAATTTTTGCGCAATGAAATACTTTTCAAATTTATCAAAAACAAAGCAGAAAGAAATAATTGAAAAAGCAAAAACCTTAAAAAGCAAGGAGCAAATGCAGGAATATATCACAGAGCTTGGAAATATAAGAAGCTGATAATTATAGATCTTTTTATCAAAAAATGGCAAAATAATACCACTATAATTACCACATATATTTTAACAGACATAGTTAATAATACTATTGCAACGAAAAGTTGCTTGAAAATAAATTTGAAAAAAAGAAAAATAAGAAAAGGAGAAAAATACTATGTCTAAAAGCGGTATTGTAGTACCAGAGGCTAAAGAAGCTCTTGAGCGTTTCAAGATGGAAGCTGCAAGCGAGGTAGGCGTTAACCTAAAGCAGGGTTACAACGGCGACTTAACATCTCGTCAGGCAGGTTCAGTTGGTGGCCAGATGGTTAAAAAGATGATTGAATCTTACGAGAAAAACCTAAAGTAATATAAAAAGTAAAGCAGACTGTTTTGTGCAGTCTGCTTTTGTCTGTTTATTCAAATTTAATTTCGGTTATGCTGTTTTCAAAGTCTGTTCCCGTAGAGCAGAGCATAATTTTATAGTTGTCCAGCATATACTCTTTAAAACGGAACCTATGATTTTTATACTCAAAAAAATGACTGTTTTTTGAGAGATCAATGCTCTTGGTGTTCAAGTGAAAACCTGTGCCTAAGCACTTTATAAAAGCTTCCTTCTTGGTCCAAAAATCATAAAAGGTTTGATTTTGGTTATCAGAGGCTTTTAAGATTTTCATTTCATTTTTATGAAATACAAGCTTGCCTAATTTTTCGTATTTAACCTCATTCATTTCTTCAATATCACAGCCGATTGGCAAGTTGTGTGAAATAGAAATAATGGCATAATTATTGCTGTGAGCAATATTGAAATAAGGTCCGTTTTCTATATACGGTTTACCTTGCTTCTCTGTTTTAATTTCTTTATCAGAAAAAAAGTGATTGATTAGCAGACCTGCTGCAAGGCTCTGCCTTTTTGCACTTTCAATCATAATACGGTCAATCTTTTCTCTCCGCTGTGGTGTAATCTTGCTGAGATTTAATTCTGAAAAAGAAATATTATTTACATTTGCATAGTAGGTTCTAATCATTTTTACTTAAATTAATAACCTTCCTTGCCGTCAAGGGAATCGTCGTTTACAATCCAGTCCTCAACGTAAATTGCCGTAAATTTATCTTTGCTGTTTCTTACAACAACTCTCTTGATGCCGGCATTAATTATCATACGTTTACACATAGCACAGGAATTTGCGTTTTCGATGTATTCGCCTGTGTCATATTCCTTGCCCACCAGATACATAGTTGCGTCAATCATCTGTTCTCTTGGAGCGTGTATAATGGCATTAGCCTCTGCGTGAACGCTACGGCAAAGCTCATAGCGAGTTCCTCTGGGAATATTTTGCTGTGCACGTATGCAAGTGCCTAAGTCACTGCAATTCTTGCGTCCACGGGGAGCACCTACGTAACCGGTAGAAACAATCTGGTCATTTTTAACGATAATAGCACCGTAGTTTCTGCGTATGCAGGTACCTCTTTCAAGGACAGTTTCTGCAATATCAAGATAGTAGTTTTCTTTGTCAATACGTGGCATAATAACCCTCCTAAATCTAAACTAACTATATAATGCGATATTAATGTTAATTTGTCAAGAGTTATTTACTTAGCATTTTTATGCAATTTTTGCAGATAGATTTACCCATATATTCTTTTAGGTCATCACTGCTGCCACAGAAAACACAACCGGGTTCAGCTTTTGTAATAACAATTTTGTTGTCCTCTACGTCAATTTTAATTGAATCGTTAACCCCTAAGTCAAGTCTTTTTCTGATATCCTTAGAAATTACTACTCTTCCAACTTCGTCAATTTTTTTATAACTTGTATAAACCATTACCTATCTCGCCCTTTCAGCTTCATTCTACCAAAAAACGGCAAAAACGTCAACATTTTTGAGAACTTTTTTAAAAAATATTTTTCGACAGGATTTGATAAATTTGAACATCTTATTTGGAGCTTTAATAATTATTGCAGTAGTATTCGGTTTGGTTACTCAAAATGGAGCCGGGCTGACACAGGGAGTAATTACAGGTGCAGAGGACAGCATTAATTTACTGTTGACAATGGCGGGAATGTTAATGCTTTGGTCGGGAATTATGGAAATTGCCGCAAGAGGCGGAGTTACAAAAATGATAGGTAAAGCTCTTGCACCAATTCTTCAAAGGCTTTTTAAAAATGTTAATAAAAACAGCAAAGCTTTGGAATATATCAGTATGAACGTAAGTGCCAATTTGCTGGGGCTTGGCAACGCCGCAACGCCATTTGGTTTATCTGCAATGAATCAGCTACATAGATTAGGCGGGGAAAGTGACAGAGCAACTGATGATATGGTTATGTTTGTAGTTATGAATACAGCTTCGATTCAAATTTTTCCAACTATGATTGGCTCTTTAAGACAGGCGTATTCAAGTACGGCACCCTTCGAAATTTTACCCTGTGTGTGGATTAGCTCTGCTACGGCTCTTGCAGTGGGGCTTATTATAGCGAAAAGCTTTTGTAACATAAAGCAAAGGAGTGATTAACATGGATTACTTTGTACCGATTTTTATTGCAAGCGTTGTAGTAGTAGGACTCATAAGAAAGGTACCACTGTTTGATGCCTTTGTAGAGGGTGCTAAAAAGGGCTTTCAGATACTTTTAAATATTGCTCCAACTATTGTGGGACTTATAGTAGCAGTAGATATGCTTAAGGCAAGCGGTGCTATTGATATGCTGTGTGACTTTATTTCTCCTCTTGCCGATACTTTGGGATTTCCAAAGGAAATTGTCCCCATGGTGCTATTAAGACCTGTATCAGGTGGAGGTTCAACAGCTTTGCTGACAAATATATACAAGGATTGCGGTCCCGACAGCTTTGCAGGTCAGGTGGCGTCTGTACTTGCCGGCTCTACAGAAACGACGTTTTACGCCACAGCAGTTTACTACGGAAGTGTGAAGGTAAAGAAAATCCGCCACACTTTGGTGGCGGCACTTTCTGCGGATTTTACTGCGGCGGTTATGGCTGTGTTAACGGTCAGGCTGATTTTAGGAAGTGGCTGAATTTTGTATCAAATAATACTATCTCATACGAATTATTTTTTTAACTAACTTTTTAGGGTTAAAGGGGAACAGGGGATATAGGTAGCTTTTTCCCGATAATGTGCGGTTGCAGATTGCTGTTAACAATACAATTATTCCCCCTGCAACGAAACCTATTATATTAAAGAAGTAGGTCATCAGCAGTAAGAAAATTCTTGAAAATTTTATAGTGTAGCCCAGCTCGTAGTTTGGCTGAGTATAATTTGCAACGGTGACAAATGCCATATATAAAATAGCCTCGTAACTGCACCAGCCTGCTTGTACGGAAAAGTCCGACAAGGCAATAGCTCCGATTATGCTCAAAGGCGTAGTCAGGGAATTTGGTGTGTTTAGAGAAGCAAGACGCAGACCGTCAATACCGATTTCAATAATAATCAGTTGCAAAACTATGGGAATGTTTTGCGCTTCATCAATTAATGTGAACTCCAAAGCTTTTGGTACTATTGAGGGGTTTTGTAACAGCAACAGCCACACCGGTGTCAGAAACAATGAAATGAATGTTATCATATACCGTGCAAGCCTTAAATAAGTGCCTGTAATAGGGGAAAAGTAGTAATCGTCAGCCTCTTCTAAAATATCAAATACTGAAGTGGGTAGTATTAAAGCGACAGGTGAATTGTCAACTATTATAGCGATATTGCCTTTTAAAATTGAATTTGAGGTTGTGTCGGGTCGTTCAGTGCTTTTCACCTTTGGCATAGGATTGAACCATCGGTGGGGGTAAATAGCCTCAACTAAGCTTTGACTGCTCATAGTCAGAGATTCTTGGGTTATGCTGTTTATTCTGTCTTTTAATTTCTTTAAAAGAACTTTATCTACCTTGCTGTCCATATAGCAAATTGCAATATCAGTTTTGGACTTTGTGCCTGCCTGCATAGCTTCAACACGCAAATCACCGCTACGGATACGTCTGCGAATAAGTGCTGTGTTTAACACCATAGTTTCTACAAATCCGTCACGGCTACCGAAAATAACCTTGTCGTTTTCAGGCTCTGAGGTATCACGCTGGGGGTAAGTTCGTGAGTCAATTAGGATAACTTTTTCAAAGCCGTCAACTAAAAGTCCGCATACGCCTGACAATATCATAGTAGTAGCTTTTTCAAAGTCTTCTGTTGTGTCAACCTCTACATAAGGCACAAAACCTGCCTTGAATTTCTCTACGCTCTCAACGTCCTCTTCCTTAACATTTTTATAGAAAAACTCAATAATTTTTTCCATAATATCGTCTTTTATAAAACCGTCCACAAAATACAGGGCGGCTTTTTTATTTGCAATTTTAATTTGTCTTTCCACTAAGTCAAAGCTTTTGTCAAAATGCAAGCTGTTGTTGAGCTTTTCTCTTTGATATTTAAAACTTGTATTATCCATTTTATCACCGTAAATATTTTGCCAATTTTTTATAAATTTATTAAAACTTGCGTTTTACTATGCAATTATTCTGTTTTTCTTAGTGTCAATAGAGCTTGGTTATGAAAGGATGATTAAATGAAAAAGCTAACAAAAAAGGAAAAAGCCTTTTGCCGAGGCTTCCTTGAAAAGGGAAGTATTGCCGAGGCTGAAAGCTATGCCGGTATATCAAAGGGCGGAAGTGAATTAATCTGTCGTGACGATATTTTAGAGGAAATTGAAAGATTGTCACAGCTACAGAATAAAAGCCTTAAACAACGTGCAAGGTCAGGGCTTATGCGACTTGCAACGGGAAATATTGCAGATGCGGTAAGCCTTATCAGTATGAAGGATTATGACAGCGAAAAGCTAAAGAATATGGATTTGTTTATGGTTTCCGAAATAAAGCGCTCGGAAAAAGGACAGATTGAAATTAAGTTTTTCGATAGGTTCAAGGCTTTGGAAAAGCTCAGCGACGATTGCGAAACAAGTGAAAATTCTACTCCCTTTTATGATGCGCTGATGATAGGGGCAAAGACTTTGGAAAGGGAAACAAATGGCGATTAAACCCTTTTCAAAAAAGCAAATGCGAGTTTTAACCTGGTGGTGTAAGGGAAGCAGGTATGCACACAAGGATGCAATAATCTGTGACGGGGCTGTGCGTTCCGGCAAGACCTTTTGTATGTCACTGTCATTTGTATTTTGGATGTTCTACAAGTTTAACGGTATGAGCTTTGCAATATGCGGTAAAACAATTCGCTCCGCAAGGAGAAATATAATTACTCCGATGATTTCTACGTTGCAGTCCTTGGGCTTTGATGTTAATGAAAAGCTCAGCGAAAACTTTATTGTAATAAGGTACAAGGGCAGAGAAAACCGAATTTACATTTTCGGCGGTAAGGATGAAAGCAGTGCGTCATTGGTACAGGGTATGACTCTTGCAGGGGTGTTGTTTGACGAGGTTGCGTTGATGCCGCGTTCTTTTGTGGAGCAGGCTTTGGCTCGTTGCTCTGTTGAGGGCAGTACATTTTGGTTTAACTGTAACCCTGAGTATCCTGCCCATTGGTTCTACAGAAATTGGATACTTAACGCCAAAAAGAAAAATGCGTTATATATCCATTTTACAATGGAGGACAACCCGTCCCTGTCCAAGGAAACGCTTGAAAGGTACAAGACCTTATATACAGGTACTTTTTACCAAAGGTTTATTTTGGGCAAATGGGTAGCTACAAGCGGAGCAATTTATCCTTTTATGAACGAAAGCTCTTATGTAAGCGTTCCATCAGGTCCATTTGAAAAGTATGCAGTTTCCTGTGACTACGGAACAGTAAATCCTGCTTCATTCGGACTGTGGGCGCTTAAAGAAAATTGCTGGTATCGTATTGACGAGTATTACTTTGACTCACGAAAACACGGCTATCAGAAAACCGACGAGGAGCATTATGAGGCTCTTTGTGAGCTGATAGGGAATCGTAAGATTTCAACTGTCACAGCAGACCCGTCAGCAGCTTCCTTTATAGAAACAATAAAACGTCACGGAGAATATACTGTAACTCCTGCCACAAATGATGTTTTAAACGGAATACGTCAAACGGCAACAGCCTTGAAAGAGGGCAGAATAAAAATCTGCAACAACTGTCTTGACAGTATAAGGGAGTTTTCCCTGTACCGATGGAACGAAAAAGGCCTTGATATACCTATAAAGGAAAACGACCACGCAATGGATGATATTAGATATTTTGTGGCAACAATTCTTGACGGCGGTACGAGCTTTTCTGTTGTTGCCGCCAGAAGATAACAGGAGGAAATGTATTGAATTTCTTTAAAAGAAATAAAATCAAAGAGAATAACAGGCTTGTGTATCCTGTGCCTACTACCTCAGGAAAGCACCCTTTTTCCCTTATTAACAATTACACACCTTTAACAAAAACAGAATTTGAACTGTACAGGAGCCTGAGAGAAGCTGTGCCTATTATTGATGCGGCTATCGAAAAGACAATAAGACTGATAGGTAATTTTAAGGTTATTACGGAAGATAAATCAGCCCAAAGGTCTTTGGATGATTTTTTGGCAAATGTGTTGACTACCGGCGGTAACTATGGAATTTATCCCTTTATTGCCACTTATCTTGATGAAATGCTGACCTACGGACAGGCGGTGGGTGAGATAGTGCTCAGCAACGATAATTCCCAAATAGCCGCTCTGTACAATGCAAGCTTTGATGATGTTGAAATTACCAATGACGGTAATCCGCTTAATTTGATTGTTTGCAAAAAGGACAACGGACTGACTCCTGCTCCTTATCAAAATCTGATTATGGCTACCTTGCTGAATCCTGAGCCAAATAATGTGCGAGGTAAATCTATTTTGCAAGGGCTTCCATTTGTAAGCTCCATACTTATTAAGATATTTAATGCCATAGGCAATAACTGGGATAGGGTAGGTAATATTCGATACGCTGTTACATATAAGCCTGACACAAATTCTGCGTCTGTAACAGCCAAGCAGGCACAGCAGATTGCCGATGAATGGAGCAAGGCTATGCGAAGCACAGAGGTGTGCGACTTTGTATCGGTAGGTGACGTAAACATAAAGGTAATCGGTTCGGATAACCAGATTTTAGATTGTGATGTACCTATAAGACACCTGCTTGAACAGGTTGTATCAAAGCTTGCATTACCGCCCTTTGTGCTTGGACTGAGCTGGTCAAGTACCGAGCGAATGAGTGTACAGCAGGCGGATATTCTCACAAGCGAGCTTGAATATTACAGAACTCTGATTAATCCTGTAATACTGAAAATTGTAAATATGTACCTAAGGCTTAAGGGCTTTAATACAAGCGCAGAGGTAAAGTGGGATTTAATTAACCTACAGGATGAGCTGGAGCTTTCACAGGCACGTCTGAACAATGCACAGGCTATGGAAATTGAACAAAGAATACCAAAATCAGAAACGGAGGTCGAGGTTTGAAAACAGGAAAAGTTATAAAAGGCCAAAACATTCAGCAGGGTGAGCTTGACTTAATCAACAAGTACTCCCGCAGAGAGCTTTCGCAAGAGGAAGTTTATGTATTTTCAGTAGTTCTTTGTGACAATGATGTTGACAGGGATTTTGAGAGATTTACCGTAGAAAGCCTTACTGAGCTTGAAAAGCTGTTTGTAGGCAAGACAGGTATATTTGACCACAACCCAAAGGCTGAAAATCAGACAGCCCGTATTATCAGCTGTAAGGTTGAAAATGTACAGGGAAAAACCAACAGTCTTGGTGACGATTATTTCAGGCTGACTGCAAGGGCGTATATGCCCGTAAGCGACAAAAACAAAGATTTGATTTTGTCCATTGACAGCGGTATTTCCAAAGAGGTTAGTGTGGGATGTGCTGTTGAAGAAACGCGTTGCAGTATTTGCGGTAAGGCTATAAATTCCCCTGAGTGCTGTCACGTTAAGGGTGAAACATACGGCGGTAAGCTGTGTTACGGTGAGCTTATTAATCCCTATGACGCATATGAATGGAGCTTTGTGGCTGTTCCTGCTCAAAAACAGGCAGGAGTAATCAAAGCTTATAACAGAAAGGATTTGACTATGACAGATATTTTAAAGTCTATTGATAACAGTGAGGCTATTACACTGACAGAAAAGGATAGCAGAAAGCTAAAAAATTATATTGATAATTTAAAGAAACAGGCAGCTGACGGAGTAATGTATCGCAACTCTTTAATTGCAGATGTATTAAAGTATTCGGCAATTGTGCAACCTGAGATTTCAAGAAAAACTATGGAATCTGTTGCAGAGCATTTAAGTGTTGACGAGCTGAAGGAATTTAAGCTTGCATACAGCAGAAAATCTGCCGATTTTTTACCGTCAAAGCCACAGCTTTTCAAGGAAAAAGCAGAAACAAAAAATAACAATACAGAATTTAAGATTTAACGGAGGTTTATATGAACGTAGATTTTAAGGGCTACGGCGAGAACGTAGCTACATTTTTAGCAGATAATTTAGTAAAAGAGGGCGACTTAGTAAAGGTTAGCGACAACTACAAGGTAACAGCCTGCACAGCAGGAGATGCGATTACAGGTGTGTGCGTAGGTGTTCGTGACGGTTATGCCGCAGTTCAGCTTTCAGGTTATGTTGAGGTACCTGCAACAGCTCTGATTGCAACAGGCTACAAGGGTATTTGTGCAAACAACAGCACTACTGCAAAAACCGATACTAACGCAAAGCAGTATTTAGTAATTTATTCAACTGCAAATACAGTAGGATTTATACTTTAAGGAGGAATTATAAATGGCAAATTTTGAAAACATTTCTATTGAAAAGGGTATGTATCAGACACGAGGCAAAAGCCTCAGCGATGTGCTTGAAACACTTGACCCGTCAGAAAACTATGCAGGTACTTCACTTGAGGGACTTGACGCTTTTGGCAGACAGCTGAAAAGATTTGATATTAAGGTATCGGGAAAGGGCAGTGACTGTGTGGAAAAATTCTTCCAGACAAGCAACTCAGCGGCGCTGTTCCCTGAATATGTAAGCAGAGCTGTAAAGCAGGGTATGGAACAGGCAGATATTATTCCGGATATTGTGGCAACAGTTACAAATATTGAGGGTATGGACTACCGTTCTATTGCGTCTGTCCCATCAGAGGATGACAAAACCCTAAAGATTGTAGCCGAGGGGGCTAAAATTCCCCAGACAGTAGTTAAAACACAGGAAAACCTTGTAAAGCTACATAAGAGAGGCAGAATGTTGGTGTCATCATATGAGGCACTTCGTTTCCAAAGACTTGATTTATTCACAGTAACACTTAATCAGATAGGCGCATATATTAGACGTGCACAGCTAAAGGACGCTGTTGACGTGTTACTAAACGGTGACGGCAATAATAATCCTTGTACTGTAATCGACGTTGAAAACTCAGGGAATATTTCCTACAAGGATTTGCTAAAGCTTTGGGCTGATTTGAACCCATACGAGCTTAACACAATTCTTGCACCTACTGATGCTATGCAGACAATTCTGTCAATGGACGAAATGAAGGACAGCACCGCAGGTCTGAACTTTCAGGGTACAGGTAAAATGGTTACACCCCTTGGTGCAACTCTCTTGCATACTCCTTCTATTCCATCAGGTAAAATTATCGGTCTTGACAAAAACTGTGCTCTTGAAATGGTACAGGCAGGCGATATTGTTACCGACTACGACAAGCTCATTGACCGCCAGCTTGAGCGTGCAGCAATAAGCTGTACCGCAGGCTTTGCAAAAATCTTCAAGGAGTCTTCCAAGGCTCTGTCCTACTGATAAGGTGATACCTTGGATTTTAATGTTACTTTAGACAGATTTAAGTTAGTGTCAGGACTTGCGGATGAAGAGGTTTCAAAGTGGTTTCAGGTTATAAGGGACGCATCGGAGTATGTCTATTCCCTTGTAACAAAGGACAGCTTAACTGACGGAGATAAAACACGTCTGGATAAGGCGGCAGGAATTTACGCATATTATAAGTATCTTTTATATTCCCAAAGCTTAGAAAACAGCTTTAGCGTAGGCGAGGTTTCCGTAACAGAAAATAAAGAGAGAGTAAAAGACGCACAACAAATGTGGGAAAAAGAAAAGTCTGATATTGGGGATATTATCACAGCTACTAACTTTTTATTCAAGAGGATATAGCTATGAATAAGGTAATGAAGTATATACTCAACCGCTACGGAAGCACTGTTAAGATTACCAAAAAGGGTAATACTATTATAACAAAAGGCTTTATTGAACCTTTACACACAAAGAATAAAAGCTACTACAACATAAAGCCTATACCTATGGGAAAGCTTGACAACAGCCATTACCTATTGATTACAGGTCCTGATATAGTTTTAGATAAGTGTGGCGGTGAAATTGTTGAAATGTATGACAAAAAATATATTACAAAATCAAACGGTACTTATGTTTTATCAGGACAAAAAGTGTATGTATGGGCGGTCTTAACCGCCCATACAGAGCAACTGGAGGATAGTTATGAGTGAAATTTTCAGAGTGGTTGACGCACTTATTAAGGACACAAAAAGAAAGCTGAAAGAAAATATTACTTTTGTAAAAGCCTATAGCGATAATATTGCAAATACTTACAGCGATAAATTAATTGCGGTTGTAAATATGGGAGAAATTAAAAAGCTACAGGAGTTTATTGGGGGATATTTTGATGAAGCGGTTAAGGGAGATATGTTTTCTCTTGATTTGTTTATAAGGGTGTATTCCGGCAGAAGCAGCAGCGGTGAGGACTTAGGCAAAGCTACCATTGATATTTATGAGTCCTTAAAAGAAGCTGACAACAGCAAAATTATAGAAACCTCATCGGTAAGTCCTATAGACTATGACGAAAATGTAGGGGCAATTTACAGACAAATTAATTGCAGGCTTGATTTTTGCCTTTGTGGGGAGAAGTAAATGGAAGTAAATACAGTTAATAAAAAAGAAGATATAGTTTTGCTGGTGAATGACAAAATTATCGGCGGTGTATTTGATTTTGAAGTACAGCACAGTAGTGAAAACAAATATGCCTACGAAATTTTAAACAGCGTTCCCATTGCTGTTACCAACACAAACAGCCGTTACGTCATTACAATAAATCAGCTTGCAAAGGATTTTTTGGGCTTTGATGAAGGTTGTAATATAACATTCAGTTTAAATAACAGAAGTGAGGTTTACAAAAATTGCGTTACCAAATCTGTGAAAACCTACATAGATTCTTTGGGAAGGCTTGTTAAGAGAATAGAAATTACAGCAGACTGTAAGGAGGAAAAATGACAGAATCAATTTTTTCGGAAAATCAAATTTCAATTTTGGAAGCGGAGAATTTAAGCCGTCTTTTTGAACAGGACAGCAGAAGATTTAGCCGCGCTTTACAGGAGGAACAGGAGGCAAGAGCAAAATGATAGTATCAAATATGCGTTATAAGGGGTATTCCTTTAGGCATAATCCTGAAAATTTAAAGGTTACTAAGGAAAATAATATTCAGCAACAAATCATTCCAAAGGGAAACAATGTTATTCAGGATATGGGTAACAAGGCAAGAGTAGTTACAGGCACAGGAAAGCTGTTCGGTGAGGATTGTCTGAGTCAGTACTATGAGCTTGTTGATATTCAAAAGCAAGGGGACAGCGGAATTTTGTCCTTGCCTGATACAATGCCCTTTTATGCCTATTTTAAAAAGCTTGAGCTTGTATGTGAGCCTACCGACAGGCTTGTTACATATTCCTTTGAATTTGTTGAGGATACGGCAAAGTCAGATACTGTAACTAACCAATCTTTCCACTATGTAAGTGACGGTGAAACACTGTGGGACATTAGCTATATGTACAATATTTCGGTGGAGCAGTTAGTGTCTTTAAATCCGCAGGTTAAGCGGATTGACGAGTTGGTGAAAGGGGAAAAAATCAGAATATGCTGACTTTTATTGCTACGGATATTTTCGGTGCGGATGTTCCACTGCCGCAGCCGTTAAGCATAACAATCAATCAGGAGGAGAATGTTCCTGCCGATGATCTGACTGTTGTGTTTCCATTGGTGTATAACCTGCAAGAGCTTAATAGAATACTGGTAAAGGATAATGATGTTATAGTATTCAAAGGCATTGTAGATGAACAACAGGCGATTTCAAACAAAAACGGTGCGTTTTTAAAAATTATTGCAAGAAGTATGGCGGCTGTATTGCTTGATAACGAAAGTAAGCCGGTAAGCTACATAAATCCTTCGGTGTCGGTGATTTTCTCCCGCCATTTAAAGCCTTGCGGTATTGAAAGCTACAAAGGAGATAACCTGTCCTGTGTGGGCAGCTTTAATGTACCTAAAGGCTCAACAAATTGGCAGGTGCTAAACAGTTTTTGTATTAAGACTTTTGGAAACAGTCCAAGAATTGAAAGTGACGGAACAGCTAATTTTAAAGGACTTGCAAGGGACAGAAAAATTGTATTTTCAAATAGCAACGGAATCAATTATATTTCTGTTACAGAAAATAACAAACGGTGCAATCTTATTTCATCTGTGTGGGTTAAAACAGATGAACAGGGAGATTACACAACTGAAATTAAAAACGACGGTGTGGCTGACAGAAGCATAAAGAGAGAAAGATATATTGACGCAACGGTAAACACGGATTTATATGTAGCCGATAAGATGATTAATAATTCTTTGGACAGCTCCTATGAATTAACTCTGATGTGCTTAGGATGTTATCTTGATATTATAGGCTCAAAGGCATGTGTAGAGGACAAGCATTTGGGGGAAATTACAAATCTTTATGTCAGTGGAATTTGCTACACCATAAACAGCAACGGTGAATTTACAAGGGTATTATTGAAAAAGGAGAGATAGTATGTGGCTAATGAAATATGTAACTAAAAATTCCATAACAGGAGGGCAGTCTGAACAGGGAAGTATCGGCGGAAACTATGACGGAAAGGTTCAGGTAAATGCTTCAAGCGAGTACAGAAATATACCTATGTTAGCTCCCTACGGGATCGCTTATGTTCCTGTGGTCGGTGAAAAATCAATAGTGTTGCCTACAAGCAACGGTGATATATGCTTGGGAGTATTATCACAAGGGAAAAATCTTAAACCCGGTGAGCTAATGTTGTTTTCCTCTGGCGGAGCGTCAATTCAACTGAAAAATGACGGTAATGTTTATATTAACGGAAAGAAGTATGCTTGATGGATATTAAAATTGAAAACGGAGATATGCTGTTTGACGAAAGCGGAAATCTGATAACTGTGCAGGGTGCAGAGGAAGTACTGCAACAGATTATTATCGGCACAAAAGTCAATAACGGCAGTTTTGTTTACGGCAGAGATTACGGAATTAACATAGGGGACTTGGATTTTAACAGCGATAAAACAGCAAAAATACTGGAAGCCCTGATAAACGAAAAGCTTGTTAAAAATGCAGACGCCTTTGTAAAGGTAGAAAATATACGAAATGCTGAAAACAAAATTTATGCACAGCTTACCGTTAGGTACGGCAGAGAAGAAATACACAGAGAGGTGATGATTAGTGGATAGTTATAATGATATTCTTAACAGAATGAAAGAGGAATATTTCAGATTGTCAAATAATAAGGTTCAGGACTTATCGGACATTGATATAAGAATGAGAGTCCTTGCAGGTGAAATCTACAATGACGAGGTAAATTTGGAGTTTATTAAAAACCAAATGTTTGCAAAAACAGCAGTGGGCGAATACCTGGATTTACACGCATCAGACAGAGGTTTAAAAAGGAAAGAATCGGTAAAGGCTACGGGAAAGGTAATGTTTTATGTTCCGTTGGCTATTGAAGAAAATATAGTAATTCCCAAGGGAACCATTGTATCAACGTCGGGAATGAAAGCCTATAGATTTGTTACAGATGATGAGGCAATTATCCCGGCAGGAAATACCTCGGTGACAGTAAGCTGTACTGCCGAAAAAGGCGGAAAGGACAGCAATATATCTGCAAAACAGATTAACGTAATTGTGACAGCGGTAAATAATCTTGAATTAGTAATTAATACACAGGGCTTTTCAGGAGGAGCAGATCCGGAAAGTGATGAGGATTTGAGAAAAAGAATACTTGATACATATATTACTGTTTCCAACGGTACAAACAAAGCCTATTATAAAAAGCTTGCTATGTCAGTGCCGGGAGTTACAGACGTAAACGTAGTTCCTAAAATCAGGGGAGTGGGCACAGTTGATGTTTATATCGGCTCCAATAAATCTACACCCTCCCAAAGCCTTATTGCTCAGGTGCAGAAGCTTATGGACGAACAGCGGGAGCTTAATGTTGATGTAAAGGTATTCGGTGCAGAAAAGTATAACATCAGTTTAACATTTTCTGTAATAATCAAAGAAGGGTACAATTATGATTCTGTAAAAGGAAAAATAATAACTGCATTAACTAATTATATTGACTCTCTGTCAATCGGTGAAAAGGTCCTTAGCACACAGCTTTCAAAAGTTATTGTAGGCGTTGAGGGAGTATATGACTTTAGGTGGGCGTCTAATAGTAATTCAAGCTTTTCAATTCCGGACAATATGTTCGCTTCCTTGTATTACTGTAATATTTCGGAGGTAGAATAGTGAATAGCTTTGACTCAATAACAGGAAAGCTCGCACCGCTGAATTTATACAATATAACTGAGGACAGCAATATATATTATGAAATTTCTGCCTACTGCGTGGCGTTGGACAGACACAGAGAGAACCTTGAACGTGTGCTGAAGGAATGTTTTATTTCAAGTGCAGAAACCTACGGAATTGAAAACAGAGAAAAGGTAGTAGGCGGAGTGCGAAGTGACTATTCCCTTGAGTACCGTCGCAGAATGTTGATATTAAGAAAGGTGTTAGGGGACAATGATTTCACAAAAGGAAAGTTCAACAGCTTTCTGACGTCTATCGGCATATATATTTTCGATGTGCTTGAAATGCCTGAGGATGAAGAAATAAATATATGTATCGGCGGTTCTTACAACCGAGATGACAAGGCGTGGATAATGAAAGAAATAAAGCTCGCTTTGCCTGCTCACCTAAACAGCAACGTGTATTTTGGCGGAATTGACTGGGCAACTATTGACAGCAAAGATCTTACCTGTGCCCTCATTGATAATTACAATTATTCATGGGGCGTAATTAATAGTTTAGAAAAGAAAGGATAAGTTATGAGTTCAACAAATAAAACATCAAATTTAGGATTAAACAGCTGGATTGAAAGCGATAAGCCCAAACGAACAGACTTTGTATATGATAATTCGGTTATAGACAGAGTTTTGGGAAACCACGTTAAGGACAGTACTATACACTTAACAGAGGATGAAAAAATAAAGGTGCAGTCACCCTTTGTTGTTCACACTATTTACGGTACAGGCTCTGAATTTACCAGGATAAATCTGGGATTTGTGCCAAGTGTAGTAATGGCGTTTAAGAAAAATGCACCTTACTGTCAGGACCAAGGCAGTTATACAAAGGTGAACTCCGGTGTTGCAACGGCTGTCGGCACTACAGGAGGCATTGAAATTTCACAAGATAAGGTTATTATGTATGAAACCGATACGGTGGAAAACAGCTCTATATACAGCCTTAACGAGGAATACGCAGAATATATCTTGATAGCCTTTAGATAGAAAGGCAACAAAAAATCCCCAACTTTTAGTTGGGGATAATTTTTAGTGTCTCGGTCTGTATTTGCCGTTGCTTGAAGTTCTTGACTTCGGAATATAAACTTCATCGGTATCATATTTACTGCGTTTTTTAACCTGTCGCTTTTGACTTGGACTCAATTCCCTTGGAGGAGCCTGATGCTGTTGACGGCTTCTCGGTGGCTGTTGCCCTTGCTGTCTTGACTGTTGACTGCCTTGTCCTCTCCTTGGAGGGGCTTTTTTTAATTGTTTTTTACGTTTGTTCTTTTGTACAAGCAGTATTGCAAAAATAACAATGGCAATCACTATAAAGGCAACACCAACATATGTACCGATAGTCAGAAACAGAGTAGTGTTGTCTGAAGAACCGTCATTTTCTTTAATCCAGTTAAAGTCCTCCACATCTCCATCATCGGAAGTAGCGTTTTTCAGTCTGTCGGCAATTTCTTTCCAGTCCTTATTTTTCAAGGTATGGTTATCAATGGTTTCGTCCTCAACATTATACATATTTCCGCTTGTAGCAGGTGGAGCCTGAGTTGCAGGAGCCTGTGTAGCATATGTTTGGGGAGAGGTGTAAACCGGAGCCGCAGTTGTGTAAACCGGAGCAGCGGTAGTATATACCGGAGCTTGTGTTGGCGCCTGAGTAGGAGCCTTAGTGGGAGCCTGAGTAGGCGCTTGAGTAGGGGCTTGAGTAGGCGCCTGTGTGGGAGCCTGCGTCACTATTGGGGGATTTGTTTCAACAGGGGTGTCTGTATCCGGTGTTGCGAATACAGTTATTGTGCAAAGTAAAAGACAAAAGGCTAAAGCAGCTAATACATAGCCGATTTTAACTATTCTTTTCATTTATTGCACTTCCTTCCAAATATATCTTCTTAAAATTATTCTGCGGAATTCTCGTCAGAAGCAGTTGTTTCCTCAGGCTTCTCATAGAATATAGCAGGGTCATATTTGTCAATTGCACCGGAGTTCTTTGTGAGAGCATCTGACTTTAACAGCTCCTCAGTTACTTCTTCAAGATACTCTGTGAATTCTTCTGACTTCATATTCTGTAATACTGATTTGTGATTATTGCTGTCCTTTAGATAGTCTTTAGCTTCTGCGTTAATATCGCCTTTAAATACAAGATAAGCAATAGGACTGTCGCTGTCTTCACCAACAGTAATAACCTTTGCCTCGTTTGCCTTTAATGATTTAAGAGCCTTTGCAATATCGGAATTACTGCTCTTTGTTGTTGATAAAGGCTCGATAGTATCCTTTACAGCAGAACTCTCGGAAATATCAAAGTCTTTTACACAACCCTTTACTGCCTTATCGAAAGATAATCCTTCACTGTTAATCTGGTTTGCATAATCGTTTAGCTTATCTACAGTGCTGTCGATTTTCTTTTTGCCAAATGCAACAGAAGTGGACTCGCCTGCATCGTTGGTTTCAGAGGTGTACATATTAACAGGAATGTAGCTGTAATCAACATATTTGTTCAGGAAGAACTTTTCTAAATCCTTATCAGCTACAGCCTTTTCTCCGCCTTTGTTGTAAAGTACGTCGAAAATAGCGTCCTGCTTTACACTTGCAACATAGGAAGATTTTTCAAAGCTTTCATAAGAAACACCTTTAGGCTCAAGCTCGTCTTTTAGTGGCTGATAGTAACCGTATGAAGCGTAAGGTCCCATTTCCCAAGCGTTCTTGGACTGTGTTTCAGCTGAACTCATAGAAGCCTCGTCCCAAGTAGCGTCGTACTTGTTTACCATATAGTCAATGGCAAGAAGGCTGACAGAGATTTTTTCAGCCTCTGTTTTAATCCAATCCTTAGCTACAGCTTTGTTACCGTCATCGTCTGTAATTTCAAGGTCAAGGAAAGACTCGCCCTCTTTATAGTCCTTTGACTTTTCAGCATATGTCTGTGCAGTGTTGTATGCCTGATATAAAGAGTAAATATAAACACCTATATCAAGCTGTTCGGATAAAGTATCGTCATTATAATCATAGCTCCACTCCTTTGACATACTGATAGGAGTACATCCTGCAACTGAAGCAATCAATACTAATGCTAATACAATAGCAATTACTTTTTTAAATGGTTTCATTTTCTTTACCGTCCTGTCTAAAAAATGTAGTGCATAAAATATTTATGCTATCTTAGAAATTATACACGAAAACTTATAAAATGTAAATAATTTTTATCAAATTTGTAGAATATAAACGATTTTTTACAAATTATGTTCTAAAAATGTTTTTCAACACCTGTAAAATCGGCATATTCTTAGGAAATCTTATAGCAATATAAGGCTTGTTTCCCGCATTGAGCATCGCCTGACCGGGCATAGATTTTATGATTTTCTTTGTACCCTCAGAATGAATATCTTTAATATACAGCAGAACAGAGGTGTCGTTTTGCCTTATCTCATAAACACCCAGAGAATATGCAACATTTCTCACTAAGGCAATATCAATAAGACCGAGCACAGTCTGGGGGACTGAACCGAATCTGTCCTGTAGCTCGTCAATAACGTCTTTGCAGTCAGCCATATTTCTGATGTCAGCAATACGGCGGTAAATGTCAAGTCTGTGAGACAGGTTGGAAATATAGCTTTCCGGAATGTGTGCGTCAACATTTACATCTACAAGACATTCTACATCGGCATATGGGTCTTTCTCGCCCTTTTCTTCGCTTACCGCCTCAGCAAGAAGCTTCAGATACATATCATATCCTACGTTTTCCATATGGCCGTGCTGTTGTGCACCCATAATGTTTCCTGCTCCTCTCAGCTCAAGGTCACGCATAGCAATCTTAAAGCCTGAGCCAAACTCGGTAAACTCTCTTATAGCATTAAGCCTTTTTGTGGAAATCTCCGTCAGTACCTTTCGTGGAGGATAGGTAAAGTAAGCGTATGCACGTCTGCTTGAACGTCCCACTCTTCCTCGTATCTGATGAAGCTGTGAAAGTCCAAGCCTGTCGGCATTCTCAATTATCAAGGTGTTTGCGTTAGGTAAATCCACACCTGTTTCAATAATAGTTGTACATACAAGAACATTAATTTCCTGCTCCAGCATTTGTCGCCAAATTTCCGAAAGCTGTTTTTCGTCCATTTGACCGTGTGCAACAGCAATTTTTGCCTCGGGAATTTCAGCTCTTAAAGCAGAAGATTTTGCCTCGATGGTATCCGTTCTGTTGTAGAGATAAAAGACCTGTCCGCCACGTCTGATCTCCCTGCGGATAGCCTCGTTGATTACAGCATTGTCGTGTTCCAGCACATAGGTTTGTACAGGATGTCTGTCTTGGGGAGCTTCCTCAAGAACGGACATATCTCTTATTCCGCTCATAGCCATGTTCAGAGTGCGGGGAATAGGAGTAGCGGAAAGAGTAAGCACGTCAATGTTTTTTCTAAGCTCCTTAAATCTTTCCTTTTGAGCTACGCCAAAACGCTGTTCCTCGTCGATTATTGCCAACCCCAAATCCCTGAAAACCACGTCCTTTTGTACTAATCTGTGAGTTCCGATTACCATATCAATCTCGCCTGACGCAAGCTTTTTGATAATTTCCTTCTGCTGTTTGGGCGTTCTGAAACGTGACAAAAGCTCAATTCTGACAGGATAGCCCTCAAATCTTTTCAGTACAGTCTGATAATGCTGCCACGCTAAAATTGTGGTAGGGCAAAGCAAAGCACATTGCTTTGAATCGCTTACGCATCTGAATGCCGCCCTTAAAGCCACCTCAGTTTTACCAAATCCAACATCACCGCAGAGAAGTCTATCCATAGGCTGAATACGTTCCATATCATTTCTGATTTCATCAGCACACCTTAGCTGGTCGGGAGTTTCCTCGTATTCAAACTTCAACTCAAAATCTCTCTGCCATTCGCTGTCACCTGTAAACGCAAAGCCTTTTGACTGCATACGCTTTGCGTAAAGCTCAATAAGCTCCTTAGCTATATCTTTTACAGAGCCTTTTACACGGCTCTTTGTTTTTTGCCATTCTGTACCGCCTAAACGGTTTAGCTTAACTCTGCTGTCCTCACGCGGTCCGATATATTTTGCAACTAAATCCAGCTGGGTAACAGGAACGTAAAGCACGTCACCCTTTGCGTATTCAATTCTTATATAGTCTTTTGTAATCCCGTGTACGTCCATTTTCTGAATACCGCCGAACACACCGATACCGTGAGTGCTGTGTACTACATAATCGCCCTTGTTAAGCTCAGAAAGGCTGTATATTTCCTGTCCGTTTCTGTTGCGTTTTACTTTCTTTTTAGCGGGCTTATAGCTGTTTGAAAGTCCGTGACTTATGAGAGCAAATTTTGCTGAAGTAAATTCAAAGCCTGAGGATAATGCACCCGGCATAACGAAAATACTGTTTTGGGGTACAGCATCAAGATTTGTAACAAGCTGTGCGTTAAAGTCAGCCTTTCTAAGGTTATCCGCTGTGTTGGAAGCGCCCTTTTCTGTGCCTGCAAGTATTACAACGGAATATCCCTGTTCAACATAGCTGTGCAGGTCCTCCTCAATATATTTAATTGTACCGTTCCACAAACCAAGCTGTTTTGCAGAGAATGATACCAGTTCGTTAAGAGGAAAATCATAGGTACTGCTTGCAAATAAATCCATAAATACTTCAGGATAGTGCTGTAATATTTCCATACTGCTCTTGAAATCTAAGGAGTAGGTTTCAAAGCCTCTGCAAAGCGTTCCGTCAGCAAAATAATCCGCAAGATTTTCCTTGAACTGAAATTCTGTTGCCTTTGCTCTGTCACGAACAGCACTGTATTCCGAGAAAAACACAAGAGAATCCTTATCTAAATAGTCAAGCAGGGTAGCGGGCTTTTCATAAACAAGACCTATAAATTTATCAATAGCGGAAATGCTCAGTCCGTCACCGATACGGTCGGCTTCGCTGATTAAAATTTCCTTTGCCTTTTGCTGATTGTCCTTTTTCAACAATGACGCCTTTTTAAGAATTTTTTCCTTTAAAGCGTCTTTATCATCAATAATAATTTCAGCAGAGGGGGTAAGGACAATATGTTCTATTTTATCTGTTCTACGCTGTGTTTCAACGTCAAAATAGTTTAGGTCGGTGATTTCATCACCCCAAAATTCAGCTCTGATAGGATAGTTATCGTCAGGCATAAAGAAGTCAAGAATACCTCCACGGAGAGAAAACTGTCCTTTTCCGTCAACCTGGTCAAATCGTTGATAACCTAAAAGGGTAAGAGCCTTTACACAGAACTCTGTGGAAACAGTAGCTCCGACTCTAATGTCAAGCACTGCGTTTTTTAGCACTTCTTTGGGAATGGTGTGCTGTAAAGCACCGTCAATACAAGCTACTACAACGTCATAATCTCCCGTCATCATTTTATAAAGTACGTTTAGTCTTTGATGCTCATATTCCCTTGATTTTCCGCTGACTTCCTTAAATACAAAATCACGCACAGGATAGAAAACAGCCTTAGTGCCCATTGCGCATAGGTCGTTGCACAAGGTCTGTGCCTTTTGCTCATCGGGCGCAACACAAAAAGCCCTGACATTTTCAGAATGACAGAGCGAATGTATAATTGTTGCCTTGTGTATTTCCGTAAGTCCCGTTGCACATATTTTACTTTTGGGTTTCAGGACTTTTTTTATAGCCTTATAGCTATCTGTTTTCTCTAAAACATTTGATAAAAAGTTCATTTTAACCTCAGTTAAACAGATTCATAGCACGGTCGGTTTTACCTTGGATAATAAGCTTGACAGCCTCATAAGAATTTTCGGCAATTTTTTCAAGTGTTTTTAACTCGTCCTTTGTAAACTTTGACAACACCCATGATGCAAGGTCATATTCAGGGTTTGGCTTTTTGCCGATGCCGATTTTCACTCTCGGAAAATTGTCCTTACCGCTTAGGTAGATAATGCTGCGCATACCCTTTTGTCCGCCGTCACTGCCCTTGCTTCTTATTCTCATTTTGCCTACATCCAGGTTAATATCGTCTAATAATACTATAACATTTTCAGCAGGAATTTTGTAGAAATTCATAGCTTCCACAACAGCCTCACCGCTGTTGTTCATATATGTTGAGGGCTTCATTAAAAGAACTCGGCTTCCGCAGATATTTCCTTCACCCACAACAGATTTGAACTTAACTCTGTTAATTTTTGAGCCGATTTGCTCTGCGATAAAGTCAATCATTATGAAACCGGCGTTGTGCCTTGTGTTTTCATATTTTCTGTCAGGGTTACCAAGTCCCACTACAATATATTCAACAGGACCGGTTGCAAATGCTTTTTTTCTAAACATAAATAACTTCCTTAATAAATAGGTTTTATAAAAATGACAATAAGGGGTACGTTACCGCACCCCTGTAATATCTATGAGAAAAACAGATTGAAATATGCCCTTAACTACCGAAAGCAGCTGTGAAAGGCTTGTCGTTGTAAATACGAGCAATAGCCTCTGCAAAAACAGGAGCAGTTGGAAGAACAGTGAATTTGTCAATCATTTTTTCTTCTGTCAGCGGAACTGTGTCAAGTAAAACAAGCTCCTTAATAACAGAGTTTTGAATTCTCTCAATAGCAGGACCTGAAAGCACTGCGTGAGTAGCACAAGCATAAACCTCAGTAGCACCGCCGATTTCAACGATAGCCTTAGCACCGTTGCAAAGAGTACCTGCAGTATCAATCATATCGTCAAGGATGATAACCTTCTTACCCTTAACGTCACCGATAATATTCATAACCTCAGAAACATTAGCCTTTGGACGACGCTTGTCAATAATAGCAAGTGAGGTGCCGATCTGGCTTGCAAAGTTTCTTGCTCTTGTAACAGAGCCTAAGTCAGGAGAAACTACAACGTAGTCATCAGTATTGTTGCCAACCTTTTCTTTCATATGGTTTGCAAGGATTCCCGCACCCTTTAGGTGGTCAACAGGAATATTGAAAAAGCCCTGAATCTGATTAGCATGTAAATCCATTGTCAAAAGTCTGTCAGCGCCTGCTGCGGTGATAAGGTCAGCACAAAGCTTTGCAGAGATTGGATCACGTGGCTTTGCCTTTCTGTCCTGACGAGCATAGCCGAAGTATGGCATAACAGCTGTAATTCTGGCAGCAGAAGCGCGCTTCATAGCGTCAATCATAATCAGCATTTCCATTAGGTTGTCGTTTACAGGAGTGCATGTTGACTGAACAATAAAGCACTCTGAACCACGAACAGATTCGTTAATAGAAACAGCGATTTCTCCGTCAGAAAACTTTTGGCAGTCACATTTACCTAAAGGTAAACCTAAACAACCGGCAATTCCCTGTGCTACAGTAGCGTTTGAACTACCTGCAAAGATTTTGATGTCTTTTCCGTGAAAATTCATTGTAAAACTCCTTACTTAAAATATTTGCTCAACAATTATATCCTTTTGCTATTGCAATTTTTTCCAATTCCTTTAACTGCTCAGGGTCGTTTGCACCTAAAACAGTGTCGGCAGATTTTGCTGTGTATGCGCCGATGATTTCTCCCTTTTGCAAAAGAAGCTTCAGTGCGTCGGGAAGATAATATTCCTTAGCATTGTTGTCGGACTTGATTTCGTCAAGCACAGACAAAAGCTTTTCTGTATCAAACCAAAAACCGCCGGAATTAACCTCATTGATTTTTGCGATATTTTCGTCTGCGTCCTTTTGTTCAACGATTGATGAAAGGTTGCCGTTTTTGTCCCTTACAATTCTGCCGTAGCCTGTAGGGTCGCTTACCTTTGCAGAAATTACGGTAGCGGCATTTTTGTTGCTTTTGTGATATTCGTATGAGCTTTTGATTGTTTCAAAGTCCATAAAGGGAGCGTCACCGTTTAAGATAACAACGTCGCCTTTGTTTTCAAAAAGAAACTGCTTAGCCTGCATTACTGCGTGACCGGTGCCCAAACGCTCTGCCTGAAATACCGTACTGACAGGGAAATCAAGAGTTTCAACAAACTCATCAATGTACTCTTTTCCAAAGCCTTTTACAATGCAAATGTTATCCACATCTGCTCTCTTAACAGAGTTGATAACCCATTTAAGCATAGGCTCACCTAAAACCGGTGCAAGAGGCTTAGGCTTGTTAAGCTTCATTCTTTTGCCTTCACCGCCGGCAAGAATAACCCCGCAAATACCCACAATAGCATCCTCCATAATAGTAAAAGATACTCTAATTCTGTCTCTTATACACATCTCCGAGCCCACGAGACGTAGAGGAATCT
>CAMFQG010000006.1 GCA_945980035.1 uncultured Clostridia bacterium
TGCCAAACAAAAAAGACACCCTGTGGGTGTCTTTTTGTTTGGAGCGGATGATGAGTGTTTCATAATGATATTTCTTCCTTCTCGTCGCCTGTGTTCACGTAAAAGGGAAAACTTCCCGCATCGCTCCTCCCTAAAAATGCTCCACCGGAGCATTTTTTAAACGGTCGGCTTCGATTCTCAATCCGCTTTGCCAAACAAAAAAGACACCCTGTGGGTGTCTTTTTGTTTGGAGCGGATGATGAGAATCGAACTCACACAGTCAGCTTGGAAGGCTGAAGTTCTACCACTAAACTACATCCGCATATCCTGCAACAGAAATTATTATAGCAAATCTCTGTTGCTTTGTCAATGGATTTAATTAAATTATTTGTAATTTTACACTGTCATTTTCAGCGATTGCGTGTACAGCAGAAATCATATTGTCTTTTGCAGAAATAATCTCAGACGTAATCTTATCCTCTACCTCTTTACGGATGAAGTTACGGATATCTCTTGCACCGCTTTGTCCATTAGCAGCTTTATCTGCAATATAATCGCTTAGACTGTCATCATATGTGAAGCTTATGCCTTTTTCCTTTAAAGGCTCAACGTATTCTTCAAGCATCAGCTTTGCAATCTTTCTGTAGTCCTCTACGTTCAGGCTATTGAACACTATTACCTCGTCAACACGTGCGATAAACTCGGGACGCAAAAATTCCTGTAGAGCTTTCATTGTTTTTTCTTTAATGAAATTCTGCTCAACCTTGCCAAAGCCTAAAGCATTTTCCCGTCTTTCAGAACCTGCGTTTGAGGTCATAACAATAACAGTATTTTCAAAGTTAACACTTCTGCCGTGGGCGTCAGTTACTCTGCCCTCGTCAAGAATTTGTAACAAAATGTTGAGAACGTCCGGGTGTGCCTTCTCTATCTCATCGAAAAGCAATACTGAATACGGTCTTCTTCTGACCTTTTCAGTTACCTGTCCTGCCTCATCATATCCAACATATCCCGGAGGCGAACCGATAATTTTTGAAACGGAATGTTTCTCCATAAACTCGGACATATCAAGACGTATCAGAGTTTCAGGAGTGTCAAATAGCTGTTGCGACAGGACTCTTACAAGCTCTGTTTTACCTACGCCTGTAGGTCCTACAAAGATAAATGACGCCGGTCTTCTGCGTGGAGAAATCTGCACTCTGCTTCTGCAAATTGCCGCAGACAAGGCTTTTACAGCCTCCTCCTGACCGATGATTTTCTTGTTTAATTCTACATCTAAGTCAGCAAGCTTTGAAAGCTCGTTTTCCCTGATTCTACTTGAGGGAATACCAGTCCAAAGCTCGATAACCTTGGCTAAATCCTCTTCTGTTACGGCAGAATGTACCTTCTCCATATCAATAGTTGAAAGCTCCTGTTCAACTCTTGCAAGGCCGGATTTAAGCTGTGCTAATTTTTCGTAATCTATCTCTTCCTGAGCCTCTGCCTCTTCCATTTGGAAATTATATCTGTTCTTCTCTAATGTAAGCTTATCGAATTTTTCCATTTCTTTATTGCGAAGTGCTGCACAGGCACAGCTTTCGTCAAGAAGGTCAATAGCTTTATCAGGCAGGAAACGGTCATTAATATATCTTTCGGACAATACAACAGTCTTTCGGACAATATCGTCATTTACAACAACACGGTGGTGATTCTCATAATATCCCTTTATACCTTGGATTATGTCCATTGCATCGGAAATTGACGGTTCGCCTACAGTCACAGGCTGAAAACGTCTTTCCAAAGCACTGTCCTTTTCAATATATTTTCTGTATTCATTAAAGGTGGTAGCGCCGATAACCTGAATTTCACCGCGTGAAAGTGACGGCTTTAAGATATTAGCCGCATTCATTGTGCCTTCGCTGTCACCTGTACCAACAAGGTTATGTACCTCGTCAATAAACAGAATAATATTTCCGGCTTCCTTTATCTCTTGCGTCAGTCCTTTAATTCTGCTTTCAAACTGACCTCTGAATTGAGTACCTGCTACAAGTGAGGTTAAATCAAGGAGAAAAATCTCCTTGTCTGCAAGTCTTAAAGGCACATTGCCCTTTGCTATTCTAAGGGCAAGGCCTTCGGCAATAGCGGTTTTACCTACACCGGGTTCACCGATAAGACAGGGGTTGTTCTTTGTACGGCGTGACAAAATCTGCACAACTCGTTCAATTTCCTTATCCCTGCCGATAATTGTATCAATCTTCCCTGCTCTTGCCTTACCGGTCAAATCCTCACAGTAAAGGTTAAGATGCTTACGCTTTTTATCTTTCTTATTGTTTTTCCTTTCCTTGCGTTCTACACGTTCACTGCCTTTTTTTTCGGTATTATTGTTATTATTCTGTCCGAAAATGTTGTTGAAAAACGCAGGGAATGTGGGAGCTCCGCCGGGAGTGAAATCATCGTCGTCCTCTGTCTCCTCCTGAAATTTATCCATCTGCTCCGCAAGGTTTTGAATATCCATATTTTCCATTAATTCGTTTAGGTTGCCGCTTTCCATAAGGCTGTTCATTTGATCCTGTACGGCTTCTAAATCTTCCTCATTTAAACCCATTTTATTTATTATATCTTCAACGGGCTTTATATTTAATTCCTTTGCACAGCTCAGGCAATAGCCCTGAGTGGGTGCATCGGGCGAATTGGTATTTGAAACGAAAACGACTGCCTGTCGTTTTCCACATCTACTGCAAATCATAAATTACTCCTTACTAAAATTACATTACTTGTTTTTATTTTCTTTTAACAGTGATACAAAAATAATTCCATACTGCACCAATGAAAACAGCATAATCAGTGCCGTAACAGAAAGCAGGCATAATGACAAAATATCGTTTTGATAATTAAATGCTGCCTTTAAAAATACTATTAAGCAAACGGAAATATAGAACACAAATGTTCCTACCTTTCCGTACCATTTTGAGGCAGGTGGGGCAATTTTCTTTTTGATTAAAACTGAACCGCCTAACAGCATTAAAACGTCTTTAATAATTAAAATTACCATTACAGGTGTAATAATAGGCGTGTATATTGTAACACATACCATTATAGCAAATAAGGTTAATTTGTCAGCTATCGGGTCAAGAATTTTTCCAAGTGGAGTTATCTGGTTTAGCTTTCTGGCAAAAAAACCGTCAAGTGCATCCGTTAATCCTGACAAACCAATAGTAACTGCTGCTAAAATCAGCTGATTTTCAATGAAGAAATACACAAATGGTGCAATCAGCACTATACGCAATAACGTCATTAAATTTGGTACTGTTTTAATTTGTGAAATTTTAATTTCCTTATCCATAATCTTACCTCATAATCCCCATGAAATTAATCAACCTGTATTTTTCAGAAGTCCTAAGGCTTCCTTACCCTCTGTAACGAAAGATGAAATCATTACCACTACATTGGAATAATATATTTGTGAGAAAAAGTAGGATTGATTTATTAATGTTTCATTTATAAAAAAGTCACTGTTTAAAGGCACATATATTGCGCACAGTACAGTAAGCACTACGCATACGATTATGCCCTCACACAATCCCACTGCACCGCCTAATATACAGTTAAGCTGTTTTAATACCGGGATTTTGAAAACCTTTAGTATATTCTTTACAACAAACTTTTTAAGCAGAATATTAAATAGTATAAACAAAAGCACTATCATCATCATAAACAGCAGGGAAATCACCGCAGTTGAGACGGTAGATAATATTGCCTCCGATACCGCTTTTATTGAATCCTCCGGAGTAAATGCCGTATTGGAGAACAGGCTTTCCGGAGAAATTCCAAAGGTTGCAAGCAAGCCTGAAACAGGGGCGGGTAAACCCTCAAATACTGTTGATGTAACTGATGTTGAGCTGTTAAATGCCTCTGTTACGGAATTATTTACACTTTCCCTTATACCGTTTTCTATAAAGCTTTCATATACCCATACCGATAAAAACTTTGACGCAAAATACGCTAAAACACCTGATAACACAAATGCCAAAAGGCTTAAAATAGTTTTAGCTACTCCACGTTTAACACCGATTAGTATGCCTAAAGCAATTATCAGCACTATAAAAATATCTAACACCATAGTTACTTAAATTCAATTACTTTTCTGATTTCACTTATTCCTAATATATAAACACTGTCAGGAGATTCAAGTCTTATAGCTTTTGAACCGTTACCTGTTTTTGCTTTAGATATTTTGTTACCGTCAGTATCATAAATATAGCAGACGTTATTATCCAAAACACCTATACGGTTTTTGTAAAGGCTTACTGAGTCAATTTCCCTTTCAGTATCGTTTACGCCGATTACCTGGCCAAAACGGTCAATATACTGCAACGAGCATTTTCTGCCGTCACCGCTACGTGAAAGAGAAAGCACAAAGTTGCCTGTGTCTTTATTGATATCAAATGCAGTTAATTTCATTTGGTTATAATCTACTTCAGCCTGCTTACCACTGCTTATCTCAATGGTATAAGAAGCATCGGATGCAACGATACACACATTATTTCCGTCAAGATATTCTACACTATAAGCCACGTTTTCGTCAAGTGAGTAAGTAGCCACAGGTTCTTCTTTGGAAAAATCAAGCACATATGCAATACCGGTCAGACTACCGTCACTGCCTGAAAAACCACAGGCTACACAGCCGGTACCGTCATCGTTCAAGGCAACAGCATTTATATAATAATCTGCAAAGGAATAGGCATATATCTGTTCATCTTTATTGTTGAACACGGTAATTTTTGAAAGAAAACCGTCAACCTTAGAAGCTATACAATAATAACCCTTTGAATTAATATCTGCTGTAAAAATATCGTTATCGTGTTCAATAACATTTGCAAGCTCTTTTTTGTTACCTTTTATATAACCTGTTCCACCTAAGTTGTAGATTATTACATTATCCCCTGCACTTGAAATAACAGGTCGCGCAAAGGTTAACTGCTTATAGGCAAGCTCGTTTCCGTTTGAGGCAAGGGCAACAAAGGATGTATCGGAAACATACTCAATATTTCCGTCATATACAAAATTGCCTTTTTCAACACTTGAACCGATAATATCTACAGGATAGCCTGTATCTCTTGAACCTAAAAGGTCATAGGTTATCCACCTTGAAATACGTTCGGGAGTCAGGTTATCTCGGTTTGCCACGGCGAAAACTACCAATCCAAGCAACAGTATAATTCCTGCAATCAAGATAATACGTTTTACAGCCGGCTTGGATATTTTTGTACGTTCATCGTCATATTCCTCTAAGGGAACATCCTCGTAGCTTATTACCTTTCTCTTTATTTTCTTTTTTCTTAATTCTGCACTGCGGTCACTGTATTTACCGCCTTTACGTCTTTTCATTTGTTCACCACTAATAATTTACCTTATTTAAGTACAATCCACAGGGCTGTGCAGTTGCTCCCGCATAGCTCCTGTCTTTTTTCGCTATAATTTCTTCTATGGCATTTGGGGAGATTTTACCCTGCTGTATTTCCAACAGCGTGCCTACCATTATGCGTACCATATTGTACAAAAAGCCGTCAGCCTCTACTGTCATAGTGACAAGGTCGCCCTGTCGCTGAACTGAAAACTTCTTAACTTCTCTCTCCATATCCCCTATTTCTCTTTTATCCAATGTACAAAAGGAAGTGAAATCGTGTTTGCCAACATATGCCTGTGAAGCCTCATTTAACAGGTTTTCATCAATATGATAGCGATAATTCAGTGCGTATCCGTCTAAAAAGGGATTGCGGGTATCGCTGTTCCAAATTTTGTAGATATATTCCTTGCTTTTGCAGTTATATCTTGCGTGAAAGTCAATATCAACTTCCTTGCAGTCAAGACATACAACAGAGTTTGGGAGCCACCTGTTTAATGCAGCTTTCAGCCTGACAGGTTCAATGGGATGATTTATCTTGACGCTTATGCAATACATATTTGCGTGTACACCGCTGTCCGTTCTGCTGCAACCCTTTAAATCATAAAAATCTCCTACAATTTTGGAAAGGGCATTTTGGAAAACCTCTTGAACGGTGATACCGTTTTTCTGTATCTGCCAGCCATGATAATTTCTGCCGTCATATGAAATTGTAATTAGTAGATTTCTTAAATTGGCATTAGAAATATGTCGCATAATACTACTCCGCCTACAACAAGTGCCATTAAAAATATTGAAAGATAGTCAAGTTTCTTCATATGCAGAGATTTCATTCTTGTTCTTCCCTCTCCGCCTTGGTAACAACGACATTCCATTGCTACCGCAAGCTCATATGCACGTCGAAAAGCCGAAACAAACAACGGAATCAGCACAGGAATAAGTGACTTTACCTTTTGGATAAGATTTCCCGACTCCATATCCGCACCTCTTGCCTTTTGAGCAGACATAATTTTGTCGGTTTCATCAAGAAGGGTTGGTATGAACCTTAATGCTATTGTCATCATCATTGCTATTTCGTGAACTTTCACGTGGAAAATTTTAAGAGGGCTCATCAACCTTTCAATGGCATCTGTTAAATCTGTTGGAGAAGTTGTAAAGGTCAGAGAAGAGCTGATTAAAATAAGAGCGATAATTCTCACTGTTACATAAATTGCTCTGTAAATGCCATCAAGAGTGATTTTAAATATCCAAAATTCAAAAACAGGTGTGCCTGAGCTGTAGAATATATTAAGCAACGACGTAATTACTACGATTATAATAATTACCTTTAAGCTTTTCAAGTACATTCTTAAAGGGACGCCAGATAAAAGTATTGCCACAATAATAAAAGCAGTTACTAAACCTAAAGCATAAAAGTTAAAGGTACAGAATATGGTAGCGATTATTGCACAGAGCAATACTATTTTTACCCTTGGGTCCATTCTGTGAAGAAGGCTGTTGCCCGGGATAAACTGTCCGAAGGTTACATCTCTGTTCATAGCTTTCCCTCCTTTTTAAGAAGGTCAACTAATTCATAAAAAGCTTGTTCGACGGTGAGTATTCCGTCGCTTATATCATAACCCTTTTCCTTTAGGGCAAGCATAATTTTAGTAATTTGCGGTACTCGAAGTCCCATTTCTTCTAATTGTTCAACCTTGGAAAAAACAACCTTTGGAGTGTCAAACATCACAAGTTCAGAGTGGTTAAGCACGATTATTCTGTCAGCTATGGAGGCAATATCCTCCATACTGTGTGACACTAAAAGGATTGTGTTGTTTCTTTCCTTATGGTACTGGACAATTTGTGACAGCAGAAGCTCTCTGCCCAATGGGTCAAGTCCTGCTGTAGGCTCGTCAAAAATAACAACATCAGGGTCCATAGCAATTACGCCTGCAATAGCCGCTCTGCGTTTCTCTCCTCCTGATAAATCAAAGGGAGATTTATCTAAAAGTTCATTTGAAACACCTGTAAACTTTGCCGCCATTTTGACAGCCTTATCAATTTCCTCCTGCGTTTTTCCCATATTTGCAGGGCCAAAGGAAATATCCTTATATACTGTTTCTTCAAAAAGCTGATACTCGGGATATTGGAACACCATACCAACCTTAAAGCGTATTTTTCTGATTTCCTTAGGCTTTTCCCAAATGTCATTTCCCTCAATCAGTACTTGTCCTGAGGTTGGCTTTGTTAAGCCGTTAAGCATACGGACAAAGGTGCTTTTGCCTGAGCCTGTGTGTCCGATGATGCCGATTATCTCGCCTTTTTCAACTGAAAGGCTAATATCCTTTACTGCAGTTTTTTCAAAAGGAGAACCTGCCGAATAGGTGTAGGTTAAGTTTTTTACTTCCAGAATACTCATTTAAGCACCTCCAAAAGCAAGTCCACACACTGAGCTTCATTTAACGGCATCTTATCTACCTTTACCCCTGCTCCCATAAGCTTATAGGCAAGCTCGGTAGCTTGAGGTACGTCAAGTCCGTGTTTTTTCAAAAGTGCAACCTGTGAGAAAACCTCTTGTGGTGTGCCCTCTGTAAGAATTGAGCCCTTGTCCATTACCACAACTCTATCGGCTAAAACAGCCTCGTCCATATAATGGGTAATAAGTAATATGGTAATACCCTTTTTATTAAGCTCCTGAATTGAAGATAATACCTCGTCCCTACCCTTTGGGTCAAGCATAGCAGTAGGCTCGTCAAGGACAATACAGCTTGGCTCCATAGCCAATATACCGGCTATTGCTACACGCTGTTTCTGACCGCCTGACAGCTTATGAGGAGCGCTGTGCCTTAAATCATATATACCTACGGCTTTCATAGCATTATCAACACGTTTTCTGATTTCATCAGGCTCAATACCTAAATTTTCAGGGCCAAAAGCCACGTCCTCCTCAACAATACTTGCCACAAGCTGATTGTCGGGATTTTGAAATACCAGTCCTACATTTCTGCGGATTTCATAGGTAAGCTCTTCATCTCTTGTGTCCATCCTGTCAACATATATAACGCCTTCTTCGGGAAGAACCATTGCGTTAAGATGCTTTGCCATTGTGGATTTTCCGCATCCATTATGACCTAACAGAGCTACAAATTCGCCTTTTTCAATTTTTAGATTAACTCCATTCAGTACAGTTTTCTTATTGTGTTCTTCACTTTCATAAGAATACTTTATGTTTTCTGCGGATATAAAACTCATTTATTTCTCCCAAATTACCGTTGAGCCGCAGGGTAGTGAAAGGTTAGTTTCAGTTACCCTCAACCCAATTTCGTCTGACGTTACCTTTCCGCCAAAATTAGATTTTAGCTGAACATTTAACAGATACTCCATTACAGCAGGAGAAAGTCCCGTTGTATATGAATTAAGTATAAAGAATGTAGGATTATCTGTTAATACCTGAATACATAATTCTATTAAAGAATATAGCTTTTCTTCTATCTTCCAGACTTCGCCGTTTGGACCACGTCCGTAGGAAGGCGGGTCCATAACTATTCCGTCGTATTTATTGCCACGTCGAACTTCTCTTTGGACAAACTTTAGGCAATCGTCCACAAGCCACCGCACCGGTCTGTCAGCAAGGCGTGAGGAAACTGAGTTTTCTTTAGCCCAGCTTACCATACCCTTACTTGCGTCAACGTGACAAACTGTAGCTCCTGCCTCCATACAGGCAAGGGTTGCACAGCCTGTATATCCAAACAGGTTAAGCACCTTTAGAGGGCGGTTAACTTCTTTGATTTTATTTTGCATCCATTCCCAATTTACTGCCTGTTCGGGAAAAACACCTGTGTGCTTAAATCCCATAGGCTTTATATTGAAAACTAAATTATTGAAATTAATGCTCCAGCTGTCAGGGACTTTTTTATACATTTCCCAGCTTCCGCCACCTTTATTATTGCGGTGATAACGCGCGTGAGCCTTTCGCCACAGGGGATTTTTCTTGCCGGTACTCCAGATAATCTGAGGGTCCGGTCTGATTAAAATAATATTTCCCCATCTTTCAAGTCTTTCGCCGTCGGAACAGTCGATTAACTCATAATCCTTCCAGCTATCCGATACTCTCATTATGACAATCTTTCCCTTACAACTTCTGCTGCTTCGTTAGCAAGTCTTGTGATTTCTTCAAGGTTTTCACCCTCAAGCATTACTCGAACTAATGGCTCGGTTCCAGAAGCACGTACAAGGATACGTCCCTTGTCCCCTAATATATCTGTAATACGGTTGATTTCCCTTTTTACTTCCTTATCTGTGTAGAATGACAGCTTACCGCTGTTTGATACCTTTACGTTTATTAATACCTGTGGATAGCGCTCCATCAGTGTTGCTATTGAGCTGAGCTTTGCTTTTCTGCGGTTAATCAGGCTCATAAGAGTAGCACCTGTTAATTCACCGTCGCCTGTTGTTGAATAGTCAAGCATTATAACGTGGCCGCTCTGCTCACCGCCAATGTTGTAGCCCTCTCTGACCATAGCTTCAAGAACATATCTGTCGCCAACCTTTGTGGAGATAAACTTCATTCCGTTGTCGTCACAGAATCGGTTAAAGCCCATATTTGTCATTACTGTGCCTACTACTGCATTTTTCTTCAGCTTGCCCTGGCTCTTTAAGTCAGCGGCAATAATTGCAATAATGAAGTCGCCGTCAACAAGCTGTCCTTTCTCGTCAACAGCAAGACATCTGTCTGCGTCACCGTCAAAGGCAAGACCACCGTCAAGGTTATTTTTTACAACGTAATCCTGTAAATTCTCAATATGAGTAGAACCGCAACCCATATTGATATTTACGCCGTCAGGCTTATCAAAAAGCACATGGACATTTGCTCCTAATCTTGTAAAGAGCTTTTCTGCTGTAACAGCAGAAGCTCCGTTGGAACAGTCAAGAGCTATATTCATACCGTCAAGCTTATACTCAATATTTTCCACAATATGGTCGATATAATCCTCAGCGGCACTTTCAACAATTTCAACCTTGCCTATATTTTCGTTCACAGCCATAGTGTAAGGGATCTTGTTGTCAAGAACTATTGTCTCAATCTCCTCCTCTAAGTCATCGGGAAGCTTAAAGCCCTCATCGCTGAAAACCTTAATTCCGTTAAACTCAAAGGGATTGTGAGAAGCTGAAATCATAATACCTGCATCAGCATTATATTTTTTGATTAAGTAAGCAACGGCAGGAGTAGGTATTACACCCAAAAGCTTAACATTTGCTCCTACAGAGCAAAGTCCTGCTATCAACGCACCCTCTAACATATCACCTGAAAGACGTGTGTCTTTTCCGATAAGAAAAGTAGGATGTTTAACATTTTCATTAATTAACACCATTGCTGTTGCTCTGCCTATGTTCATAGCAAGCTCGGGAGTTAATTCCTCATTTGCAATTCCTCTTGCACCGTCTGTACCAAATAATCTGCCCATAATTGTTCTCCTCTGATTATTCAAATAATGATTGTTGTTGATTGTTTCTGCTGCCCGGAAAAGTTAAACCGAGATGCTCACAGGCCTCAAGGGTAATACATCTTCCTCTTGGAGTTCTTGTTAAAAATCCAATCTGTAAAAGATAAGGTTCAATAACATCTTCAATGGTTATTGCCTCTTCACCTATAGCCGCTGCTAAGGTTTCAAGTCCCACAGGACCGCCGTTGTAGAACTTTACAATGGCTTCAAGCATACGCCTGTCGTTTTGGTCAAGTCCCAGCTTGTCAATTCCAAGACGTTCCAATGCGTGATTTGCCGTTTCCCTTGTAATAACTCCGTTTGACATTACCTGTGCAAAGTCACGCACTCTCTTCAGAAGTCTGTTTGCAATACGAGGTGTACCTCGTGAACGTGAGGCAATCTCAACAGCACCTTCGTGCTCAATGTCAATTTTAAGAATACTCGCACTACGCTCAACTATCTGTGCAAGCTCCTCTGTAGTATATAGCTCAAGCCTCAGCACTACGCCGAATCTGTCACGTAAAGGAGCAGTAAGCTGGCCTGCACGAGTTGTCGCCCCTACTAATGTAAACTTTGGCAAAGGCAAGTGGTAAGAGGTTGCCATCTGACCTTTACCTGTAATAATATCAATGGCAAAATCCTCCATTGACGGATACAGAATTTCCTCTACTGCTCTGCTTAACCTGTGTATTTCGTCAATGAACAAAACGTCACCTTGATTCAGATTTGTAAGAAGTGACGCTAAGTCCCCCGGCTTTTCTATTGCAGGGCCTGAGGTAATCCTGACAGACACACCTAACTCGTTTGCAATAATTGCAGAAAGTGTTGTTTTTCCAAGTCCCGGAGGTCCGTAAAGTAAAACGTGGTCTAAACACTCTCCCCTTTGTTTTGCCGCGTCAATAAAAATTCTCAGATTTTCCTTAACCGTTTTCTGTCCGATATAATCATCTAAGGTTTTAGGACGCAGGGGGTTTTCAGTTTCTGAATTATCCTCAGGTATTGCAGATGTATCAACTATTCTGTTTTCAAAATCAAATTCATCTGAAAATTCAATACTCATTATCTATCCTCAATTTCTACCCATAAGTTTCAAGGTTTCTCCGATTAACTGTTCCACCGGCAGGTTAGGATCAAGTGTTGAAATAAAAGGCGAAACGTCAGCCGAGCTGTAGCCAAGTACACTCAAAGCTTCTATTGCCTTTGAAATATTACCAACATTTGCAACTGCCTTTGTGCCTTTAATTGTGCTATCCGAGCTTGTGTTTATATTAAACTTGTCTTTTAATTCAAGCACAATTCTTTGAGCAAGCTTTTTGCCGACACCCGGTGCCATTGTAATTGATTTCAAGTCATCTGATGCAATGGCCAAAGCAATTTGCTGTGGTGACAGCACCGACAAAATCGCTATTCCCACCTTTGGTCCTACACCGCTTACACCGATAAGGGTTTTAAATGCCGACAGCTCTTCTTCAGTATAAAAGCCGAAAAGCTCCATAGCGTCTTCACGGACATTTAAGTATGTATAAAGCTTTGCTTCGGAATTAAGCTTTAGATTCTTTAGGGTATTGATAGTTGTCTGACACTTGTATCCAACACCGCCACATTCAACGACAGCTATATTCTGGCCTAAGTGAATAACATTTCCTCTTACGCTGTAATACATCAGACAATTCCCTCCTTATACAATCTTTGTCTTAATTCTCCGCCGTGAGCCTGTGTGTGACATATAGCGATAGCTAAAGCATCGGCGGTATCGTCGGGCTTTGGAACATCGGGAAGCTTTAAAAGTCTTCTTGTCATTTCCATAACCTGTGCTTTTTTTGCTTTTCCGTAACCTGTTACGGCAGTTTTTACCTGTAAAGGGGTGTACTCAAAAATCGGTATATGAGCCTGCTTTGCCGCCAAGAGCGTTACCCCTCTGGCTTCAGCTACCATAATTGCTGTTTTTTGATTGGTTTGAAAATACAGCTTCTCTATAGACATAGCCTCAGGCTTAAACATTTCTATTATCTCAGATATATCATCATAAATTACCTTTAATCGCTGATTAAAATCCATATCGGCGTCTGTTGTAATCGCACCAAATCGTAGGGGCTTGTAGATATTATTTTTGTACTCGATAAGTCCCCAGCCTACTATTGCATATCCCGGGTCAATTCCAAGAACAATCAACTGTTTCACCCCTTAATTTCAGCAAAATAAAACACTTTGACACTATTCTATGTATTATAGCACATTCAGTAGAATTTATCAATATTTTTGGTTATGTTTTTAGTCAAAAAACAGTGCCACAGCAAGTAAATTACTGTGGCAATTCTATAAATTATTTTTTGTTTTTAACTAAATGCTCACCGAGTATTTTTAAGTTAGGAACTATCCAAGAGCCGATTAGGTTGCCTATTGAAACAAGAGCTATATATATAATTCCCTTTAGACTCAGAAGTGCAATATCGGGAGTAAGTGCAAAATAGAACATATCTGCAATACTATGCTCAAAGCCTGCAAGAATAAACACCGGTACACAAATAAGAATACCAAGATATTTTGCAAACTTATGGTCATTCGTTCTAAAGTTATCTACCGCAATATACATCAGTATTCCGCAGAAAATTCCAAGCACAATAGTAGCAAGTGAATTTTGCTCTATTTTTTTGGACACAAGCTCAGCTGCTGAAAGTGTTAAGTTAGGTTTTGCAAAAGCCACAGCTATACCGGAAAGCAAGGTACCGCAAAAATTACCCACCCAAATCACAAGGCAGTCAAGTGTGTATGAGGGTTTATTTTGAAATATGTAACCGATTTTTCCTGTAAACAGTGACATTTGGTACACACAAATCGCCATCAATCCCACAGCAAACAAAAAAGCTCCCAAAAGCTTGCTTTCACAGGCAAGATACACAGTTCCTCCGATTGAAATCATAATTCCTGCAAGCAGTGCATTAATAAAAGTTTTTAAATAGGTCAAATTTTTATCCTCCATAATATACGGTCATGGATACATTATACCCTATAATCAAACTTTTTTCAACTTTTTAAGTGTTATACTGTTATCCTCGTATGTTAATTTCAGCTTGTTGCCTGTAACGTAATAATCGAAGCTGTATTTATAAGAGGTGCTTTCATCAAAAATCAC
The DNA here is from genome assembly GCA_945980035.1 of uncultured Clostridia bacterium. Taxonomy (GTDB): domain Bacteria; phylum Bacillota; class Clostridia; order Oscillospirales; family Acutalibacteraceae; genus Ruminococcoides. The sequence continues at coordinate 13,958 of CAMFQG010000006.1, forward strand.
GAGGCTTTCCTTATCAAAAATGCACACTCCTTTAAGCTTTAGGTAGGTTTTATTCTTTTTTTGTACAGTAAATTTTGCAATATCATCGTTAAAATCTAAAGTAACAACGCTTTCGTTCTTAAGTACTGCTTTCCAGTTATTCAATCGTATTTGGTCGGCGGTATTGCTGACAATCTGAGTGCAGGAAGTAAACGATAAAATAAGTAAAAATACAACTGCAAACAATCTTAATTTTTTCATAATAAACCTCTGAAAATTACTGTGAGATTATATGAAAAATAATATCATAATATTACACTTTACATTTTTGTTATATTTCTTGAAAAGCAAAATAATATTATATATAATGAAGAAAAATCACAGGTATAGGAGGGTTATTGTGCAACAGAAAATTGTAGGCGTTAAAAAGCTTTTTGACGAAAACGGTGAAGTTACTTTCGGCGGTTGGTCAAAGTCACCTTTATTTGAATATAACAAAGAGCAATATCAGGCACCCAACAAGCTATGCGAAAAAGACTGCTACTACATTTCTAACAATGACGTAGGTTTATATATTGCCGTTGAAACTAAAGGCATTGAGCTTGTAATTAAAATTATCTTTGTGAATTACAAAGAAGGCAGAGTTGCAAGGGACTATATTTCTAAAAAGTTCATTCTTAACCTTTCCAATTTACCGGAAGCAGGAAACTCGGGAGAATTTGCATATACCGATAAAAAAATTGCAATTACTCTTACCAACACCGTTGAGGGAAGATATATCAAATGTGATTTTATTGACTTTGCAAACTATAAAAATCTTTACGTTAAGCTCCTAATCAAAAAGCTTCCCGGCGAAAGTATGAATATAGTTGCACCCTTTGAGTCGTCTAAGAAAAACTTTTTCTTCAAAAGATTTGTAACCAAGTTTACGGCCAACGGATTAATAAGCTTTGGGGGTACTGAATACAGATTTGACGAAGAAAACAGCTATGTTTACTTTGATTGGTCAAGGTTTTGTCTGCCAAGAAAAAGAATGTATCAGATGCTTAACGGAATCTTTGAGGCAAATAACCACAGGTTTGCAATTAACCTTGCGTCACGTGTAGGAGATAACCGCAAAGGCAGTGAAAACTGCTTTTTCCTTGACAACAAGCTATACAAAATCGGAAAAGTCAAGGTGCAGGGCAACGACAGCCGATACGACAAAAACTGGGAATTCAGAAACGAAAGCGAGGGTATTTTTATTACATTCACTCCAACCGTTAACTACGGCGAGCTGTTAAGCTGTAAATGCGAAAAGGATATTGTTGTATTCGGCAGGCTAAACGGTCATATTACAAATAGCCAATTAGGGATGATTGAGTTAGAAAACAAACCGGCGCATATGATTTTTACTACATTATGATAAAATCACTTTAAATCTGACAGCAAGAAAGCGTGCGCACCATATGCGTGCGCTTTCTTTAGCCATCGCTCGTGCGCACGCAGGGCGCAACTGAGCGGGCAATATAAATTATTTTTTGTTTGATAGGATGATTAGATGAATTAACGGTAACATAAAATCATTTTCCAATTACTGACAAATTTGTCAATTATTTGGAGTTCCTATCAAACGAAAAAGGGACTTGTCTTTTTACCGAACAAGTCCCTTTAATTTATTGTTTTTGAGGAGCTGTATTGGGTGTTTTAAGCAGCCTTGCAAAAATTCCCATAACACTGAAGAAGAACGATACAAGATACATAAGCAAAGCAAACAATGAACCGATACACAAATAACCCTCTACAAAATATAATATACAAACTACACCTAAGCCCGAGCATAAAAGTCCTACAATATTTTTCAAGTTATAGTACCTGTCAAATATCTGGAACAAAACACCTATAAGCGGTAACAGCAAAAAGGACAAGAAACACATTCCCATTACGTTTAGAACATTATCGTAATCGGGATTTCCTGTACTTGCACCTATGTACATAATCATATCCAAAGCTGTAAAGGTGCTTTTTCTTACTGCATTACAGGATTCACATTGTGTATTCTCGGGTGGATTTTCCACACCGCAGTTGGAGCATATCCAGGAGGATGAAGCTTCTGAGCCTTGGGTGTTTAAGTCCTTGAAGGTTCCCTCGCTCCAAATAAAAGGAAATGAGGTTAAAATTATTTGTATCAAAAATACTATAATCAGTATTACTCGTATTGTTTTTGTAGATTTGTTTTGTATTCTGTCCATTTTCAATTCTCTCCGTGTGGCTAATTTTTATTATTATATCACAAATTATTTTCTTGCACAATAGTTTAAATAATGATATAATTTTTGTACTATATTTTTAGGGGTGTTATTTTTGGATTGGGTAAAGAATGCTGTTATGTACAATATTTATCCATTGGGCTTCTGCGGAGCTCCAAAGGCAAATGATTTTAAGCTTGAATACAGGCTTGACAAAATCTACGATTGGATAGATAACTTTAAAAAGCTTTCTGTAAACACCATAGTGTTTAACCCTGTTTTTGAAAGCTCTAAGCACGGTTACGACACTATTGACTACTGTAAAATCGACAGCCGTTTAGGTGATAATAATTCTTTTAAAGAAATTTGTGATACACTGCACAAAAATAATATAAGAGTTATTTTGGACGGTGTATTCAATCACGTAGGCAGAGATTTCTTTGCTTTTCAGGATGTACAGAAAAACCGCGAAAATTCTCAGTACTGTTCCTGGTTCAAGGGGTTGAATTTTTGGGGAAACAATCAGTATAACGACGGTTTTTCTTACGAGGGCTGGGCAGGCCACTATGATTTGGTAAAGCTGGATTTGAATAATTCACAGGTAACCGATTACCTGTTTAATGCAGTAAAGTTTTGGATAGAAGAGTTTGATATTGACGGTTTAAGGCTTGATGCCGCTGACTGTATAGATTTGAATTTCTTTAAAAAGCTCAGACACACCTGCAAAAGCCTAAAACAGGACTTTTGGCTGTACGGCGAAATTGTCGGCGGAGATTACAACCGCTGGGCAAACAGCGAAACTCTTGATTCGGTAACTAACTATGAGTGCTACAAGGGACTGTACAGTTCTCATAATGACCGCAACTATTTTGAAATTGCCCACTCCTTTGAAAGGCAATTCGGCAATTACGGTGTTTACAAAAACATTTATATGTACAACTTTGTAGATAATCATGACGTTAACAGAATCGCAAGCACTGTTAACAATCATAAGCATCTTAACAATATCTACACCCTGCTCTACACTATGGTAGGTGTTCCTACAATTTATTACGGAAGTGAATGGGCAGTTACAGGCAAGCGAAGTCAACACAGCGATTATGAGTTAAGACCTTGTCTTGATATTGATAATATTCCTAATCCAAACTATGATTTATATAATCACATTTGCAAATTGGGAAAAATCAGACATACCCTCGACGCATTAAAACAGGGTGAATTCAAAAATGTAAATATTAAAAACGAACAGTATGTATTCAGCAGAAAAACAAACAATCAGCTGGTATATATTGCGCTGAATTTAAGCGACAACAGTACCTCTGTTGATTTTCAGGTTGAGGGCAACGGTGTGCTTACAGACGTTTTGAACAATAACGAAAGGTTCGATGTAAACGGTTACTCCAACATTCCTCTAAATCCAAACAGCAGTAGGATTCTTGTGTTTAACAACGGCGACTTCTCCATTGATTTTGACAATGCAGAGGGAAATACAACTGTTGAAAAAATCAGTGAAACTAAAGAAAAAAAGGAAGAAACTGTTACTCCTATAGAAGTGAAAATCGGCAAATACCGTCACTTCAAGGGCGGAGAGTATCAGGTTATCGGTATTGCAAAACACAGCGAAACCGGTGAAGAAATGGTAGTTTATCAGGCTCTGTATGACAATAATTCACTGTGGGTCAGACCGAAGAAAATGTTTGAAGAAATAATTGAGCGTGACGGTAAAAAATTACGCAGGTTTGAGCCGATTTCTTAAAAACAACAAATTGAAAAGCCGACTTCATTAATCGAAGTCGGCTTTAGTATTGTCCTAATACTATATTAAATTAAATTTCCAAAAACGAATTTTGCAAACTTTTTACGGCAGGTATCCATATCGTCTATTCTGATAATAGAGCCTGTTGACGGGCTGTTGTAATATGACCACAAACCGCTTTGAGGAACATTATACTGAACAACCTTATACTTCAAATAGGTTAAAGCGTGAGAAGCAAGACCTGTGATTTCATCCTTTTTAAGGTTAGTTGTTATGTAAGGTCCAACCTCAGAAATAATGCTGATAATCTGAGGAAGTGATGCAGACTTTAAGCTTGTAAAGATAGTCTGCAGCAGCTTTCTCTGTCTTGCAGTTCTATCCCAGTCGTCACCCTTATAGGTTGTTGAATAACCTGCTTCATAGAAACCGCGGTTACGTGCATACCACAGTGCCTGCTGTCCGTTTAGCTTAACCTTGCCGTCAACCTCTTTCAAGGTGTTTCTGTCAGGAGCCTGATGGTTTTTGTAAAGCTGTAGGTTGATATATCCTGCCTCGTCGGCTGTAAGGTCCATCGTTACACCACCGAGAACGTCGATAATCTTCTTAAAGCTGTCAAAGTCAACTACGGCATATCGGTCAACCTTTACACCAAAGTTTGTTTCAATGGTTTTGATAGTCAGCGGAGCGCCGCCGTAAGCATAAGCGTGGGTAAGCTTTGTATAGCCGTATCCCGGAACATACACATAAGTATCTCTCTGGAATGATGTGAGCTTAATCTTTTTTGAGTTATTATCAATAGAACACATAATCATTGAGTCACTACGGCCTGTAGTGTTCGCTGAGTGATTATCCTCACCGAAAAGCATTACGTTTAAAATCTTTGGATTTGACAACAGATCGCTGTCGGTAACATTGTTGAAATCACCCGGATCATCATCAACAGTTTCCTTAGTGGCTACTGTTGGCTCGGTGATGCCTGTATCATCAGTAAGCTCATTTAAAATATTGTTACTGTAGGTACAGCCTACAACCAATAATATACCGGTAATAAAAAGAACTACAGCAAGTATAAAAGCTACTATTCTTTTGGCTTTACCCTTCTTTTTATAAATGTTTACTACCTGTGTATTTGAACTTATATCAACATAGTTAGAAGAGTTATTAGGACGTTTTCTTGAATTTGCCATAAATATACCTCCCTGTTATACCTCAAGCTCAGTTGCAGTCACCTACAACTTACGACATTATACCACACTAAGCAAGTGATTATAATTCTAATTTAGAATTATCACACCATTGTCAGTATTTTTCATACAATCGTCATTATTAATTGACATTCTGTTCATCAAGTGTCAGTGAGAATGACGGTAAAAAGTCCTTCATAAAAGCATCCACTTCAGGCATATTCATCTGAATTAAGGACTTTTCAATAGTGGCTTTTGCCTGTTTAAATTCATCATTACCCATTCGTATTTCTTCAATACATTTTACCAGAGCGGAAAGCTTGTCCGCTGCCTTAACGTATTTTTTTAGTTCCTTATCCTGTTGTCCCTGAAATGACAAAATTTCCTTATATTCAGCTTGATATTCCTGTGGGAGCATTGATACAAGCTTGTTTTCTGCCATTTCCTCCACCGCTTTGTAGGACTCTATAATTTGGGGATTGTAGTACTTTATGGGAGTTGGCAAGTCACCTGTTATAATTTCAGAAGCATCGTGATACACACCTAAAAGTGCGGCTCTCTCTGAGTTAAGGTTATCCCCGGTGTTCTTATTGTGCATAATTACAAGAAAATGTGCAAGCATTGCCACCTGCAAGCTATGTTCACTGATATTCTCGTTCTTTGTATTATTCATCAATCCCCAGCGGGATATGTACTTCATACGTGAAAGCATTGCAAAAAAATGTGAGTTGTTCATATTATTTATCCTTTTTCAAAAAATTGTTCAAATTATCTACAAAATGTGATAGAATATATCCATATTAATTATAATCAAAATTTTCAATATTGTAAAGTATAGAAAAGCATTGTGAAAAGAGGTATTTTGTGAGTAAAGCAAAGACACTTAAAAATATGAATTTATACAGGCATTACGGTGCTTTAGCCTTTTTATTGGGACTTATCCTGTCAAGCCTTATAATCATTCCTGCCATAATTCGAGGTAACGGTATTTTCTTTTACTATGGGGATTTCAACGCTCAGGAAATACCATTTTACCAAATGGTTCATGACTCAATCAGACAAGGAAATTTGCTGTGGAACAGCACAACAGATTTAGGCTCACAACTGTTAGGCTCCTACACCTTTTATCTGTTAGGCAGTCCTTTCTTCTGGATAACACTGCCTTTTCCAAGCCAGGCTGTCCCCTACCTTATGGGGCCTTTGTTTATTCTGAAGTTTGCCTGTGCAGCCCTGACTTCATATTTATATCTGAAAAGATATGTAAACAACAGGCTTTTCGCTGTAGCAGGCGGATTGCTTTATGCCTTTTCAGGCTTTTCAATCTACAATATTTTCTTTTTCCATTTTCACGAGCCAATGATAGTTTTCCCTCTCTTGCTTATGGCTGTGGATAAATTTATGTACGACAACAAGAAAGGTGTTGTGGCAATTACAGTGTTTTTTGCCTGCATTGTAAACTACTACTTTTTTGCAGGTATGGCATTGTTTACGGCTATTTATTGGCTTATGCTATTATTCACAAACAACTACAAGCTGAATTTGAAAAAGCTGTTGTTATTTATTTTTGAAGTGCTTACAGGATTTTTTGCAACAGCATTTCTTATACTTCCTACGGTGCTGTTCCTCTCGGGAAATCCAAGACTTTCCGCACTGACAAACGGATTTGACGCGTTGGTTTACGACGTACCCCAAAGGTATTTATATATTATTTTAAGCTTCTTCTTCCCTCCTGAATTGGCGGCACAGCCTAACTTCACTCCAGACGTAAATTGCAACTGGGCTTCTGTAAGCGGTTGGCTGCCCCTTGTAGGTATGACAGGGGTTATAGGTTATTTACAGTTAAGACAGAGAAGCTGGCTTAAAAAACTGGTTGTTTTACTGGCACTTATGGCACTTGTGCCTGTGTTCAACAGTGCTTTCCAAATGTTTAACTCAAGCATTTACTATGCACGATGGTATTATATGCTTGTGCTTATGCTCAGTCTTTGCACGGTTATCAGCTTGGAAAACAAGGAAGTTGACTGGAACAGAGCTATCCGCTGGTCAGTTGGAATCACATTGGGAATTGCGCTATTGATTGGAATAATGCCAAACACAGTAACCGATGATAATGATACGGAACAGACAGTTATAGGGCTTTCGGAATACACAACCCGTTTTTGGATTTACGTAGCAATAGCAATGCTGTCCCTGTTACTGTTTGTTTTGATTATTAAGCTGTTCAGAAAGCAGGGCAACAGACTTGCTGTGGCTGCTATTGCAGGTATTGTAATAATCTCGCTTTTATCCTCAACTTATATTGTACAGACAGGGGTAACTCTTGATGATAAAGAGTCACAGTTTTTAAAAAGCTATGCAGTAAACAGCAAGGACAAGCTGGAAATTGACGATATTTCTGAGGTTCGTTCTGATTTTTATGAATGTGTGGATAACCTTGCAATGTACTGGCAAATACCCTCAATGAATGCTTTTCACAGCGTTGTACCCTCATCAATAATGGAATTTTACGAAAGCATAGGAATTACAAGGGATGTTGCGTCAAGGCCCTCCTGTGACTACTACGGACTAAGGGGATTATTTAGCTGTAAGTATGTATTCGATGAGAAATTTGACGATGAGGACAGCTCCTTTACAGATGAAAACGGCTCTACAAAAATGAGCGGTTACAAGTATCTGAAAACCGTAAACGGATGCAGAGTATTTGAAAATGAATATTACGTTCCTATGGGATTTATGTACGATTCCTTTATCCCCACTGAGGAATATGAAATGATAAATCAGCAGGATCGCTCAGAGGCTCTGTTAAAAGCTATGGTGCTTTCAATGGAGGATATGGAGAAATATTCTGACATCACAGGATATACCAAGGAAAAATACAAACCGCTGAAGTATGATTTAAAAAACGGCAAAACTCATACCTTTGAATCAATAACTAATTCCTATGAGTACGGAAGTCACGCATATTTCAGCGACTGTAAAGCTCTTAAAAACAATTCCTGCCACAGCTTTTCCTACAATTCACAGGGATTTGAGGCAACTATAAATAACACCGGTAATGACAATCTACTGTTTTTCAGCGTTCCCTATGACGAGGGCTGGAGTGCAACCGTAAACGGTGAGGAAGTTGAAATTGTAAAGGCTAATGTTGGATTTATGGCTGTAAAGATTCCGGCGAATCAGGAAAGTAAAATTATTTTTAAATATACTGTTCCCGGTTTCTATTGTGGAATTATAATATCTGTAGTTTGTGCTATAATTTTCTTTATGTATATAATTGCAATATTTATTTACAACAAACGCAAAGTCAAACACAAGAGGTAATTATGAATTTCGGTAAAAAAATATATGAATACAAGGACAGTATTTTAGAGGATTTAAAGACTCTTTTAGAGATAAAATCAGTATCAGCAGAAGGCAACGAAGGTCCCAAGGAAGCGTTAAATTTCATTCTCAAACGTGGCAAAGAAATGGGATTTGAGGTTAAGAATATTGATGATAAAGCAGGTCATATTCAGTTAGGCAACAGTGGAATATTGTGCGGTGCATTAACTCACTTAGACGTTGTTCCTGCCGGAAGCAACTGGAATGTTCCTCCTTTTACACTAACCGACAAAGACGGCAGATTATTCGGCAGAGGTATTATTGACGATAAAGGTGCGTCACTTATCAACCTGTACTGTCTTAAAGCATTAAAGGACAGCGGAGTTAAGGGCGTAAACACTCTGCGCTGTATTTACGGTACTGACGAGGAAGTGGGTATGTCCGATATGGAAACATACTTTTCCAAAGAACAGTTACCCGATATTTCCTTTACTCCCGACAGCAACTACGGAATCTGCTATGCGGAAAAAGGTATTTTGCAGATAAAAATATATTCTGACAGAAACGACGGAAAAGTAGTAAGCGCTTTTGAAGCCGGAGACGCACTGAATGCAGTTCCTGACCGTGGGGAAGTTTTGCTTTACAGCTCAGATTCAGAAGAAAATCAAATGCTCCACAACCGCAAAAGCATAGAGGGAAACTTTGACTTTTCTGAAACTATTGACGGTCTTGTGATTAAATGTCAAGGAAAGGCAGCACATGCCTGTGAACCCTACAAAGGCCGTAATGCAGCGTCTGACCTTGTAAGCTTGTTAAGCAGTTTTTACGATGAGGACGAGCTTGGAAGCATTTGCACCTTCATTAAAAATTCTGTAAACAACCAAACTGACGGCACCTCTCTGGGACTGAAGGTTCGTGACTCAGTATCGGGAGAATTAACCTGTAATCTGGGCACAGTAAGAATTGACGACAATCAGGCTTACTGTACCTTGGACATAAGATACCCTGTTTCCGTTAAGGGAACGGATATTGTTAAGCACATTAAAAGATGTGTAAAACGAAAAGGACTTAATGCAAAAACTATTCACCATTCACCGCCGTTGTATCTGTCAAAGGACAGCAAGGCTATCGGTGTGCTTTCCGATGCCTACAACGAAGTTATGGGAGAAAAACCTGAGCTTTACGTTACAGGCGGCGGCACATACGCACGTATGTTAGGAAACAAAGGTGTAGCCTTCGGCCCTGCATTCGTTGACGATAATGTAAATATGCATAATGCAGACGAAAGTGTTGACAAGGAAAAATTCTTTAAGCATGCTGAAATATGTCTGCAGGCATTCTACAAGCTATACACAGAAAAACTTTAAAAAATATGGAAATTGAAAGACAAATTAAAAAGCAAGCGAGAGAATCGCTGAAAAACAACTATATATCGGCAGTAACCTCCGTATTTGTCATAGGCGGAATAGTACTTATCCTATATCTGATTTTTCATTTGAATTTACTGGCGTTTAATGTTTATGACGAGAATTTGGAATTGAACACAAACACAGTCTATACAAACATTGTTTATTATGCAGATATTTTTGTTATAGGATTATTAGCAGTGTTTGTTTCCCCTGTTATCAACGGATTTTTCAAGCTGTATTATGAATTGGCAAAAAACAAGGAAACTAAACTTGGATATTTGTTTTATTTCTTCAAAGGAATAAAGAAGTATTTTAAGGCGATTATATTTAATTTAATAATTGCTGTTTTCCTGTTTATTAACCTTGCCGTTTGGTTTATCCCCTACGTTGCTGTTGAAATTATTAACAGCTTCAATTTTATTGACGGAAGCATATATACTGTTATTTCAGCAGTTCTGTATTCATTGGGTATAATCGGTGGGGTACTTACGTCAACAAGGTATTTTATTAGTGAATTTACATTTGTTGATAACGAAACTGAAAAGCTTTCATATTTCTTTTACAGGTTTGGAAGCAAAATCGGAAAAAAACATTTAAAAGATATAATATTACTGATTTTTACTTTTATTCCCTGGATTGCAACTTGCTTTTTTGTTTTGCCGGGATTTTATGTTATTCCATATTTTACAGAGTCTATTGCTACCTCTGCTATGTGGCTGATTAAATTACACAAGGACGGACAGGAATTATGATAATTACTGTAGGAATTATTGCTTATAATGAGAAAGCAAAATTAGGTTTGCTGTTAAAGGATATTTGTTCACAAACTTATGACCACAAAAAAATTGAAATACTTTTAGTTGATAGTAATTCTACGGACAACACTAAGAAAATTATGGAAACCTTTATGAAGAATAATAAGGACGATTTCTATGATGTTAAGGTGCTGTCCAATCCTAAGAAAACTCAGCCCTGCGGTTGGAATGTTGTTCTGAACAATTACAACGGTGACGCTGTTGTAAGAATTGACGCTCACGCTTCTATCCCCTCTAACTTCATTGAAAAAAATGTTGAAACCTTAGAGAGCGGTGAATATATTTGCGGTGGCGTACGTCCCAATATTATAGATCAGACAACTCCTTGGAAAGAAACTTTGTTGTTGCTGGAAACCTCGCTTTTCGGCAGTTCAATCGCACCCTACAGACGTCAGCAGGGTAAAAGCTATGTAAACTCACTGTTCCACGGTGCATACAGACGTGAGGTTTTTGATAAAATCGGATTTTTTAACGAAAATCTCACAAGAACAGAGGACAACGAAATTCACTACAGAATGCAAAAAGCAGGCTTTAAGCTGTGCTTTAATCCTGAGATTGTATCATATCAGCACACAAGAAACAGCCTTAAAAGTATGATTAAGCAAAAATACGGCAACGGTAAATGGATAGGTCTGACTATGTCTGTTGAACCAAGGTGCTTTTCATATTATCACTTTGTTCCGTTTCTTTTTGTTATGGGCATAATTATCTGCTCCATTGTTGCTGTATTAGGTTATCCTCTTTTGCTTGAGGTACTGTTTTTGCTGTATTCAATGTTCGACTTTGTAAATACAGTCAGCTGTTTTACAATGAGAGATATTCGTCCCCATTTCTTCCTGTTGCCGTTTTTATTCCCACTTATTCATATTGCATACGGCTTTGGAACTGTAGTTGGACTTCTTCAAATTCCATTCTGGAAGAAAAAAATCAAGAAAAACAAGAGGTAATTTATGCCTGAAAAGTTAGAGCTTACCCCTGAGCAATTAAGAGGTCTGCAATTAAAAGAACTTGATATTTTAATTCATTTTGATAAATTTTGCAGGGATAACGGCATTACCTATTATCTTTGCGGTGGTTGCTTAATCGGAGCATTAAGGGGTAAAAGGTTTATTCCTTGGGATGATGACGCTGACGTGTTTATGCCAAGGGCAGACTATGAGATTTTTATAAAGGAATATCTAAAGCAAAAGCCTGACAGTCGTTTTGTTTTGCTGAATGAAAGCGACGAAACTTTTACACGAAACTGCTTTGCTACACTTGTTGATACAAGTGCAACTCTTGTAAAAACATATCAAAAGGATTTGGATATACCACACGGTGTTGCATTTGATATTTTTCCCATTGATCCAAAGCCCGACAAAACTATTCAAAGGTATTTCCAATATTTTTGGTGCATTATTTATTCTCTGTTTCGGGCTCAGACGGTGCCTGAAAATCACGGAGGAATCTTGGCGCTTGGCAGTAAAGCTTTATTGGGCATATTCAGAAAATATAAAACCCGCAAAAAAATATGGAAATATGCCGAAAAGCGTATGACCGCCTACCCTATTGAGAATTGCAGTTGTATCGGCGAGCTTTGTGCAGGTCCACGCATTATGAAAAACGCTTACCCAAAGGAGCTTTTTGAAAGCACTGTAGAGGTTGAGCTTGAGGGACACAGGTTTATGGCTATGAATGGCTACGATAAATATCTGAGGCTTGCTTTTAAAGGCGATTATATGACTCCACCGCCAAAAGAGGAACAGGTTGTTGCCCACGATTTGTACTATATTGACTTAGATACTCCCTGCCCTACCAAAGGTATTGAATAATGGATTATAAAAGCATTGTATGGAATAAGGAAAATTACCAATCATTTATTGAAAATCTAAAAAATGATGCTGACTTAGAGTATAAAAAATTTCATTCAAGGCTTGTGCCTGACTATGACAGCGAAAAGATAATCGGAATACGTCTTCCTGTTATGAGAAAGCTTTGCAAAGAAATTTCAAAGGGAGATATTAACGGCTATTTTAAATGTTGCGATACCTATTATTATGAAGAAGTTATGATAAGAGGTATTTTAATAGGACTTGTTAAGGTTAAGGACTATCAGGAATTTTCATCTTTGGTTGAAAGTCAGATTCAGTACATAAACAACTGGGCTTTGTGCGACAGCTTTTGCAGTGGTTTAAAGAAAACCTTAAAATACAGAGAATTATTCATAGAGGATATTGAGAAGTATTTACAAGACGAAAACCCCTGGAAAATCAGGGTAGGCTTGATACTTTTGCTGGACTATTTCCTTGATGAAAAATACCTTAAAAAGTCTTTAGAGCTATGCGACGGTGTTACAAATAAGTATTACTATGTGAGTATGGCACAGGCGTGGCTGGTAGCTACTGCTTTTGCAAAAAATGAAGCTGTAGCTATGGATTATTTTAAAAGCTGTAATTTAGATGATATTACGGTAAGCCGCACTATTCAAAAGGCAAGGGACAGCTTTAGAGTTAGCAAAGAAACTAAGGAAACTCTGAAAAATATGAAGCGAACTATTGACAAATTAAAATAGTGGAATATAATATATATGAAGTTGTCTTCGGGGCGGGGTGAAATTCCCCACCGGTGGTAAAGCCCACGACCGAGAGTAATCTCGCTGAACCTGTGAAATTCAGGTGCCGACGGTATAGTCCGGATGAGAGAGGATTAACATATACGTTATGTAATGTTTATAATTAACCCCCACAGGTAACTGTGGGGGTTTTTGTTGCTTTTTGAGGACAGCTAATATTTTTAGGGAGGTCATTTTATGACGAAATCACAGAAAAGAACAGAAAACATCAAAAAGCTTTGCTGTATGGCTATGCTGGTTGCAATCGCAATAGTTGCCGATTTTTTTATCAGAGTACCTGTACAGTTTTTGACCTACGAGCCCAGCGACGTAGTTGTAACAATCGGAGCATTTATCTTCGGCCCTGTTGCAGGAATAGTAATGTCACTTGTAGTATGCCTTGTTGAATTACTGGCAATCAGCGATACGGGTATCATCGGATTTTTGATGAACTTCTTAGCTTCAGGGGTATTCGTGGGAGTATCCTCATTGTTTTACTTTAAAAAGAAAACCCTTTCAAGAGCAGTTATCGGACTTGTTGCAGGCTCACTTTCAATGGTAGTTATAATGCTTTTATGGAATTACATTTTAACTCCTATATTCATGACATCGACTAGAGAAGAAGTGCTACAGTTGTTTATTCCTCTGTTAATTCCCTTTAACTTCTTAAAGGTTGCTTTAAACTCTGCACTTGTACTTATGCTCTACAAGGGAGTAGTAACCGCACTGAGAAAATCACGATTAATTCCCACAAGAGAAAGTGCAGACAATCACAACTTTAAGATGAATACGATTATTCTTATCTCTGTATCAGCGCTTATTGTTGCTACACTTATCTTGGTACTTCTGATTTTTGCAGGAATTATTTAATCTTTAATACATATTAATTGGGGCGGACAAATTGTCCGCCCCTTTGTTATGCTGTAGTTTATCCGATTACTTTAAATTTGAGATTGTGCTTTTTTGCGTATTTGTATGCAGCTGAGCCTTTAGTTGAATAAATTGTAAAAAATCTTTTATAATGGACTCTTGCCGTTTCATCGGTATAACAACCGAAAGAGGCTTTGCCAATAGTTTTTACACTTGCGGGAATTGTAACGTAATTCATCAAATAGGTATCACAAAATGCATAGGGCTCTATTGTTTTAACCGTACTCGGGATATTAATTTCTTTAAGTTTATCGCACCCGCAAAATGCACCCTCCTTGATTGTTTCCAATCCAACAGGCAACTGCACAGATGTTACAAAAGAATAACCGGGAAATGCGTTCTTTTCGATTGTTTTTACTGTTTTAGGTACAATTAATGTTCCCGCTTTATATTCCGGATATGACAGCAGCTTTGTTACGTTCTTGTCGTATAAAACGCCGTCTACTGAGGAAAAGTATTTATTATTCTTATGGACTTTTATGTTTTTTACATGTGCAAAAATACAGGGATGAACATTGTTAATCTTTTTGACTGTCTTTGGAATAGTAATTTTTTTGGCATATCGATCATAGAAATCATCAAAGCTTTCAATTACTGTAACGTCCTTACCGTTGATTTTTTCCGGAACATTAATCACTTTTTCGGAGCCTTTATACTCCAGAATTTTGATTGTGCCGTTCTTTAATTCTTTGTAGTCAAACCTGCCGGTCATTTTTTTACATTCAATATTGCATACGGCTTTTACATTTGGGTTTGACTTCAAAGACACTGTAATCTTTGCTTTTCCGTAATCCTTTATGAGTAACTTGGCGCCGTTATTCCAGCCCACAACCTTTGCAACTTTTTTATTACTTGAGGTCCACACCAAATCTTTGTCAGTTGCATTTTCAGGGGACGTATAAACACGCAAGCTCTTAGGCGTTCCCTTGTCTTCAATAAGTCTCATTTTGTCAAGGGTGATTTCTGTAACCGGTATGTCCTCTGTGGCTGAAACGGTAACAAGCGAAACTGCCGACAGCGTTATTATCAGCGCCATAATAATAGATAATAGTTTTTTCATAAATAATACCTCCTAAAAAATTAATAGACAGATACTTTTGTATCTGTCTATATGATCTGTCTCTTATACACATCTGACGCTGCCGACGAAGGCTTAGGT
>CAMFQG010000007.1 GCA_945980035.1 uncultured Clostridia bacterium
ATAAAGAGCCCATAAATAAGTACTCTTATGCCTACTATTATATAATACAAGGATACTTCAAATAATTGAAAAATTTGTCAGTAATTGAAAAATGATTTTATGTTACCGTTAATTCATCTAATCATCCTATCAAACAAAAAATAATTATATTGCCCGCTCAGTTGCGCCCTGTGTGCGCACGAGCGATGGCTAAAGAAAGCGCACGCATATGGTGCGCTTTCTTGCTGCCTCAATTCTGGTATTTACCTTTTAGATAAATATTCCTATTGATTTTTTTATATAAATGTTGTAAACTTTTATAAAATGCAAATTAAAAAGGAGTGTGCCATATGCTTAATAACGAAGATTTTGTAAATGAACTTGACGATAACGAGGCAATAATCATTGAACTAACCGACGAGGACGGTGTAACAACTGAGTTTGAATATCTTGATACAATTCAGCTTGAGGGTGAGGAATATATTGTCTTAATCGAAAATTCTGAGGATGCAGACGGTGTAATCATTTTAAAGATTGAATCTATAGATGATGAAACAGAAAATTACGTAGGCGTTGAGGACGAGGAGATAGTTGAAAAGGTTTACGCTATATTCAAGAAGAATCACGCTGGTGAATTTGATTTCACCGATTAAACACTGAGAAGTCTTGACGTTTTCCGCGTCAAGGCTTTTGTGCATTATGCACGATTTGATTCTATAATTCTTGTGCAATCAGACAGCTAATTTTGTTGTAAAAGTTATTGCGAAATTGTAACTAATATAGTATAATAATGGTAAGATTTAATGTCTTAATTTATTATTTTATTGGAGGAGATTTTATGTTAAAGAGAATTTTAGCTATTGCTATTGCTGTTGTTCTCGTAATGTCCATGGCTGTAGTAGCAGTTTCTGCTGCTGACACAGACAGCGCAAGCGCAGGTGCAGAGGTTAGCAATTCTGCAGGTGCTGATACTTCAAATTCAGGCACAGGTGCAGGCAAATTAATTTATTTTGATGCAAGCAAATGGAACAATGTTAATTTAGTATATTGCCACGTTTGGGAAAGAGGCGGAGATCCTTTCTATTCTTGGCAGTCAAAGGCAGAAGGCTGTACAAAAGATAAGAACAACCCAAATCTATGGGTTTACGACCTATCAAAGCTTGACGCTTCAACAACAGTTTCAGGCGGTTTAAAGTCCGGCAAAGACTACTGTGTAATCTTTAGTGCTAACACAGGCGTTCAGACTTTTGACCAGACCTTCGGTACAGCTTGTATCGGCGATACAGCAAGAGTTACAGGCAAAATGATTGAGAACGCAGTTGACTCTGAGAAAGAAGCTTACGAGTCAGTTTGGAAGACAAACAGCGCTAAATACGGTCCTCACCTTGCTCTTTCATCAACAGGTAAGCTAATCGGTTCTGTTCTATGTCCAAATGAAAAGGGCGAAGAAGTAATCGGCGACTGGCTACCTAACTACTGCAACCACGACATTACTTACAATGTAGACGTTGTTAAGTGCCTAAAGGATGCTTTATTAAAGTTCAATGTTAAGGATATCGAAGCTGTATATGCTTACATCCTTTCAAAACCAACACAGCCGACAGATGAAGACCTTGAGAAAATGTTAGGTCAGCTACAGGACGCTTACAAATTAGCATATCCTAACGACAAAGAGGGCGGTAAGATTGATAAGGATAAGGCTAAGAATGATGCTCAGACTATCAAGAATAATGGCGGTTCTGTAACAGCTGTTACAGGCGGTTCAACATCTACTGCTTCTACAAACAGCTCAGGTTCAGGTTCTGACGGTCAGGCTGATACACTATTCATCATCCTTGGTGCAGTTATGGTACTTGCTGCCGGCACAATGCTTTTTGCTCGCAAAAAGAGAGAAGAATAATTTTAATTAAATTACTAAAAAATTAAGACATAATTTTGCCCCACACGTCAGTGTGGGGCATTTTCTTTGTGTATTTAATGGATAATGGATTTTGTAGTCGGTGAAATACTGCACAAAAATCATAATGAAACTTTGTGAAAAATGCAGGCAGTATTTATTGGAAAAGTTATTGCTAAATTGTAACCAAAGTAGTAGAATGAGGGTGAGGCGAGTTGTGCCATTTCAAAAATATTGGAGGAGATTTTATGTTAAAAAGAATTTTAGCTATTTCTATTGCAGTAGTACTTGTAATGTCTATGGCTGTAGTAGCAGTTTCTGCTGCTGATACAGATAGCGCAAGTGCAGGTGCAGAGGTTAGCAATTCTGCAGGTGCTGATACTTCAAATTCAGGCACGGGTGCAGGCAAATTTATTTATTTTGATGCAAGCAAATGGAACAATGTTAGTTTAATTTATTGCCACATTTGGGAAAGAGGCGGTGACGCTTTCTATTCTTGGCAGTCAAAGGCAGAAGGCTGTACAAAAGATAAGAGCAACCCAAATCTATGGGCATACGACCTGTCAAAGCTTGATGCATCAACAACAGTTTCAGGCGGTTTACAGTCCGGCAAAGACTACTGTATTATCTTTAGTGCAAACACAGGCGTACAGACATTTGACCAGACTTTCGGTACAGCTTGTATCGGCGATACAGCAAGAGTTACAGGTAAAATGATCGAGAACGCGGTTGACTCTGAGAAAGAAGCTTACGAGTCAGTTTGGAAAACAAACAGCGCTAAATACGGTCCTCACCTTGCTCTTTCATCAACAGGTAAGCTAATCGGTTCTGTTCTATGTCCTAACGAGAGAGGCGAAGAAGTAATCGGCGACTGGCTGCCAAACTACTGCAACCACGACATTACTTACGGTGTTGACGTTGTTAAGTGCCTAAAGGATGCGCTACTGAAGTTCAACGTAAAGGATATTGAGGGCATTTATGCTTATATTCTTTCAAAGGATACTCAACCAACTGAAGCAGACAAAAAGAAAATGTTAGGTCAGCTACAGGATGCTTATAAGTTAGCATATCCTAATGATAAAGAGGGCGGTAAGATTGACCCCACAGAGGCTGCAAGTAGAGCTAAAGAGATCGAAGAAAATCCGGGAAGACCTATTTCCGGTGGTAATTCGGGTAGCTCAAACAGCTCAGGCTCAGGCTCCGACGGTCAGGCTGATACAATCCTTATTATCCTTAGCGGGGTAATGGTGCTTGCTATAGGTACAATGATTTTCGCTCGCAAAAAGAGAGAAGAGTAATTTAATTAAATTACTAAAAATTAAGACATAATTTTGCCCCACACGTCAGTGTGGGGCAGTTTTCTTTGTTTATTTAATTGATAATGGACTTTATTAATGGATAATGGATAATGAATGACGTGTAGAAAAATTCATATACAAATTTACTCCTATTCCCGACCGCATTTATAGTCCGCCAAAGGCGGTTTTTGATACGGTCGGGTATAAAAGTTTTCTAATTAAGTAAACTCATCTGCTCGACCGAAATTTTCAATTTTCCATTTTCCATTTTCAATTAATAATTACGGATTTACAACGTGTTCCAAAATTCCTGTAATGTGGGCAATAGCAACACCGTAGTTTGTCATAGGGATATTTTGATTTTTAGCTTTGCCTATTCTGTTGAGAATATATTTGCGGTTGAACATACAGCCGCCGCACTGAATAACCAAATCATAATTGCTAAGGTCCTCAGGAAAATCTGTGCCGGAAACAATATCTATAGTGATGTTTTCGCCTGCTCTTTTCCTTAACAGCCTTGGTATTTTTACCCTGCCTATGTCCTCAGTCATAGGCGCGTGAGTACAACATTCCGCAATAAGAACCTTACTGTTTTCAGTTAGGCTGTCAATAGCCTTTGCGCCCTCAATATAGTACTTTATATCACCTTTATATGCGGCAAACAGCACGGAAAAGCTTGTAAGCAACGAGCTTTTCGGCTTGTTTTCATAAACGTAGTCAAACACCTGTGAGTCTGTAACGATAAGCTTTGGCTCCTCTTTTAAAATAGATATGGTAGAAACAAATTTATCTGTGGTACAGCAAATTACTCGGCACTTTTTGTCAAGCAATTCTCTGATTGTTTGCACCTGTGGCAGGATAAGTCTGCCCTTTGGTGCCTGAATATCCTGAGGCATAACAAGCAACACAATATCATCCTCGGTACACAAGCTTCCGGTAATTGTAGGAGCATTGTATTCAGAGGGGATAAGTCTTATTAAAGCTTCTTTCAACTCGGTGATACCGCTTTTGTCAACAGAGCTCACAAGAATAGGCTTCTGTGAAATTTTGCTTTCTACCATTATGGTGTAGGAAAAGCCGTTTACAAGCAAATCAGCCTTGCTGACAACAGGCAATACAGGTATGTTCTTATTCTTGAAAAATTCATACCATCTGCATTCAAGAGTAATATCATCACCTGAAAACAGAATAATAGCAATATCAATTTTATCAGCAGTCTTTTTCGTTTTTTGTACTCTGATTTCACCAAGCTCGCCGATATCGTCAAAGCCTGCTGTGTCGATAAGCACGCAAGCGCCAATGTCGTGAATTTCCATAGCCTTGTTTACAGGGTCAGTGGTAGTACCTGCGATTTCAGAAACGATTGAAACCTCCTGACCTGTAAAGGCGTTGATAAGCGAGCTTTTTCCTGCGTTGCGTTTACCGTAAAAACCTATATGAAGCCTGTTAGCACTTGGAGTTTCGTTTAATGTCATAGTAACCTCCTAAAATCTGAAATCACGCTTGTTGTTGCTTATGTCAATCAAATGCTTTTTGCAAAGCTCTCTGACCTTTTCGTTAGGAATGTTGTCAAGCTCCTGTTCAATCATTTTTTCACCAAGCTCCTTTGTGTGTTGGCTTGCATAGTCCATAAGAAATTCCTTTAAGGTCATCAAAGCATTTGGATGACAGCAGTTTTGAATCTGTCTGTTTTTGCACAGTGCCATAAATCTGTCGCCTGTACGTCCCTCTCGATAACATGCTGTGCAGAAGGAGGGAATGTAGCCGTTCTCCATAAGCCAAGCCACAACCTCGTCAAGAGTTCTCTGATCTGATACGTCAAACTGCTGGCTGTTTTCTTCCTCACCGCCGTCTGCATAACCGCCTACGGAAGTTCTTGAAGCACCGCTGATCTGAGAAACGCCAAGTCTAATAACCTTTTCTCTGACTTCCTTGCTTTCTCTTGTGGATATAATCATACCTGTATAAGGAACACAAATTCTGATTAATGCACAGATTTTTGCAAAAGTTTCATCTGAGATACCATTGTCAAATACATCGGGATCAATGTCCTCA
Organism: uncultured Clostridia bacterium; assembly: GCA_945980035.1. GTDB lineage: Bacteria > Bacillota > Clostridia > Oscillospirales > Acutalibacteraceae > Ruminococcoides. The sequence goes on from CAMFQG010000007.1 coordinate 5,230, forward strand.
GCGCGTTTAATTCGGGGAACGCTTATTGTGTGAGGACCGACACCGTGAACAGCCTCAAGGTGTTCTGCGTGCATCAATAGTCCTGCAAATTCATACCTGTAAAGTTCAAGTCCAAACAGTACTCCAAGACCTACGTCGTCAATACCGCCCTCCATAGCTCTGTCCATAGCCTCTGTATGGTAAGCATAATTGTGCTTAGGTCCTGTTGGGTGGAGCTTTTCGTAGCTTTCTTTGTGGTAGGTTTCCTGGAATAAAATATATGTACCGATTTCAGCTTCTTTGAGCTTACGGTAGTTTTCAACAGTAGTTGCGGCAATGTTTACGTTAACACGTCTGATAGCACCGTTTTTGTGCTTGATGCTGTAGATAGTTTTTATTGACTCCAAAATATACTCAATAGGATTGTTTACAGGATCTTCACCTGCTTCAATGGCAAGTCGCTTGTGTCCCATATCCTGCAAGGCGATTACTTCTCTTTCGATTTCCTCCTGAGTAAGCTTTTTTCTGCAAATGTGCTTGTTCTTCAAGTGATAAGGACAATACACACAGCCGTTAACACAGTAGTTAGAAAGATAGAGGGGAGCGAACATAACGATTCTGTTTCCGTAAAAATCTTTCTTAATTTTTTCTGCAAGGTCGTACATTTTCTGTACTCTTTCCTGATCCTCGCAAGCTAAAAGTACAGACGCTTCTCTGTGAGTAAGACCTTTAAGCTCCTCTGCTTTTTTCAGAAGGCTGTCAACAAGCTCCAAGTTATCCTTGTTTTCGTCAGCATATTTAAGTGTGTCAAGAATTTCCTCGTGATTGATAAATTCCTCAGCCTTTAGTGATTTTGGATTATACATTTCATTATATCCTTTCTTTAAATATTTTATTGTTTTTTACTTTATAGTAAATTGCTCGAAAACGGTCGGGCAAAAAAGACTTGTAAATATCAACTTTTTTCTCGAAATGGGTGTCGAGACACTCGACAATTATATATTTTTACTGTCACCGCGTGCTGTGACAATTCTGCAACCGATAGAGTTTATTCTGCCTTCCATACATCTGCGACAGTGTGCAGATTCATCGCCTGTGCAAACCTTGTTGTCGTAGAGCTGATATTTTTTCCTCACCGACAAGGGGGAAAGGTTTGGCATTACAACATTTGCACCTGCAAGGATGCCCTTTTCTCTGCCCTTGGGATCAATAGTAGCAAGAGCAGTTGTAGCAGGTAACAAAATCTTAGGCAACATAATTCTGATTATAGACAGCAGTTTTAAAGTAAGGTCAAGAGTACCGCTGTTAAAATCCTTAAAAGGTGTTTGGTTGTGTGGAATAAATGGACCTAAGCCTACCATTTGCGGATTAAGCTCCTTTATGAACAGCAAATCCTCTGCAAGATTTTCAAGGGTTTGATAGGGGGAGCCTACCATAAATCCACAGCCTACCTGATAGCCGATTTCTTTTAAATTTAACAGGCATTTTTTACGGCTTTTCAGTGTTTGTTTTTCAGGGTGAAGCTTTGAAAAATGCTCAGCATTTGCAGTTTCGTGACGGAGTAAATATCGGTTGGCACCGCAATCAAAAAATCTTTGGTAGCTTTCCTTGCTTTTTTCACCTACAGAAAGGGTGATAGCACAGTCGGGATAATTTCCCCTTATGGCAGAAATAATTTCGCAAAGCCTGTCATCGGTAAAATACGCATCCTCACCGCCCTGTAAAACAAAGGTGCGGTAGCCAAGCTCGTAACCCTCCTTGCAACATTCCAAAATATCCTCTTTTGTTAACCTGTATCTGGGACACTGGGTGTTGCTTTTTCGTATTCCGCAGTAGTAACAGTCCTGTTTGCAGAAGTTGGTAAATTCAATTAACCCCCTAAGATAAATATCTTTACCGTAGTTTTCTATTCGTATTTTTTCAGCAGTCTTTGCAAGGTATTCCTGTGTGCTTTCGTCACAGCCTAACAGCCTTACAAATTCTGCTTTAGTTAATATTTTTTCTTTTTCAAGTTTGTTAACAAGCTCAATCATTATCGTTAAAAATAAACTTGGAATAAGCAGCCTTTGCACTTACTCCCTGTAGCTTACCTAACCTTCCGGACAGAGTGGATATAACATCTTGGGGAGCGTCAATTACAATGCTGATAATTGACAGCTTTCTTTGTTTATAGGGAATACCCATTCTTCCTACTATATAATCGCTATACTGATTTAGTATTGCGTTAACCTCATTTACCGATTGGTTATTTTCCAGAATAATACTGATAGCGGCAACTCTTGTTTCCATACAAAAACTCCTATCAAATAAAAACAGCCATACCGAAAGGCATGGCTATAGTGGCGTCATATCCAATTTAGCAGAGCCTTTCGCCTCAATGCAATATTTCAGCGTCAGTGTCTGTTAAAATAATAACACATTTATTTATAAAAATCAACCTAAAATTTTATGGCGGATTTCCAAAATCTCCCTGTCGCTTACGCCACAGCTCAAAAGGTAATTTTCGCAGTTTTTATAAGTTGAATTTATGTATTTTATCATCTGCTCCATTGCATCCTTTGGAGTATATAAAAAGGGATGATTTGTAATCAGAGTGCCGTCCTCTCTTTTCAGGTAGCTTGCCCATTGAGGAGTAATCTCAATAAAGCGAGGCTTCAGCATTGTACGGCTTATGCAGTAGTCAAAGGCAATGTCGTTTGGCTCAACACCTGCAATACCGAGAATAAAAGCGCTGATGATGCCTGTTCTGTCCTTGCCTGCGTTGCAGTTGTACTGACAGGCATTTTCACAGCTTGCAAGCAGACTGATAACATCTCTTATCCACCCCTTGTAACATTCAAGCCATTGTACGTAGGTTTTGCCCCAACCGCTGAATCCCACACTTGGGTCATCCTTGTCGTCCTCAAATCCCATTGCGTCAGCTCTGCCAAACATAGGCATATGTATATATTCAATCCCCTCAGTGTTCAGACTGCTGGGGAATTTTTTAATATCCTCATCACCTCGAAAATCAATAGACCTTGTAATTTTGTAGTCCTTGATTATTTCAAGGTCATTATCGGTTAAATTTACAGGAGCCTCACTCCTGACAAATACTCCGAAGCTTGTAGTTTTGCCGTATTTTGTAGGGTAACCGCCTAAGTCACGGCAGTTGCTCATTTTCTCAAGGGGAAACCTTTTGTAGTATTTCATAATAACCATTCCTTCACTTATCCGTATATATTATACCACAGTTTTTCAAAGAGTAAAGTGAGTATTGATTTTACCCCTGTTACAATTTATAATGTAATTTAAGGAAATAAAGGTATTAATTTGAAAAATTTTTAAGTATAATGCAACCAAAATTCGCTTTGGTGCGTATTACTTATAGAGGGGGGAGATTAATGGCAGAGAAACTGTATGCAGGGCATACATTTGAAGAAACAGTCAGGCTGTATGCAGATACTGTTACCGGCGTGTGCGTAATGCGTTTGCGTAACAGTACCGACGCAGAGGATTGCTTTCAGAATGTGTTTTGCAAGCTGTACGAAAAATCCCCCGATTTTGACAGCGACGAGCACCTAAAGGCGTGGCTCATTCGTGTAGCCATTAACGAATGTGTCAGCTATGCTCGAAAATTTCGTATGCCGTTTATCTCAAAGCCCCCTGAAGATAATGCTTATTACGATAATACGGATAGTATGGATATGTCATGGGCATTAATGGAAACCCCCCTTAAATACCGTGACGTCCTCTATCTGTATTATTGTGAGCAGTATAAGGTAAAGGAGATTGCTCAAATACTTAAAATAAAAGAAAACACAGTTAAGTCCTTGTTAAAGCGAGGCAGAGAAGTACTTAAAACTATTTACGGAGGTGATGACACGTGAAGGACTTTAACTTTGATAAGTTAAAAAATATCAAAACTCCGGACAGCTGGATAGAAAATGCCATAAATATCCCTGATGCTCAGAAGAAACCTAAAAAGGTTATCCCCTTTAATACTCGTGTTGTTGCCACAGCGGCCTGTTTAACATTCTGCTTTGTGCTGGGAAGCGTTATGTTGCCTATAGTAAATACAGACCCCACCGCAGTAGTAAGACCTCTCACAGAGCCTACAACGGAAAATACGGACAACGACTCACAGAATAAAACCGAAACAAAGGGCTATAGCTACAGCTCGGATCCAACCTTGCCAAAGGTTGATGAAATTTTGCCTGTTATCATTTTGCCAAACGGCGAAACCGTCACCCTATACCCAACTAATAATACAGACAGTTTTTATTCAAAGACAGAAGAGGCGGATATAGATAAAGGCAACGGAGGCAGTCACACAGGAAACGCTTCTGTTTCCAAGGATGAAACCACAGTAACCCTTGCCACAGAGCCTGAAGAAACAGTAACCGTACCAACGGAATTTCCCACAGAACCTGTAGTTACAGAGCCTACGGAACAGACAACCATAGCAACAACCCCAACATATACCCAGCCTGTTACTCAGCCAACTATTCGCCCAACATATACTCACCCTGTGACGATGCCTACCGAACCTACATTTCCTATTTATACGGACGCTACAGAAGTTGTAGAGCCCACAGAGCCGGCAACACGCCCTCCATATCAAACACAGCCTACATTTGCTCCCACCGAGCCTACTATAAGCACAGTTCCCTCAACGGAAAACAAACTTTTCAAAAATTCGGTGATTTTCTATCCTAAAAATATCTCCGACTATACAAATGACGGAAATGTTTATTGCCATATAATCGGTGCAGACGGCAGAGAATATGCCCAAAAGTTTTCAAGCGCAGAAGTTTCAAGCCTTAAATCCGGTTATATTGTTTATAGTCCATATAACTCTTTAGGAACTTTGACAATGGAGAAGAATAAATATTACGATATTTATTTCTATACAAAATCTCACACTTCAAAAACCTATCGTTGCTATCTTGGTGCAAACAATTATTATATTATTGAATAAGGAGGAAAGCCCTATGAAGAAATTTATCGCATTACTATTATCACTAACCCTAATAATTTCTGCTTTTTCCACAGTGGGAGCGTTTGCTCTTGAGGATACTCCTGCGGTAGATAAAAGCGTATTACTTGACGTGTTGACAGAAGGTATGCCTGTAGGCGGAAGATACACCCCCGAATCATTAGAGGCGTTTGAAACTGCAAGGACACAAGCACAGGCGGTTTACGATGACCAAAATGCAACTCAGGAGCAGGTTGATAAAGCGGTAGAGGATTTACAAAACGCATTAAACAACATTGAACCTGCGAAAGTTGACGTAACTAAGTTAGAAGAATTGCTTAATTCTTCCTCATACTATATTGAGAACAAGGATAAGTACACAACTATAAGCTACAAGGCTTTCAAAGACGCATTCAGCAATGCGCAGGCTCAGTACTATTTAGGCAACCGACAGTCGGAAATCGACTCTGCCTATAATGACCTTGATACGGCAATTAAGAATCTCGTTTTAATTACAGATACTGCCGGAGTATTTAAAGAGTACGTGGATTCCCGCAAGCCTATTACCAAAAACCGCACCTATGTATATACAGAGTTAACCGATATCGGCGATTACAAGGTAGTTTACGGTGGCTACAGTGAGAAACGCACAAACAACTACAGCAAATATGTAGGCGGTTACTGCTTTAAATTGAATTGTTTAGTCAGCCCTGACTCCTTGGCTATTTATTTAGTTAAAAATGACGAAGTAATCTTTTTGGAGGAGGCGTTCAGAGACGGACTTGTTCCTGATATGAAGGTAGTTGTTGACGCATTTAACAGTTGCCAATACAAGGACGATATGGTAATTGAGTTCGTAAAAAACGAAAAGTCCTTAAAGCAAAAGATTGAAGAAAAATTCGGCGATGTAGAAGTAAAGGATTACAGGTATATTTTTACTTGGGATCAATATGACATAGCATATGCTTCCGGTGATACTGAAAACAAAGAATGTTCCGACAATTTCGGAGATTACAAATTTACTTCAACTATAACTTCTACCCCTTACGATATGGGTATTTACTGCGTTTCAAAAGAAAAAGCCTATACATTAATAGGGGCGTATGAAAATGACCTTATTTCTGATATTTATCCGATTTTGAGAACACTATCGGAAAAAGACAGCAGATATTCATATGTAAACACAAACCCAACTATTGAATCGGAATTTTATGAATATGCAGGATTGTCAAAATCCAGCGGATTCTTTGAGATAATCGGAGAAACAGAGGACTACAAGGTATGTTGCGGAGGTAGTGACGGTTTCACCTGCCTGTACTATTCCCACGTAATCGGTGAATACGAATTTATTTCTCCGGCACAAGCGTACCCCTATGACTTAGCCCTGTTTATTTACAAGGACGGTGCTTTCAAAAAACTCCACCAGTCTTACCTTGACGGAGATATTGATATAGATGAAGTTGTAGGACTTATTAAAGATTTCCAATACGTTTCAAACAACATTAAGCCTTTGATAAAAATAGAGATAGGAAAAATAGGGGATTACACTCTGTATTACAAAGGACTGCAGGTGAACGGCAACGAAAGTGAGAATATTAATTTAGGTGACAGTACAGTTAGAGTTAAGGGTATAATGAAAGACAATATGTTTTCCCATAATTACGGCTCAACTGTTTTAGGATTGTACCTTGAGGACAATAACGGTAACATTACCGACCTGCAAAGTGCATATGATACAGGCTTGATTGCCGATTCACAGGCAGTTGCTAATATGCTCGGCGATATAGAGAACAGTTCGAAATATTTTGATATTACTTCAAACACAACTAATCCGACCGACCCGAATCCCACAAATCCCACAGACCCAATTCCAACAAATCCCACAGACCCAAAACCAACCAATCCAACCGACCCTACTGACGATGACGGGAAAGGTATAATAGAAGAGCCACAGCCTGTAAAGAACGCAAATCCGGTTACAGTAAAATCAAATACAGTAACTGTAAAAGCAAAGAATCTGAAGACTAAAAAGATTACCAAAGAGGCTTTGAAAATCACCAAAGCCAAGGGCAAGGTTAGTGTTGCAATTACAAAGATTACCCTAAAGGGCAAAAAGGTCTCCAAGAAAATTGCCAATAAGTTCAGTATTACTTCAAAGGGCAAATTAACTATGGGAAAAGCACTTACAAAAGGTAACTACAAAATCACCGCAAAGGTAGTTGCAAAAGGCAGTGTTCATTATAAGGCTAAAACATTATCTAAAACATTTACGGTTAAGGTAAAATAAATTGCTGAAAATGCTTAGATAGGGGTGCTTTTATGAGAAAATTATTTTCATTATTATTAGCCGTTACAATATTGATTTCAGCCTTTTCAATTATTTGCGTTAATGCCGAAACAGTAGATGCAACACCTTCAATTACTGTTAGCGATGAAGAATTATCAAAGCTAAGCCCTCAGCTAAAGGAAAGGCTTGAACAGTTAGCTGACGATGATACTGTCAAAGTTTCTATATGGATTATTGCAGAAGTTAATCAAGATGAAATTGATAAGGAGATACAGGAAAGGTTAAAAGCAGAAGGACTTTTGGGAGCTCCTGAAACATTGGAGAACATTCAAGCTATCAATTCCATTAAGAGTGCGATTACTCAAAAGCATTACACTGCAAATAATGACAGAGTTTTATCAGAGATTTTTGGTAAATACACTGATGGCTATGAATTGACCTATGTATCCGCTATGCTTCCTAATGCCGAGGCTGTTGTAAAGAAATCAATGGTATATGACATCATTAGCAACGATGAAGTGGAAAGTGTTGGTTATGTAAACTCTGATGATAATCAAGTGGCTACACAGCCCACAGTTCCGGTTGTAACAACCCCAACCGACCCAACTATTTTAGTAGATCCGACACTAAAAGAGCCTGTTGTTAAAATAGCAAATCCGGTTACAGTAAAGTCAAATACAGTAACTGTAAAAGCAAAGAATATAAAGACTAAAAAGATTACCAAAGAGGCTTTGAAAATAACCAAAGCCAAGGGCAAGGTTAGTGTTGCAATTACAAAGATTACCCTAAAGGGCAAAAAGGTCTCCAAGAAAATTGCCAATAAGTTCAGTATTACTTCAAAGGGCAAATTAACTATGGGAAAAGCACTTACAAAAGGTAACTACAAAATCACCGCAAAGGTAGTTGCAAAAGGCAGTGTTCATTACAAGGCTAAAACATTAACCAAAACATTTACGGTGAAGATTAAGTAGCCATACATTTAAAAAGGCTGTGAGAAATGAGTTATTACCAATTCATTTTTCACAGCCTGTTTTTTATTTTTGTCAGTTTATTTTTCTTTATTGTAAATATGTTTCAAAGCTTTAATTCTTTTGTGACAAAAAATTAAAAATTCTTTTTTCTTTTAGAAAAAATAACATTTCTTTAACCTTTTTAGTGACATTTAAACTAAATATTACAATCACTTGACAATTTACATACAAGTTTACCAAATTTCGGTTACAGTTTACAATTACATATTGACTTTATCTAGATTATATTGTATAGTTTTTATGGATGAAATTGTGGTGTGTTATCTTTGTAACCACAAGGGGTTGTGCTTTTTTACAAAATTGTAATTATTTTTAAGTTGGAAGGTAAATATAATTACTACTGCAAAGCATAGTCCCAAGTTAAAAACAGACAATAAGCATATACACATATATATTATGTATTGGAGTGTGCCGTTTTGGAAAAATATGTAATTAACGGTGGCAAAGTTCTTGATGGCGAAGTAACTATCAGCGGTGCAAAGAATGCAGCGGTAGCTATTATTCCTGCGGTTATTCTTTGTGATGAACCATGCCGTATTGAAAATATACCAAATATCAGCGACGTTTCACTTATCGGTCGCATTCTTCAGCAGTTAGGCGCTGAGGTGAAAAGAATAGACAAATCAACTTTATATATAGATCCGAGAATGATTAATTCTCACGTTGCTACTACTGACCTTGTTCGTGGTATGCGTGCATCCTACTACCTGTTGGGTGCGTTATTGGGCCGTTACAACAAGGCTAAGGTTGCACTGCCCGGCGGTTGCAACTTCTGTGCCCGTCCTATCGACCAGCACCTGAAAGGCTTTGCTGCTTTAGGTGCAAGACACGAGCTTGTCAACGGTGCTATCATTGACGTAAAGGCTGATTCCCGCCTACAGGGCAACAGCGTTTACCTTGATATGGTATCCGTAGGTGCAACTATGAACATTATGCTTGCGGCTGTTAAGGCTGAGGGCTTAACAGTTATTGAGAACGCAGCTAAGGAACCGCACATTGTTGACCTGGCAAACTTCCTTAACTCAATGGGTGCGCAAATTCGCGGTGCAGGTACAGATGTTATTAAAATCCGTGGTGTAGATTATCTCCACGGCGTTACCTATTCAATAATTCCCGACCAGATCGAAGCAGGTACATATATGTGTGCCGCTGCTGCTACAAGGGGCAGAGTGCTTGTTAAGAATATTACTCCCAAGCACCTTGACTCCATTACTGCAAAGCTGAGAGAAATCGGTTGTGAGATTAAGGAATACGACGAGGCTATTTTAGTTGACGCAACTAAAAAACCGCTTACTCGCTGTAATATTAAAACAATGCCTCATCCGGGCTTTCCTACTGATTGCCAGCCACAGTTTACAACATTACTTGCTACGGTTAACGGAACAAGTATTGTTAACGAAAATGTTTGGGAAACTCGCTATCAGTATGTATCAGAGTTAACCTTAATGGGTGCTCATATTTCCGTTGAGGGCAGACTTGCTATTATTGAGGGCGGTTCAAAGCTAAAGGGCGCTCCCGTAAAGGCTACTGACCTGAGAGCCGGCGCAGCGTTGGTGATTGCCGGCTTGTGTGCCGACGGAGTTACAGAGGTTGGCTCAATTCAGTACATTGAACGCGGATACGAAAACATTACTGAAAAGCTCAGAGCTTTAGGCGCTGACATCAAGAAGGTTTATAAAGATGAAAGCTCTGACAATGTTTTAAGAGCATAATTTAAAAGCAAATAGGATTTTAGGGTTGTTCATTGAACAGCCCTTTGTTTTTGTCCAACATATGTGGGGAATGATTTTAAAGACACTCGACTTTTTTATGATAAAATGGTATAATAATTTGATTACATAAAATGGAGAGATTAATTTGGCAAAGGTAGTACCGCTGTTTTCCGGTAGTAGGGGCAACAGCTATTTCATTGGCTCATCCGGTGAGGGTGTGCTTATTGACGCAGGAAAAAGCTGTAAACAGCTTGAAAATGCACTTGAATTTAACAGTATTAATATAAAATCCATAGGCGGTATTTTTATTACTCACGAGCATATTGACCACTGTAACGGTCTTAGAGTTTTTGCAAAGCGTTACGGCATAAAGGTTTACGGCAGTTTGGGAACCTTAACAGCTCTTGAGGAATCAGGCAGACTGGACCCTGCTATTAATACACAGGTTATTGAGGATAAGGTTGCTATAGGTAATATGGAGGTTGTCCGTTGCAACACTTCTCACGATGCAAGGGAAAGCTGCTGCTATCAGGTTGTAACAGCCGATGACAAAAGGGCAACCATAGCTACCGACTTAGGTGTAATGACCGATTCTGTAAGACAGATTATAAGGGAAAGCAATTTTGCCGTTATTGAGTCAAACCACGATATTAGAATGTTAAAGCTTGGCTCCTATCCTCAAAGTCTTAAGCAACGTATTCTGTCCGATAAGGGACATTTGTCCAACGATGCCTGTGCGCAGGAGCTTGCCGACTTTGTAAAAAGCGGAGCAGTACGTCTGATGCTGGGGCATATTTCAGAAAACAACAACATTCCCACCCTTGCCTTAAACACAAATATTAACGCACTTTCAAAGGCAGGTATGAAAAACGGAATCGACTTTACCCTTGCTACAGTACCCCCTGAAACACTTGGAAAATCAGTAGTATTCTGAGGTGACTATGTTAACTGTAAACATTATCTGTATAGGAAAAATCAAAGAGAGCTATTGGCGAGAGGCAATCAAGGAGTATTCAAAAAGACTGACAGCCTTTTGTAAATTTAACATTATTGAGCTTGACGAGGAAAAGGTAAACTCAAACCCTAATGATGCTCAAATCAAGACAATACTTGATGCAGAGGGAAAGAGGATAATATCAAAACTATCTAAAAACTCATTTGTAATCCCAATGTGCATTGAGGGGAAAATGTTAAGCTCCACAGAGCTTTCCGAAAAAATATCACAAGTCCCACTGCTTGGAAAAAGCAGTATAGATTTTATAATCGGCGGCAGCTGGGGACTTTCAGATGAAGTAAAATCAAAGGCAGATTTAAAGCTGTCAATGAGCAAAATGACTTTTCCCCACCAAATGGCAAGAGTAGTGCTTTGCGAGCAGATTTACCGTGCCTTTGAAATAAGCACAAACGGAAAATATCACAAGTAAAAGGAGGGATAGTATGGCTTTTGACGGAATGATGATGCACCACGTAATAAATGAAATCAAGGTAGAGGCGTTGGGTGCAAGGGTATATCAAATTTACCAGCCTAACCGTGACGAGATAATCATAGTGTTGCGAACACAGAACGGCAACAAAAGGCTTTTGCTTTCTTCAAGGGCAAATTCACCGCGATTGCATTTTACTGAATACGCGGTGGAAAATCCTGCTACTCCCCCTATGCTGTGTATGTTGATGCGTAAAAGACTTGGCGGCGGAAAGCTTGTTGATGTTCGTCAGGCAGGCTTGGACAGAGTAGCTTTCCTTGACTTTGAGTGTGTAAACGAGCTTGGCGACAAGGTTAATATTACTATCGCCGTTGAGATAATGGGCAAGTACAGCAACGTAATTATGATTGACGGCAACGGAATAGTAATTGACGCTCTTAAAAGAGTTGATATGTCTATGTCCTCGCAACGTCTTGTACTGCCTAATTTAGAGTACGACGTTCCGCCCCCGCAGGAAAAGGCAAATATCCTTTTAGAGGACGTTGAAAAGGTTGTAAATAATATTTATACACTGTCCAAAGCTAAAGCCTTAAACAAGGCAATACTTGACAGCGTTCAGGGCATTTCTCCAATTATTTGCAGAGAAATAGAAAATAACGCAGGTGACAGCTACGAAAAGCTGTTACAGGAAATTACAAGACTCAGGGATACCGTTTTAGTGTATAAGGGCGTTCCCACAATGGTTTATCACAAGGACGATAGCAAGCCTTTTGACATTACCTTTGTTGATGTAAAACAGTACGGGGATTTGGCGGTTACAAAAACCTGCCAAAGCTTTTCACAGCTGTTGGACAGCTTTTATATAGAACGTGACAGCGCAGACAGAATGAGAGTAAAGTCAGCGGATTTGTCACGAATTTTAACAAACTTAATCAACCGCACTGCAAACAAGATTAACAATCAACGTCAGGAATTAAGAGTATGTGCAGACAGAGAACAACTGCGTATTAAGGGTGATTTGCTACAGGCTAATTTGTACCGCATTGAGCGTGGAGCAGAATCTGTAGTAGTGGAAAACTTTTATGATGAAAACAACGCACCGCTGGAAATAAAGCTTAATCCTGCCGTTTCGCCTGCACAGAATGCTCAGAAATACTATAAGGACTACAACAAAGCAAAAACTGCTCAGCAAATGCTGACAGAACAAATACAAAAGGCAGAGGAAGAGCTAAAGTATCTTGAGTCCTTAAAGGATGTTTTGTCCAGAGTGACAACAGAAAAAGAGCTAAGTCAGGTTCGCTTGGAGTTTATGGAGCAGGGCTATATTAAAAAGCCTCGGGGCGCTAACAAAAAGCCCCAACAGCTCCCCCCTATAGAGTTTACAACCTCTGATGGCTTCAAGGTGCTTGTAGGAAGAAACAACAAGCAAAACGATCAGCTTACTTTAAAAACCGCAAGAAACAAGGATATTTGGTTTCACACCAAGGATATTCCCGGCTCTCATACAATTTTGCTGACAGAGGACAGAGAGGTTACGGATACGGCTATCCTTGAAACTGCACAGATTGCCGCATACCACAGCAAGGCAAGGGAAAGTCACAATGTGCCTGTTGACTACACATATATAAAGCACGTGTCAAAGCCAAAGGGAGCAAAACCCGGCATGGTGATTTTTACAAACAATAAAACCCTGTATGTTACCCCAAAGGTGCCAAATTAAATAAATTCTACAAAATTCTACACAGGAATTTTATTTACAAATATTTAACATATAATTAACCTATGATTAACATAGAGCAGTGTGCGGAATTTATATCTATGCTTTTGTTAATCGGATTTTTGGCTAAAGATTGCCTGAAGTGGGGTACCCTTATGGATGCTTACGAAATTTTATTAAAAGTAATTATGGCACTTGGAGGACTTGGACTTTTCCTTATCGGTATGAAGAATATGGGTGAGGGATTGGAGCTGGCAGCAGGAAGTAAGCTGAGAACTTTGCTTGAAAAAATAACAAGCAATAAGTTTATAGCAATGCTTGTGGGCGTATTGGTAACAGGTGTTATTCAAAGCTCGTCTGCAACAGACGCAATGGTAGTAGGTTTTGCCAATGCAGGACTTATGAATTTATCACAGGCTATCGGTGTTTTGTTCGGTGCAAAGATTGGTACTACGGTAACTTCTCTGCTTCTTGCAATTGACATCAAAGCCTTTGTGCCTATCTTTATCTTCTTAGGCGCAGTTATTATTACCTTCTTCAAGAAGAATAACTACAAATACTACGGTCAGATTGCCGCAGGCTTCGGTATGTTGTTCCTTGGACTTTCATTAATGAGCCAAAACCTGAAATGGATGGGCGAAAGCGAGGCTTTCCTAAGTATTGCAGATAAACTCAGTTTTCCGCTTTTGGGTTTGCTTGTAGGTATTATATTTACAGGAATTATCCAGAGCTCTTCCGCGTCCGTAGGTATTTTGATGGCTCTTGCAACAGCAGGGGTAATCACTAACCTTGATCAGGCTGTTTATATAGTATATGGCTTTAACGTAGGCGCTTGTTCAGCGGCAATTTTATCATCACTTGGTGCAAACCGTACATCAAAGCAGATTGCTTTTTCAAACCTTTTGATAAGCTGTATCGGTGCTATAATTATGACGGTAATCACAACATTCCTGCCATATACTGAATTAATAAATTACTTCCTGCCGGCAGAAACGGTAGGTGTAGCTGCTCAGATTTCAGCGGTGCATATTCTGTTTAATATTGCAATAACAGTAGTATTGCTACCTTGTTCAAACTTGATTATCAAGCTCACAACCTTGCTTATGCCTAACAAGGATGACGAAGATGAGGAAGTTACGGTTTATCTTGACTCCCGTATTCTTACAACTCCGCCTATGGCTGTTCAACAGACAGAAAAAGAGTGCGCAAGACTTGCAAGCCTTGCACGTGCAAGCTTTGACTTAGCTTTAGAGGCTGTTTTGAATAAAAACGCAAAGGCTATTCAAAGGTTAAAAACAAATGAAGAAACTGTGGATAAGCTAACCCACGGAATCACAAAGTACATAGTAAAAATCAACGGACTTGACATTATGGACTATGACCGAAAGGTTATGGGCGCTATGTATAACGCCATCCAGGACCTTGAGCGTATAGGCGACAGAAGTGAAAATATCTGTGAAGCCGCACAGGAGTTGATTGGCGGTAAGGCGGAATTTTCTGAAACTGCTCAGCAGGAGCTTAAAAATGTTTGCGACCTTGTTTCCGATATTCTTGACGACAGCTTCTTCCTGTTCTCTACTCAAAGTAAAGATCAGGAGTTAATCGAGAAGGTTATCCAGACTGAGGAAATGATTGACGAGTTAACCGATAGATACAGACTCAACCATATTGCACGTTTGAGCAGAGGTGAATGCAGTGCAGAGTCCGGTGCAGTATTCTTAGAGCTGCTGACAAACCTTGAAAGAGTGGGCGACCATGCTGTAACGGTGGCTTTCTGTATTCCTTACAAGCGTCCTCAGCAACAGGTCGTTACAGGATAATTTAATATTAAATATTCAAAAGCAGATGAGTTTAGTTGCTCGTCTGCTTTTTTCTATTGCTTTTTAGTTGTATTTTTTAAAAATGCAACAAATATTAACATACAAGTAAATTAAAATTGATAGATTATCCCTTGATTATAGGTTATAATTAGGATAACGGAGGTATGAATAATATGATTGGTATGAATATTAAGCATCTGCGAAAAAAGAACGGCCTTTCTCAGGAGGACATAGCGGAAAAGCTGGGAGTAACAAGACAGACTGTTGCAAAGTGGGAGGCAAACGAAACCTTGCCTGACATTATGAACTGTTTTGAGCTTTCAAAATTTTTCAGCGTCACAATGGAAATGCTGATGTTTATGGATTTTACAAACTCAGGCATTGAAAGCCCGGATGAAAATGAGGGTAAGTTTATTTTCGGCATTTCAAAGGTAGGGGAAAGAGGTCAGATTGTAATTCCTAAAAAGGCAAGGAATGTCTTTGGAATAGAAACAGGGGATAGACTGTTAATTTTAGGTGACAAGGCAAAGGGTATGGCAATAGTGAAATTAGGCAACATACCGAATTTTGATTGAGGGTGATATAATGACTGCTATTAAGACAGAAAACCTAACAAAAAAGTACAAGGATAAAACAGTAGTTAATAATCTGAATTTGGAAATCAAAGAGGGGGAGCTGTTTGCACTGTTAGGTGTAAACGGTGCAGGCAAGTCAACCACAATTAAAATGCTAACAACTTTAGTAACTCCAACAAGTGGGGATGCCATTCTCTTTGGTAAAAGCATTGTGTCGGACAGACAGGCAGTTAAGGAAATTACAAGCGTTTCCCCACAGGAAACAGCAGTTGCACTGAATCTGACTGTTAAGGAAAATCTGCAGCTAATGGCTAAAATCTACGGCTTTAAAGGCAGTCAGGTTAATGAAAAGGTTTCGGAAATAATAACTGAATTTGACTTGGAGGAAATAGAAAAGTCAAAGGCAAAGACACTTTCAGGCGGTTGGCAAAGACGTCTTAGTATTGCTATGGCGCTGATTTCAGAGCCGAAGATTTTATTCTTAGACGAGCCTACTCTGGGGCTTGACGTTCTTGCCCGCAGAGAGCTTTGGGAACAGATTGAAAAGCTAAAGGGAAACACCACTATCATACTGACAACCCACTATCTTGAAGAGGCAGAGTCCCTGTCTGACAGAATAGGAATTATGAATAAGGGTGTGCTTAATGCTGTAGGCACAGCAAATGAGTTAATTGAGCGTGCAGAGGCAAAAGACTTTGAAGAAGCCTTTGTTAAGCTGTCAAAGGAGGCTGTTTAATATGAATATGCTTGCTTTTGCAACACGAAACACTAAGGAAATTTTAAGAGATTTGCTGACGCTTCTGTTCGGTTTAGGCTTTCCGATAATCCTGTTGCTGTTGCTTTCTGCAATAAATGCAGGAATCCCCGAGGAAGTTGGAAATACAATGTTTGAAATTCAAAACCTTACTCCGGGAATTACGGTGTTCGGGCTTAGCTTTATGTCGCTTTTTGCATCAATGCTGATTTCAAAGGACAGAACAACAAGCTTTATTCTAAGGCTTTTCACTTCTCCTTTGAGGGCAAGTGACTATATATTGGGATATACTCTACCGCTTTTGCCTATGGCTGTAATTCAAACTGCAATCTGCTACATAGTGAGCCTGTTTTTAGGCTTTGAATTTAATATAAATATTCTGTTGGCACTGGTGGTAAATATTCCAATTTCTGTTGTTTTCATATCCTTAGGCTTGCTTTTCGGCACAGTTTTAAATGAAAAGGCAGTAGGCGGAATTTGCGGTGCATTGCTGACAAACCTGTCGGCTTGGTTCTCAAACATCTGGTTTGATACAGGGCTTGTTGGGGGCTGGTTTGAAACGGTTGCAGATATTCTGCCCTTTTCCCACGCAGTAAATGCAGGCAGATATGCGGTGGCAGGGGATTATTCCCAAATTATGCCGGAGCTTATTTGGGTAATCGTATATGCAGTAGTGCTTACGGTAACAGCGGTTATTGTGTTTTCCATAAGTATGAAAAAAGATAAATAGTTTAGGATTGAGCAGGTTGTTGCAAAACAGCCTGCTTTTTTACTTTATAGGAAACATCTCGAAAACGGTCGGGCAAAAAAGATTTGAAAATATCAATTTTTCTTCTCGAAATGGGTGTCGAGGCTCTCGACTTTTTCACTTTATAATTAAAACTCGCAATTTTTGTGAAAAATGACAGTTAAAAAGTAAAATTACACAAAAATCATCAATGTATTTTGTATAGGAATTTAGCATATAATGCTAAGTAACCTATTGTATGAAATGTACAAAAATGATATAATATATAGGTAATTTGTGTTAATTATATGAAAATTAACATTGGAGAGGATGATTTAATTGAAACAATATGAACCAAAAAACATTTTAAATATCGTCTTAGCAGGACACGCAGGTTGCGGAAAAACTTCTGTAGCAGAGTCAATGCTCTATCTTAGCAAGGCTTCCGACAGATTAGGCTCAGTAGCTGACGGCAATACTGTGCTTGACTATGACGCTGAGGAAATTAAACGCCAGGCTTCATTGATGACAGCAGTTGCTCCTGTTGAATGGAAAAACACAAAGATTAACCTAATCGACACTCCGGGACTTTTTGATTTTGAAGGGGGAGTAAGCGAGGGTATGCGTGCCGCTGATTCTGCTTTGATTGTTGTATCAGGCAAGGACGGTGTAGGCGTCGGCACAGAAAAGGCTGTAAAAGCTGCTGCAAAGGAAGGAATTGCAAAGATATTCTTTGTAAACGGCATCTGTGACGAGGACGCACGTTTTTACCGTGTATTTGAGGACTTAAAGGCTACCTTCGGCCCTTCTGTATGTCCTGTTGTTGTTCCCTATATTCAAGACGGAAAAGCTGAGATTTACGTAAACGTGTTTGAATACCGTGCATACAAATATTCAAACGGAACGGTTACTCCTACCGATATGCCTGATATGGGCCCAAGACTTGAGGGCTTGCGTGAGGCTATCAAAGAGGCTGTTGCAGAAACCTCTGAGGAGTTGCTTGATAAATTCCTTGAGGGAGAAGAGTTTACTCCGGAGGAAATTATCACAGGTGTTTCACAGGGTGTTAAGGACGGCTCTATCTGTCCTGTATTCTGCGGTGACGCACACAACACATTCGCTATTGATATGTTGCTTAACTCCCTTGTTTGGTTGGCTCCTAAGGCTGACAGCCGTTCAGAGCTTGGCGTAGATCCACAGGGCGATCCTGTAGAGGTTAACGTAACTCCCGACGGTGCTGCTGCAGGTATTATCTTCAAAACAGTTGCCGACCCGTTTGTAGGAAAGCTGTCATATATAAAGGTTGTATCCGGAAAGTTCTCTTCCGATGTTCCTGTTATTAATATGCGTACAGGCGAGCCTGAGCGTATTACAAAGGTGCTGACAGTTCGAGGCAAAAAGCAAGAGGACGTTCAGTATATCGGTGCAGGCGACATTGGCGCAATTCCAAAGCTTGTCAATGCAAAAACAGGTGATACACTCTGTTCACCTCTGAGAAAGGTTGTACTTGACCCAATTAAATATCCTGTTGCTTCATACTCAATGGCAATTAAGCCTAAGACAAAGGGTGACGAGGATAAGGTTGCACAGGCTGTTAAAAAGGTTATGGAAGAGGATCCTGCTTTAAGATATTTCCACAACCACGAAACACACGAAATGATTATCTACGGTCTTGGTGAACAGCATCTTGATGTAGTTGTTTCCAAGATTAAGTCTAAATACAATGTTGACGCATATTTGAAAACTCCAAAGGTTGCTTATAGGGAAACTATCCGCAAGTCTGTAAAGGTTCAGGGACGTCACAAAAAGCAAAGCGGCGGTCACGGACAGTTCGGCGATGTTTGGATTGAGTTCTCGCCTTGCGACAGTGACTCTCTTGAATTTACAGAGTCAATCGTAGGCGGTGCTGTTCCTAAGGGATTCTTCCCTGCTGTTGAAAAGGGACTGAGAGATGCTATTCAGAAAGGCCCTCTTGCAGGTTATCCTGTAGTTGGATTAAAGGCAAATCTTTACGACGGCTCTTATCACCCTGTAGATAGCTCTGAAATGTCCTTTAAAATGGCTGCTACTGTAGCCTATAAAAACGGACTTCCACAGGCTCAGCCTACATTGTTAGAACCGTATGGAACATTAGAGGCTACTGTTCCCGACGGCAATATGGGTGACGTAATGGGCGAGGTTAACAAGCGACGTGGCCGTGTAATGGGTATGACGCCTTCTGATGAAAAGGGTATGCAGATTGTTGAGGCAGAGGTTCCTATGGCTGAAATGGCAAACTTTGCTACATATATCCGTCAGTGCACACAAGGTCGCGGAAGCTATACCTTTGAATTTGTACGTTACGAGGACGCTCCTGCAAATGTGGCTCAAAAGGTTATTGAGGCTGCAAACACAGAAGAATAAATTTGCTTTGCAGGTATATTGTAAAAATAGGTAGAACGAAAGAAGGGCAGGCTGTATTTTCAGTCTGTCCTTTGTACATATCTACCTATATTGTATATATAATAAATGTTGGGGTATTCCGGTATTTTAAAACGTGAGCAACGCCTCCCTTGTGTAAAGGGAGGTGGCAAAACTTTAGTTTTGACGGAGGGATTGTGGGCGGTGAATAAAGTTCTTGTGTAGCGATTATATACTATTTTTACAATCCCTCAGTCACTTAGTGACAGCTACATTTACACAAAGGAGCCTACATACTTTACCAAAACTATTGACAAAGAATACATAACAAAACCCTCGCCGATTTCAGCGAGGGTTAATTTTAGGCTCTATAATAAATGTTGGGGTAACAAATAGAGCCTACAAAAAATAAAAAGTAAAAATTTGTAAAAAAGTAGAGCATATTTGTAGAAAATCCGTTAAAATGGAGTTGTTCAGAAACCAGAAACGGAGGAACAAATATGCTCTACAAACATTTTACAGAAAAACTCTTAGGATTGCAAGATGTAGATATAGAAAAAATTGAAGAAATTGATAATTCAATCCATATTCATTGCCGATTGGAGCGAAAAATGCATAAGTGTCCCTGTTGTGGAAAATCCACCGATAAGGTTCACGATTATCGTGAACAGATTGTCAAGGATATTCCGGCATTCGGCAAGAACATATTTATTCATCTTAAAAAGCGGCGATACCGTTGCTCCTGCGGTAAGCGCTTTGCGGAGAATGTATCATTTCTTCCTCGTTATCATCGTATGACTAACAGACTTCCATTGTATATAATTGATAAATTGAGAAATGAAGTATCTTTCTCAAATGTTGCCAGAGAGGTTAACCTCTCTGTTAGTACTGTTATCAGAGTATTTGATTTAGTTTCTTATTCACCTAAAGAGCTGCCTGCTGCTCTTTCTATTGACGAATTCAAGGGCAATACAAACGGTGAAAAGTACCAGTGCATCCTTGCAGATCCTGTTAACAAAGTAGTCCTTGATATTCTGCCAAAGAGATATGAGCACTATCTCACAGAGTATTTTAACCGATTTGATAAATCAAATCGTGATAAGGTTAAGTTTTTTGTCAGTGATATGTGGAAGCCGTATTCTGATATTTCTTCTGTCTGGTTTAAAAGTGCTACACAAATTGTTGATAAATATCATTGGATTAGGCAAATTATCTGGGCTTTTGAGGCTGTACGCAAGCAAGAACAAAAGAAATTCAGTAAATCTCATCGCAAGTACTTCAAAAATTCCAGAAATCTTTTAATTAAAAGATTTAATTATTTTTCTGATGAGCAAAAGCAACAGGTCAACATTATGCTTTATGCTTCTCCAATCCTTTCCACAGCTCATTTTTACAAAGAGGATTTTTTGAGGATTCTTGACTGCAAAGATAGGGTTTCAGCTAAAGATACGATGTCAGACTGGATCAACAGTGCTTTAGATTGCGGAATACCTCAATTTGAAAAATGTGCAAAGACTATGCTTAATTGGTCAACCGGTATTCTTAACTCCTTTTCTTCTCCTATCACAAACGGTTTTATCGAAGGCTGTAACAACAAAATTAAAGTTCTTAAACGAAATGCTTATGGTTACAAAAATTTCAAGCGTTTTCGTAATCGTATTTTACATATGTTTTCCCATCAGATGCAAAAACAAGCGACAGCTTGACTTGCCATCGCTTGTTTTTTATATCATTCCTTTTTCGGGTTTACCCCAACTATTGACAAAGAGCCTAATTTTACCAATATCTTACATTATTTGATTTTTTGGAACCGGTCTTTGCGTGAGCACCTACGTATCTGTTTCTTCGTCTGCTTATAATGAAGAATGTACCGCCTACTAATAGTACGATTGCTGTTACAACACCAATCCATAAAAGGAAGTTTGTGTTCTGTGCAGTAACGGAAACCTTACCGGTGTTCTTAGTTTTATGAATCTTACTGAGAGCAGATTTTGAAAGTCTGTTTGACTTCAATACAACTTCCTGTGCTGCTACAAGGTTATCCTGTGCAACCTCATATGCTGTAGTTTCGTTTTCAACAGCAGATTCTGTAGCTAATTGTTCAGTTTCCTGAGTGCTTACAGTTTCCTCTGTTTCCTCCTGAGTTTCAGGCTCTGTAGGAGTGGTGAAAACCGGGTT
Organism: uncultured Clostridia bacterium; assembly: GCA_945980035.1. Lineage (GTDB taxonomy): Bacteria > Bacillota > Clostridia > Oscillospirales > Acutalibacteraceae > Ruminococcoides. Next base: position 26,791 of record CAMFQG010000007.1, read on the forward strand.
TTCCAAAGCATCCTCTGAGAATAACAGCTCATAAGTTTTCTTATCTACTTCGCCTGTAGCAGTTAATCCGTTTGCATTTTGGAAAGCAATAACAGCTGTTGAAGTTATATCGCCGAAATAGCCTGTGCTTTCCTCGTTGTAGTAGTTTAATTCTTTTAGCTTGTCCTGAATATTTACGATTTTTTCGTCTTGGTCACCAATGCGGAATGTATCCTTTTCCTTTGGTTCTTCCGTAGCAGGCTCGGTTTCTTCCTGAACCTCATCCTGCTGAGCCTCAGCCTTTGGTGCAGAGTCGGAATATAAAATTCTTAAATCGCTGTCACCGGCTATGCCGTCAATATATACGTTAGCCGCCTTTTGGAACTTTTTGTAAGACTTTTCTGTCATCTCACCGAAGTAACCTGTTACAGGGCCGTCATAGAATCCTAAAGCCTTTAGTCTGTTTTGCAGCTTTGTAACTCTGTCACCGCTTGAGCCTACCTTCAGCGGGCCGTTGTCCGGAGCAGTAGTCGGCTTTTGAGTAGCAGTAACATTAGTTTTATTTGATGTCTTATTAGAAGTTGTACTGCCGGCATTACTGTTGTTGTTGGCAACAGCACTCATATCGCTTGGAGTTTTGTTTGAGATACCGCTGGCAGCAAATGAATATTTTACACCGCCGATAGTTCTTGTACAGCTTACAACGTATTGTCCGTTTTCGTAGTAATAGTAGTTACCCATAAATTTTACCCAACCTGTCGTAGGGTAGGTAACAGCCGCAACCTTAAACCATTTTGTCCAGGACTTTGTAGCAGTAGATTGGTAGCACACACCGTAGTATTCGTTACGGGCGTCAACTGCCATTCCGTTGCCTACATATACGCCTGTGTGACCGGGCTGCATAAGTCCCAGTCCGTGTATTCTCGGAATACCTGAGCTGACGTAACCGCTTGCAGTGGCAGTAGCAAGCTGTTGAGAGCCTGTACGAGCGCCGCCACAGTAGGAGTAAATCAAGCCTGAGCAGTCAACGGCACCGGCGGAAGAACCGCCGTACACATATCTCCAGTGATTGTTGTAAGCTCCCATAGCCCATTCAGCCAAGCCCACACCTGTACCTGTAGCGCCTGCAGGGAAAAATCCCACTGCACAAACCGATAATAATAAAACAACAGTAACAGCAAGGGCTACTATCTTTTTAACGTGTCTCATAAATTGCCTCCAAATATTTATATCCTATGGAATGTTATCTTAACTCAAAATGTAATCGTAACATTAATGTAACAATTATAACAAATAAAGTTACAAATTGCAACCCCTGTCTCTTATACACATCTGACGCTGCCGACGAAGGCTTAGGT
>CAMFQG010000008.1 GCA_945980035.1 uncultured Clostridia bacterium
TTCCTCTACGTCTCGTGGGCTCGGAGATGTGTATAAGAGACAGGTATAAGCAAGATAATTCAATAATTAAGAATAATTTATTAACAATAAAATTCAGGCACCAAAGCAACTTAAAACAGTTACTTTGGTGCTTTTTTGTTTTACCGTTTTAGAAATTTTAATTGTCTGTTGTTTAGTTAAGATTGTGCTTTTCTCTTCCATTTTTTATGATAAAATATATTTACTCAACTGTTAGTTTACATTTATTTTTACTTACTGAAAATCTGCATATTCAAGCCGATTTTTGATACTCAACTATCGGTATGTTTACTTTTCCCTAATAAATTGTATGATGAAGTCGGAAAGTGAGTAAAAAGGTTGTAGAAACAACTAAATAAGTTTTAGTGAATTTTGAGCAAGTACAAATGGGTACTTGCTCATATTTTTGTGCTAATTTTTTCGTGTAATAGTATTGGTAAATTTCCGATAATATGTTATAATTAGTGGAATATTGTTTAAAGGACTGATTTCTTTGAAGATATTGCAAAGCCTGAGTATATTTGCAATCCTTTCTGTTATGCTTATCCTTTCCTCCTGTGGTATAGACTCGGAATATTCAAGCGAGTTTTTTTGTATGGACACTCCTATGAGTATTACCGCATATGGTGCCGACAGTGAAAAAGCTGTTAAGGAAGCAAAGGACAGGATAATTGAGCTTGACAAACTTTTGGCTGTAGATAAAAAAAGCAGTGATGTTCATATACTTAACAGAGATAAAAGTCTTGATGCAAATGAGGATATACTCAATCTGCTAAAATTTTCAAAAGAAATTTCCTTACAGACCGATGGCGCGTTTGACATTACCACTACCCCATTGACAGAATTGTGGGGATTTCGCTCATATTTAATCAACAAGGTTCCAAGTGAGAATGAAATTAACGAAGCTTTAAAATCTGTGGGCAGTGACAACATTAATATAAGCAAAAACAAGGTTAGCCTTAAAAACAATGCGTCTGTTGACTTTGGCGGAATTGCTAAAGGCTATGCTTCAAAACAGGTGAAAGAAATTTTTAAGTCAAACAATATTCAGTCAGGGCTGATTTCCCTTGGGGGAAACGTGAGAGCAATAGGCAAAAAGCCTGACGGAGAAAATTGGAAGGTGGGAATTGCAAACCCCGACGATACCTCAAAGCAAATCGGTATGCTGTCCGTCAACGATACCGCTGTCATTACATCAGGCGGTTACCAGAGGAATTTTACGGAAAAGGGCAAGACATATCACCACATTATTAACCCAAAAACAGGTTATCCTGCGGAAAGCGGACTGAAATCCGTTACAATAGTATCAAAGGATGATACCCTTGCAGACGCTCTTTCCACAGGATTGTTTGTAATGGGACTTGAAAAAGCAGAGAAGCTTTACAGTGAAAGCACTTTTGACTTTGGTGCTGTGTTAATCACAGATGATGACAGAATTTATGTTACAGATAATCTGAAAAACAGCTTTACTTCCAAGAAAAATTTTGAGGTAGTTACAAAATGAAAAACCGTGTTTGGATAATTATTTTTTCTGCTGTGCTGTTAATATGCCTTGGGGCGTGGATTTTTGTTACTAACTTTAATTTTTCCACTAATATAGTGGGTATCTATCAGGATAACAGGCTTGTTAAAACTATTGACCTGAATTCAGTTACCGAAGAAACAGAAATAAACCTAAGCAGTGAAAAGGGCAATAACACAATTCTTGTAAGCAATGGGCATATACGAATGAAGTATGCTGATTGTCCTGACAAAATCTGCGTTAAGCACGGAGATTTAACAGAAAGCGGTACTCCCATTATCTGCTTGCCACACAAGGTTATTATACAATTTGAAAATCCGAATAGCGATGTTGACGCAGTAGCAGGTGCAGAATAATGAAAACAAAAAAATTGGTTTTTACGGCTATACTTACTGCATTTGCACTTATAGCTTTTTATATAGAATCTGCAATCCCTCCCGTTACCCCTATATACGGAGTTAAGCTGGGACTTGCAAATGTATTTACACTCTTTGCTTTGTATGCGCTTAACCCATATTGTGCCGCTGGGGTACTGTTTATAAGGATTGTTTTAGGCAGTATTTTTGCTGGACTTGGTGTTGCATTTATTTACAGCCTTGTAGGCGGAGTTGCGTCATTTACACTTATGCTGTTGCTTAAAAGATTCTTTAAAGAGGATAAAATTTGGGTGCTTAGCGTATTGTGTGCCATTGTCCATAATATTGCACAGTTGTTGACTGCCGTAATAATTATGGAGTCGTGGCAGATATTATACTATTTACCTGTGTTAATAGTGTCCGGAATAATAGCCGGAGCTTTTACAGGAATTTGTGCACAGATTGTATTTGTGCGATTAAAAAAATATATAGGTAAATTTAACCGTTGATGGTTTTGGATTATGGAGGATAGAGAATGAGATTAAGCGGAGTAAAACTTAAACACAGAAAACACACCTCTGACTGTGTTCCCCAAAGGTTGCCTGTTCCGGAATACGTGGTTATTCCTATGGCAATGCACATAGGTAAACCTGCGAATCCTATTGTTAAGGTTGGGCAAAGGGTTACTGTGGGTCAGCTTATCGGTGAGGCTGAGGGCTTTGTAAGTTCGCCTGTGTATTCAAGTGTATCGGGAAAGGTTAAAAAAATCAGCACTGTTACCGTTTACGGCGGTATGAAAACACAGGCTGTAGAAATTGAAACAGACGGACTTCAGGAGGTTTGTGAAACTGTTAAACCGCCTGTAGTAAACGATTTTGACAGCTTTGTTAAGGCTATCAAGGACAGCGGTATCACAGGTCTTGGCGGTGCAGGCTTCCCAACATTTATCAAAATCGGTGTAAAGGACATTTCTATGGCTAAAGCAGTTATTATTAATTCTGCTGAATGTGAGCCATACATAACCTCTGACACAAGAACTATGCTTGACAAGGCTGACTATATTTTCAAGGGAATCGACCTTGTCCAGAAATACTTAGAGCCAAATGATGTAATCATCGGCATTGAAAACAACAAAAAGAGCAGTATTGCTAAAATGAAAGAAATGGCACAGACAAGGGCCAATGTTCAGGTTAAGGTTTTGCCTGCAATTTATCCTCAGGGCGGTGAGAAAGTCCTTGTGTATAACACTATCGGAAAGATTATTCCAAAGGGCGGACTGCCTATTGACGTTGGCGCTATTGTTATTAACTGTACAACCTTAGCCGCTATTGCGGAATATATTGAAACAGGTATGCCTCTTGTGGAAAAGTGCGTTACCGTTGACGGTTCTGCTGTTGCAGAGCCTAAAAACGTAATTGCTCCTATTGGTACACCAATTAAGGATTTATTTGATTTCTGCTCAGGCTTTACCACAGATCCTAAAAAGGTGCTTTACGGTGGTCCTATGATGGGAATTGCTGTTCCCTCATTAGAGGCACCTGTGCTGAAAATGACAAACGCAGTAATTGCTATGGACGAAAAGGATGCAAAACTTCCAAAGCCCACCGCTTGCATAAACTGCGGTGAATGTGTAAATCACTGTCCGTTAAAGCTTGATCCTCGCAATATTTCAAAGGCTTACAAGCTGAATTTAGTAGAGGACTTAAAGGATTTATGCGCTGATTTATGTATGGAATGTGGCTGTTGCTCCTATGTTTGTCCTGCAAACAGACCTATTGTACAGAATAACAAGCTTGCCAAAGCAAAGCTTAACGAATATTTGAGAGAACAGAAAGCAAAGGAGGATAAATAATGGATAAATTTATTTCTTCCGTTTCCCCTCACATTACCTCTAAACGCACTACGCAGAATATTATGCTTGACGTGATTATTGCTCTTGTTCCGGCAGGGATTGCATCGGTAATTATTTTCGGTTTAAGGGCGTTGCTTGTAATTGGCGTTTGTGTGCTGGTATGTGTTTTATCGGAATTTGTATTTAACCTTATATGTAAAAAGGAAAACACCATAAAGGACTTATCCGCTGTCGTAACAGGCCTTTTGCTTGCGTATAACCTGCCTGTTTCAATTCCCATTTGGCAGGCTGTAATAGGTAACTTTTTTGCTATCATTGTTGTAAAACAGCTTTTCGGCGGTATCGGTCAGAACTTTGCAAACCCTGCAATTACAGCAAGAATATTTATGCTGGTTGCCTTTTCAACAAGTATGACAAACTGGACTATGGGAGATACCGCAACAGTTGCAACTCCTCTAAAGGTTATGTCAACCGGTGATATGAACTCTCTGCCGTCTTATCTTGATATGTTCTTGGGTGTAAGAGGTGGCTGTCTTGGTGAAACCTGTACTCTGGCTTTGCTTTTAGGTGGTATTTATCTGCTTGTAAGACGTGTTATTTCATGGCACACTCCTGTGGCTTTTATCGGCACGGTTTTTGTTATGTCATTTATTCTTGACAAACAACCTGTGTATCAGATTATGTCAGGCGGTTTGCTAATCGGTGCATTCTTTATGGCTACCGACTATGCTACTACTCCGGTAACAAAATGGGGTAAGATTATTTTCGGTGTAGGCTGTGGACTGATTACAATACTTATAAGATTCTGGGGTACTTTGCCTGAGGGCGTTTCATACTCTATCCTGCTTATGAACATATTTACCCCTTATATTTCTAAAATTACACGTTCAAAGCCTCTGACAGGAGGTAAAAAGAAATGAAAAACACCTTCAAAGATATAATTAAACCTATTTTAGTATTAACCTGTATTTGTCTTGTAGTTACAGGATTGCTTGCTTATGTAAATACGGTAACTGCTCCTATTATTGAAAAAGCAGAGCTTGACAAATCCCAACAGGCTATGTCTGAGGTTTTGCCAGAGGCTGACAGCTTTACTGCGGTTGATATTAATAAGCTTTCAGATATTCCTGAGGAAGTATCTGAAATCCACAAGGCAGACAACGGTGCAGGATATGTATTTATCCTTATTACAAAGGGCTATGGCGGAGATATGAAAATAGCCTGCGGTATTAACAGTGACGGTACTGTTGAGGCTTGCACAACATTATCTCACAGCGAAACAAGCGGATTAGGCTCTAAAACTGCTGAGGACCCGTACAAGTCACAGTACACAGGTAAATCTGCTGACACACTGAATGAGGTTGAAGCTATTACAGGAGCTACAATTTCATCTAACGCATATATGTCTGCTATTGAAAACGGTTTTAAGGCATACGAGATTGTAAAGGAGGCTGAGTAATGAGTAAAGCACAAATTTTTCTAAAGGGCTTAATTAAGGAAAACCCTGTTCTTGTTCTTATTCTCGGCACCTGCCCTACCCTTGCGGTTTCTACAAATGTTATGAGTGCTTTAGGTATGGGTGCTGCCTCTACCATTGTTTTACTTTGCTCTAACATTGTAATTTCTGCATTGAGAAAGGTTATTCCCGACAAGGTGCGTATTCCCTGCTACATAGTTTTGATTGCAGGCTTTGTTACTATGGTACAGATGCTTGTAAAAGCCTTTGCTCCTGCATTGGACGAAGCTTTGGGTATTTATCTGCCCCTTATCGTTGTTAACTGCATTATCCTTGGCCGTGCGGAAATGTTTGCTAACAAGAACACTGTTATTGATTCTGCTATTGACGGTCTTGGAATGGGTATCGGTTTTACTCTTGCACTGTTTTTGATGGCTACAATCAGAGAAGTGTTAGGAAGCGGAAGCTGGCTTGGATTTTCAATCCCTGTTCTTGCAGATAACAACATTTCTATTATGACTATGGCTCCCGGCGGTTTCCTTGTGTTTGGTATTTTGATTGCTGTTATTAATACAGTTACAAAGAAGAAAAATCCAAAAACAGAATTCGGCTGTGCCGGATGTCCCTCCGCTGAAATTTGCGGTAAAGCAAAAGGTGGGGAGGTTGAGAAATAATGACAAAGCTTATTATAATTTTACTGTCAGCAGTATTTATTAACAACTATGTACTTTCCCGCTTTTTAGGCATATGTCCTTTCTTGGGGGTTTCCAAAAAAATAAATCAGGCTGTAGGTATGAGCGTTGCGGTTATCTTTGTTATGCTTATTGCAACTGCCGTTACATGGCCTATACAAATCTTTTTACTAAATCCAAATAATTTAGGATACCTACAGACTATTGTATTTATCCTTGTTATTGCTTCCCTTGTTCAGCTTGTGGAAATTATATTGAAAAAGTACATTCCCTCACTGCACAAGTCATTAGGTGTTTATCTGCCTCTTATTACAACTAACTGTGCAGTTTTGGGTGTTACAATTCTTAACATTACTGAGGAATATACATTCCTTGAGGCTATGGTAAACTCACTTGGCAGCGGATTAGGCTTCTTCCTTGCTATGGTTATGTTCTCGGGAGTACGTTCTCTTATTGAGGGTGCTGACGTTCCTAAGGCATTCAGAGGACTGCCTATTACTTTAGTTGCGGCTTCTATTACTTCCCTGTCCTTCTTAGGCTTTTCAGGTGTAATAGAAAACCTGTTTGCGTAAAGGAGGGCTTGAATATGGAAATTTTATTTGCAATAATTTCTGTAGCGATTATCGGATTAATCTGCTCGGCTGTTCTTGTTGTTGCGTCAAAGGTTATGGCTGTTAAGGAAAACGAGAAAATCCCTGCAATTCGTGAGTGCCTGCCCGGTGCAAACTGCGGTGCCTGCGGATACGCAGGATGCGACGGATATGCCAAAGCACTTGCTGAGGGCGAAACAGAGTCAACTACTCTATGTATTCCCGGCGGCGCAGACGTTGCAAAACAGCTCAGCGAAATTATGGGCGTTGAATGTGGCGAAACAGTGAAGAAGGTTGCTGTTGTTCACTGTATGGGAAACTGCTACTACACAGAAAACAGTGTTGAGTACGTTGGTATCAAAAGCTGTGTAGCTGCTAAACAGATTTACGGTTCAAAGGGCAAATGCTCTTACGGTTGTTTAGGATACGGTGACTGCCAAAATGTTTGTCAAAGCAATGCAATAAGCATTAAAGACGGAATTGCCAAAGTTAACAAGCATCTCTGTGTAGGGTGCGGACTGTGTGCAAAGGCTTGTCCAAACGGTGTAATCTCTATTGTAAGCGACGTTGAAAGTCCTGTTGTAACATGTAGCAACAAGGACAAGGGTGCTGAAACACGCAAGGCTTGTAAAAAAGGCTGTATAGGCTGTAAAAAGTGCGAAAAGGTTTGTACTAAAGACGCAATAAAGGTAGAGGACAATCTTGCAGTTATTGACTACACAAAATGCAACGACTGTGAGGATTTCGGAATTTGTGCAAGAGAATGTACTATGGGTTGTATCAGCATTTTGGATTTATGCGGACTACACAGCGTAAAAAAATAATGTAAATGGGTACTTAATCGGTACCCATTTTTAGTTAGCAAAATTTATGTATTGACTTTTTTCTACATAAAGTATATAATGTTTACCGTATAAACGGCAACACGCCGTTGCCGTTTTGTAAAAACACCGAAAATCGGTATTTTTACGCAAAATCAAAGATTTTGATTCAGTAAGACATTTGATAAACCTGTTTTGCCGGAAAAGCGTTTTCCGGCAAGTGCAAGATTTTTCCAAAAAAACTTGCACCTAAACAATTCAAAAAGTAGCAATTTGTTTATTGATTTTAATTTTTTGAATTGTTTAGCAGGCATTATATAATACTTACAGAATTTGATAGACTTATCAAGAGTGACAGAGGGAACAGGCCCTGTGAAGTCCGGCAACCTGCTTTTGCAAGGTGCTAAATCCTGCGGTATTACCGAAAGATGAGTAATTTTTATTCACCATTCGGAAGAATGGTGTTTTTTTATGAAAGGAAGTTATATTATGGCTAAACATTTATTTACTTCGGAATCAGTTACTGAGGGTCATCCGGACAAAGTCTGTGACCAGATTTCCGATGCGGTTTTAGATGCGATTTTAAAGCAGGATAAGAACGCTCACGTTGCTTGTGAAACTACTGCTACTACCGGTATGGTTCACGTTATGGGCGAGATTTCTACTGATTGTTACGTTGACATTGCAGAAATTGCCAGAAAGGTTATTTGTGACATCGGTTACGATAATCAAAATTGCGGTTTTAACGGCAACACCTGTGCGGTACTGACATCTATTGATAATCAGAGTGCAGATATTGCAATGGGTGTAAATGAATCCTATGAAATTAAAGACGGTGAAAACGAGGACGATAATCAAATAGGTGCAGGAGATCAGGGTATGATGTTCGGCTATGCCTGTGATGAAACTCCCGAGCTTATGCCGTTGCCTATTTCACTTGCACACAAGCTTGCTGTTCAGCTGACAAAGGTCAGAAAGGATAAGACTTTAACCTACCTAAGACCTGACGGAAAAACTCAGGTTACTGTTGAGTACGAAAATGATGTTCCTGTAAGAGTTGATACTGTTGTTGTATCTACTCAGCACGACGAGGATGTTACATTAGAGCAAATCAGAAAGGATATGGTTGAGTACGTTATCAAGCCAATCATTCCCGAAAATCTTTTAGTTGACACTAAGTACTTTATTAACCCAACCGGACGATTTGTTATCGGCGGTCCTGTAGGTGACTCCGGTCTTACAGGCAGAAAGATTATTGTAGATACCTACGGCGGTTTTTCAAGACACGGCGGTGGTGCATTCAGCGGTAAGGATCCTACAAAGGTTGACAGAAGTGCCGCTTACTATAGCAGATACATTGCAAAGAACATTGTTGCTGCAAAGCTTGCAAAAAGATGTGAGGTACAGTTAGCTTACGCTATCGGCGTTGCAAAGCCTGTATCAATTATGGTTGACACATTCGGCACAGGCAAATATACCGACGAACAGCTTGCAAAGGCTGTGAGCAGTGTGTTCGATTGCAGACCTCAGTCTATTATCCGTGAGCTTGACTTGACAAACACAAGCTACCTGCCTGTAGCTTCCTACGGACATATGGGACGTGAGGATTTAGGTGTTAAGTGGGAAAACACAGACAAGGTTGAACAGCTTTTAAAGGCTGTTGAAGAATAAGAAATTCTAACAATAAAAGCAGGGGACTTGTAAAAAAGCTCCCTGCTCTTTTTTGCCACATATGTAGCCGTAATCAGCCTTGTAGCCCAAAGGAAATTGAAATTGCGTTATCAACTCTGTTCATAGAGTTTTCGTCTATTGTTCCCATCTTTTCTTTTAGACGTTGTTTGTCTATGGTGCGGATTTGTTCAAGAAGCACTACGCTGTCCTTTTGCAGACCGCAGTCACGTCCGCCAATAGGAATATGAGTAGGCAGTTTTGTTTTGGACTGCTGGCTTGTTATTGCCGCCGCAATTACCGTTGGGCTGTAGCGATTGCCTACATCATTCTGTACTATTAAAACAGGGCGTACTCCTCCCTGCTCCGAGCCTACTACAGGCGATAAATCCGCATAATATATTTCTCCGCGTTTTATATTCAAGGAAATATCCCTCCGAAAATATTTGTTAATAGTATTTTTGCCTACCTGAAAACTTTTATACCATTAATATAATATTTTGAAGGTTATTTTAGGTGATAAAGTGATTTAGCTAATTAATTTAATATTTGAAAATTCTGCTGTAAAGCCTATGCTTTCTACTTCTATTTTATTAACAGCGCCTGTTGTAAATTCAGCTGTCAGTATAAAATCTCCGCTGTCACTTTTTCCCTTATAAACTGCAAAAGCATTGTCGCTTGATGACAGATAGAAATTATTTTCTTTATTAAGGCTTTTCAGCACATTGTAAATTACCGCAGGAAATGCTGAGTCAGGCAAGTATCCCTCTTCAGCGTCAACTATCATACCCTTGTACTCCATTCTCAGTTTACTGTTCTTATATGTATAGGTATAACCCTTCATTGTGTTTGGAGAATATACCTGTGCTACAAATAAATTTTCCTTGTTTGCCGTAATTTTTCCTTTAATATCTACTGTTCCGCTTGTTGCCGACACTTGGGCAGAAAAACTGCGTGCTATAGGTGCAGGAGAGCTTGAGCAAGAGGTTAAAAACAACAGAACAAATAAAAACAGCAGGGATAATTTTTTCACAAAATCACCTCTGCTGTAATATATGCTTTTTATCAGATAAATTATAACTACAGGCTCATAAAAGCCTTGGGCAAACATTCAATCATATCAGTTGGAAGCATAGAGCGTTTGCCGAATTTTTCCTTTGCAATATCCCCTGCCAAGCTGTGAACATACACACCTGCACAGGCACTTTTAAACGGATCTCCTCCCTGTGCAATTAATGATGAAATAACTCCTGCAAGCACATCTCCGCTGCCGCCTACAGCCATTCCGCTGTTGCCTACAAGGTGGTTTTTCATAACAGTGCCGTTAGGAGAAGCCACAAGGGTTTTGTGACCTTTCAGCACAGTAATAACATTGTATTCCTTTGCAAAATTAACAGCACAGCTTTCTCTGTCACTGTTAATTTCCCTGTCTGTCAGATTTGTAAGTCTGCTCATTTCGCCAATATGGGGAGTTATTACTATCGGTGCATTAGCAACCTTTAAAATATCGGGATTTTTCGCAATAATATTTATGGCGTCTGCGTCAACAACAACAGGAATTCTTGAATTTTCAAGGACAGTGTATAACATATCCTTTGAATAAGAGTTTACTCCCAAGCCACAGCCGATTAACACACAGTCATTGTTGTTTAATTTTTCTATAAAAGAAATATCTTTCGCACTTACCTTTTCGGCTACAGGGCAAAAAACAGCCTCGGGAACAGCAGTTGCCATAATCGGATAGATTGAGTCAGGGATAATCATTCTCAACAATCCGACGCCTGCTCTCAAGGAAGCCTTAGCGGACATTATTGCAGCTCCTGCCATTCCGTAGCTTCCGCAAATACTGAGCATTGTACCTACACTGAATTTATCGTCATTATCCCTGCGGTTTATTAATGCAGACTTTACGATATTTCTGTCAATTATTTCTGTCATATTCAGCCTCTTTTGTAGAAAAGCTTTAGCACTATATCCTTCTTTAGGTAGGGCTTCATCGAATTAAGAATACGCTCATTTGGTGTAAAAATCAACGCACATTTTCCGTATGCAGGGTGCTGATACACTGCATAATAAGTATTTTCGCCGTCCTTTATATCTGCACAGGCTTCATATACCTTTGAAAATTTCAGCTTGTCCAATGCTTTATCACTGCTTTTTGTCAGAATGTCAAACTGTCTGACGTCAGCCTTTATAATTTCCTTACGTTTACGCTTTGCTATGATTTTGCTTACAACGATTGTATCCTGTACCATCTGATATTCAAACTCAACATTTTGGTGTGAACGAACAAACCAAATTCCCCAAATACCGAAAACAAAAAGAAAAAAGGCAATATACAAAAAGTATGCAAGAATCAGTCTGCCCATTACAAGGACAGCAAAAGTAACAGGAATTAAAATTACCGCCAAGATTACTGCAATAAATATTACCGTATCTTTAATTCTTCTTTTTCTTGTGACTAACTGTTCTATAAAAATATCATTCATAAAAAATCTCCTTTGCACATTTCACATATCAAATATGATAGCATAATGGGGAATTTTTTTCAACAAAACTATTGCATATTTTTGCATAAAATGTTATTATATCGAAAGATAACACGATGACGAAGAAAGTAGCTTTTCAATTATTCCTTAAAGAGAGGATTTGCCTTGGCTGAAAGCAAACCCGGATGTATGAGAGGTGAAGTTCCCTTTCGAGTGGTGAGGCTGAATTCACAGTAGGCTTCAACGGTTTGGTTACGTTATAAACCACAGGAGTGTTTGCTCTTTTAGTGCAAAAATTAGGGTGGTAACGCGGAATTTATTTCGTCCCTTCGATGTTCGGAGGGGCGGTTTTTATTTAATTGATAATGGATAATTGATAATTGATAATGGTGGACGTGTAGAAAGATTCATATATAAACGGACTTCTATTCCCCGCCGGATTTATAACAATCCCTCAGTCACTTCGTGACAGCTCCCTTTACACAAGGGAGCCTTTGGCGGGCAGAAAAGTATTCTGTTCAAACAAACTTATCTTCACGACCTTAATTTTCAATTTTCCATTTTCAATTTTCAATTAATTATTAGGAGGAAAGTATGGACGACAAAATCAAAAGTTTGAGGCTACAGCTTCAACAAGAGCTTGATAAAACAGAAAATCTTGTTGAGCTTGACGCTGTCAGAGTTGCGTATTTAGGTAAAAAGGGCAGTATTACAAGCCTTATGAAAAATATGAAAGACCTGACAAATGAAGAAAGAAAAGAATTTGGCAAAAGTGTAAACGAGCTGAAAAATCAGGCGGCTGAAATTATTGAGAAAAAAATAGCTGAGCTTAAAGAAAAGGAAATTCAGCAGGAAATCAACTCTATGCCGAAATTTGACATAACAACACCTGTTGACCTTGAAAGAGGCTCTTATCATCCCATTACGCTTGTCCAAAGACAGTGTGAAGCAATTTTCCGCACAATGGGATTTACCGTTGAGGATTATTCAGAGGTTGTTACCGACTATGAATGTTTTGAATCGCTGAATATCCCCAAGCATCATCCTGCTCGTGATATGCAGGACACCTACTACCTGGAGAACGGTCAGCTGTTAAAGTCACAGACCTCTGCCGCACAGAATGCAATCCTCAAAAAGTACGGCAAAAATCTTATTGAAAACGGTGTTCCTATTAAGGCAATCTTCCCCGGAAGATGCTTTAGAAACGAGGCAACCGACGCTTGTCACGAAAACACATTCTTCCAGATGGAGGGTGTTATGGTTGACAAGGACATCAGTATTTCAAACTTGATTTACTTTATGAAAACTATGCTTTCCGAAGTATTCCAAAAGGATATTAAGGTCAGACTGAGGCCCGGATTTTTCCCATTCGTTGAACCGGGATTTGAGCTTGATATAAGCTGTCTAATCTGTGGCGGTGAGGGTTGTCCTTCCTGTAAACACAGCGGTTGGCTTGAGCTATGCCCTTGTGGTATGATTCATCCCGAGGTTTTAAGAGAAGGCGGCATTGACCCTGAAAAATACACAGGCTTTGCTTTTGGTTTAGGTTTAACAAGACTTGCAATGATGAAGTACGGTGTTAAAGACATCAGAGATTTAAACAGCGGTAATCTCAAGGCTTTGTCACAGTTTACTGACGATATTTAAGAAAGGAGAGTATAAATTATGTTTTTATCAATGAATTGGATTTCTGATTTTGTTGACCTTAGCGGTTTAAACAAGCTTGATTTAATACATCAATTCTCTCTTTCTACTGCTGAAGTTGAAAATGAGATATTCTTTAAAGGCTCAGATTTAAGCGGTGTTGTTGTTGCAGAGATTAAATCAGTAGAAGAACACCCTGAGTCAAAGAAGCTACATCTTTTAAAGGTTGATGCAGGTGATGATGCTCTAACAGACGTTGTTTGCGGTGCACCTAATGTAAAGGTTGGTATGAAAACTGCTTTTGCAAAGGTGGGAGCAAAAATCGGTGATATTACAATCGCTCCTCGTCCACTTGCAGGATATACCTCCTACGGTATGTGCTGTTCTGAGGCTGAAATAGGCATCAGCGACGACAACTCGGGAATTATGGAAATCACTGATGATATTCCTAACGGTACTGATATTAAAGAAGCTTATGAAATAGACGACATCATATTTGAGGTCGATAATAAATCTCTTACTAACCGTCCTGACCTTTGGGGCCACTACGGAATTGCAAGAGAGTTTGCCGCACTTTCAGGCAGGGCTTTAAAGCCTCTTGAGCTTGATGATTTAACTGCATACAACAGCCTGCCTCAGATTGATATGAAAATTGAGGACCCGCTGTGCCAGAGATATTCTTGCCTACAGGTTGAAAATATCAAGAGAAACGTAAGTCCTGTTAATATGAGAATAAGACTTTTCTACTGCGGTATGAGAGGTATAAACTTCCTTGCTGACCTTACAAACTATTTAATGCTTGAAATGGGCCAGCCTATGCACGCATTTGACTCACGTAAAGTTGAGAAAATTAGAATCAAACGCTTTGATACTCCTTTTGTTTTCCAGACACTTGACGGGGTTGACAGAAACATTGACGAAAATACACTTATGATTTGCAACGACAACACACCTGTTGCTATTGCAGGCATTATGGGTGGTCTTGATTCTGAAATTGTAGAGGACACTACTACACTGACATTGGAGTCAGCTACATTTGATTCCGTTTCTATTCGTAAATCAACAGTTCGTCTTGCTCACAGAACAGACGCCTCTATGAGATACGAAAAGTCATTAGATCCTGAAATGACTACTGTTGCAATCGGCAGATTTGTTAAGCTTTTAAAGGATTACGACAGCGAAATCAAGGTTGTATCATCATTAACCGATGAATATGCTTTCCGTTATGATGAGATTACATTGAACTTCGACAAGGCTTTTGTAAACAGATACACCGGCATTGAGATCGGCAACGATACCATTGTAAACACCTTGAAGTCACTTGGCTTTAAGGTTACACTTAAAAATGACGATTTCACTGTAGTTGTTCCTTCATGGAGAGCTACTAAGGATGTAACTATCAAGGCTGACATTATTGAGGAAATAACAAGAATTTACGGTTATGATAACTTCGACATCAACACTACACGTTCTCCCCTTTACCCTGTAAGAACTGAAAGTGTAAAAAGTGACGAAGAGAAAATCAAGGATATTCTTGTTAAAAAGTACAACCTACACGAGGTTCACTCCTATGTTTGGGCGTATAATGAAGAGCAAAAGGCTCTTTCAATTCCTGTTGAAGAAAATGTTAAGCTGGCAAATGCTACAAACCCTAACATTGAAACAATCAGAAAGTCAATGATTCCTACACAGCTTTGTCAGGTTAACACAAACAGGTCCTATTCCCCATCTTTCGGTATTTTTGAAATCGGCAGAGTAGTTGACGGTGTTGACGAAAACAACCTGTGTATTGAAAAGAAAAATCTTGCTGTTACACTGTTCAGCAAAACCGAAACAGTTAAAGATATTTACTTTAAATTAAGAGATATTTTGGCTGTTATCACAGATGACCTAAAGCACAAGGAATTATCATTCAGATTATGTGAGCCACAGCACAGCTATGAGCATCCGGTTAATCTCAATGAAATTATCCTTGACGGTGAGGTTATCGGTAAAATCGGAATTGTTCATCCTGTTGTAAGCAAGAAGATTGACAAAAAGGCTTCCATTGTTTTTGCAGAAATTGACATAAACAAGTTTGCGTCTGCAAATAATGATAGTATTCAATACAGCGAGCCTTCAAAGTTCCCTGTAATGAACTATGATTTAAGCTTGGAAATTCCTGAAAATACATTCTTTGAAGATCTAAAGGAATGTTGGAAAAAGCTTGACTGTGAAATTCTAAAGGGTACAAAAATTGTTGACACATATGAAACTGAGGAAATTCACAGTATGACAATTCGCTTTGACTTTGCTTCCCATACAAGGACTCTTTCTTCAGCAGAGGTTCAGGAAATTATGGATAAAATTATTGCAAATCTAAACGAAATCGGCGTTAAGCTGAGAGGTTAATGATAAAATATTAATTCTTTGTGCTATTTGCAGTAAATTGATTTGACAATCAATAACAATTTGTGGTAGTATGTATATATGTTGGACTACTGTTGTCCTAAATGTATATAATTGGTATTGGAGGTGTTTCCATTGTTAGATAAAACTATGGTTTTTTCACTGGATGACAATAAGGGCGACCAGATTAAGACTACGCTTACCGTTGTGTATAAAGCATTAGAGGAAAAGGGATATAACCCCATTAATCAAATTGTAGGATACATTCTCTCTGAGGATCCTACTTACATTACAACCTACAATAATGCTCGTAATCTTATCAGCAGAATTGATCGTGACGATTTATTGGAGGCACTTGTAAAATCCTACCTTAATCTATAATTGAAAGGATGATGCTTTGTGGCTGAAAAGAAAGAATTTTCAACCTATAAGGGCAAGCCTCTTGTTCGATGCGGCGACGAGCTTTACTACGGCAATATGGACGATGAATTTGTAATTCATTTAATTATTAAGAGTAAAACAGAAGTCAATGGTGTTCAGGTAGCCGACAAGGTTACTGTTCAGCTTATGGCTACTGACCCGGGCCTTTCTCCGAGAAGACAGATTGTAAAATCAAGCGAAAAGACCGGACTGTTTGTTGCTATGGATATTGGCGACGCTTGGTTGGAACGTGCGTTAGCTCACAAAATTTAATGAATCAGCGGTTGAGAAAATCTCAACCGCTTTTTTATTTTGATAGAAATCAGCCGAAAAACAGTGGGACAAAAATCTAAATATCGACTTTTACTCTCTAATAATTCCACAGGCTATTTTTTCACCTGAATTTCCTGACGGCTGACTTGTGAAATCGTCAGGCATACTGTGAATGACTACTGTTTTACCGACTATTTCAGGAACGGTAAATCTGTTTGTAACGAAAGCTAAAAATCCGCTTCCTCCTCTTGCTATAATAGGCGGAAAGTCTCCTGAGTGCTGAGGATGAGGCAGGTCGCTTGGATTATAATGTTCGCCGGCATTTGCAAAATTATCCTGTGCGTTACCGGTACAGCTGTCACCGTTGTGTAAATGAAAACCGAAAAAGTCACTTGGGGTATCCGGCAGATTTTCAAGTACCGCTACCACAAGCACACCGTCCTGCACGTTGTAAAAGTACACTTCACCAAAAATATTCGGATAAGCAATACTTCCCGATATTACCGCACGAGCTGAGGGATTGTAGTACATTACTATTCTTGCAACCTGTTCGGGACTTAATTTATAGTTCATAATATCACCAACCTATTATATGCAGAGGTTGTTATGTGTGACATATTTATAATTGAAAATTGTGGATGTGTAGTTGAAAAGTCAGCACATGGTAAGTAACTATAAATAATTTTCCATTTTCAATTTTCAATTTTCCATTTAAAAAAGCACCCCACACCGCTAGGGCATGGAGTGCTTTATAAAGAATGGATGGTTAATTATTCAACGTCTTGCATTGCGTCATAACCGGTTTCACCTGTACGAACCTTAACAACGTCTTCAACGTCATAGATAAAGATTTTACCGTCGCCGATATGTCCTGTGTATAGAGCTCTGATAGCTGCATCAACAACATCCTGTACAGGAACCTTACATACAACGATTTCTACTTTCATCTTAGGAAGTAGGTTGCTTTCAAGAGCAACACCACGATAATACTCTGCTTTACCCTTCTGAGCACCGCAACCAAGTACCTGTGATACTGTCATACCTGTAATACCAAGCTTATCCATTTCCTCTTTGAGAGCCTCAAGTCTTGACTGCTTCAGGATAATGTCAATCTTAGTAATCTTCAAGCCGTCCTCAGCTGCAGCAGAGAACTTGCCTGCTAACTGTACAGGTACAGCCTGTGTAACAGGAACTTCGCCTGTAACATTTGCTTCCATCTTTGCGTCAAGTGAAGCGTTTGAGACTACAGCAGGCATAAAGTCTGCATAAGAGCTGATTAGACCGTGCTCTGTAATATCAAGTCCCTGCATTTCCTCTTCCTTAGTAACACGTAAGCCGATAGTGTGCTTGATAATCTGGAAGAAGATAATCATTGTAACAATTGTCCAAGCAAGGATTGCTACCATACCAAGAGCCTGAACGCCTAACTGCTGGAAACCACCGCCGTAGAACAGACCTGTGATTCCGTCCTGACCTTTACCTGTAGCAAACAGACCTACTGCAAGTGTACCCCAGATACCGTTTACCATATGTACTGCAACAGCACCAACAGGGTCATCGACCTTTAACTTAATATCAATAAATTCAACTGCAATTACTACAATGATACCTGCAACTAAACCGATAATGATAGCACCCAATGCGTCAACATCGGCACAAGGAGCTGTAATAGCAACCAAACCAGCCAAAGAACCGTTCAGTGACATTGAAACGTCAGGCTTGCCGTTTTTAATCCAAGTGAACAGCATTGTTGCACAAGTTGCAACAGCAGGAGCAATAGTAGTTGTTAAGAAAATCTGTCCTAAATAATCTGTGTTGCCGGCAGCGGCACCGTTAAATCCGTACCAGCCGAACCATAGGATAAATACACCTAAAGCACCTAAAGTAAGTGAGTGACCGGGGATAGCGTTTACTTTGCCGTTTTTACCGTATTTACCGATACGAGGTCCAAGGATGATAGCACCGATAAGAGCAGAAGTACCGCCAACCATATGGATACAAGTAGAACCTGCAAAATCAATAAAGCCTAACTGTGACAGCCAACCGCCACCCCATACCCAGTGGGCTTCAATCGGATAAACAACACAGCTGATTACTGCGGAATAAACACAATATGAAACGAACTTTGTTCTTTCAGCCATAGCACCTGAAACGATAGTAGCTGTGGTAGCACAGAATACCATATTAAATACGAAATTGTGCCATGGGAAATTATTGAAGTTTGTAAAAATATCCATATTCGGAATACCAACTAAACCGAATAAGGTGTCCTCACCTAACAATAAACCAAAACCTAAAAATACGAAAACTACTGTACCTATACAGAAGTCCATTAGGTTTTTCATAATGATGTTACCGGCGTTTTTCGCACGAGTAAATCCTGTTTCTACCATCGCAAAGCCGGCTTGCATAAAGAATACCAGCGCCGCACCAATTAGGAACCACACACCGGTGGTACCGAAGACGGTAGTGTTCAAAGCTTCTTGAATTGCTGTCATAATAATCTCTCCTTTTTAATACAATTCGTTTTGGCTTTTCAACCCCTCGATACAAACAAAAAAGGTACTATGAGGAATTTCCTCACAGCACCTTTGCCGTATCTTTGAGTTGATTATACTATCGGTTCGAAGATTTGTCAAGGCTTTTTTGAAAATTTTTGCAATATTTTTTTAAAAACTTGCAAAAATAAAGAAATTATGCCTGTTATTAACCAATATGACTATTATTTTTGAAATTGGAGTATTAAAAATATTCAATTTTATGAGGATTTTACAAATTTGTAGCTAATGTTAAAATTTTATACTTTTATATTGCTATAAGTTGCAGTTATATGTTATAATACATATGTAAATTAGTGTATTTTAGGAGATTAACCTATGAATAAAATCTATGATGCAATTATTATCGGCGCCGGTTTTGCCGGTGCAACAGTTGCAAGACAGCTTGCCGATGTAGGAAAAAGCGTTCTTGTAATTGAAAAGAGAAATCATATCGGCGGTAATGCCTACGATTATTACAACAGTGACGGTGTGCTTATTCATAAGTATGGACCTCACATTTTTCATGCTAATAATCAGAAGGTTTTTGAATTTGTCAGAAAATATACAGATTGGTATGACTATCAACACAAGGTTGTAGCAAATGTTCACGGCAAGGAAATGCCTGTTCCCTTTAATCTTAACTCTCTGTACATAGCGTATGATGAGGAAAAGGCAAAGAGAATAGAGCAGAAGCTTATTGAGGCATACGGTGCTGAACAAAAGGTTACTATCCTTGAGTTAAAGAAAAATACCGACCCTGAGTTAAAGGAGCTTGCTCAATATGTATATGATAACGTATTCGTTTACTATACTATGAAGCAATGGGGAAAAACTCCTGAGGAAATCGATCCTAATACAACTGCCCGTGTTCCTGTTTTTATAAGCAGAGACGACAGATATTTTCAGGACTCTTTTCAGGGTATGCCTAAGGACGGCTATACTAAAATTTTTGACAATATGCTTGCTCACGAAAATATTGAGGTATTAACAGGTGTTGACGCTCTTGATAAGCTTACACTTGATGACGGGCAAATACTTTTTGAGGGAGAAGTTTTTGACGGTGACGTTGTTTACAGCGGTGCTGTTGATTACCTGTTCGGAAATTGTTACGGCAGTTTGCCTTACCGTACCCTTGATTTTGTGTTTGAAACCTTTAACAAGGACTATGTTCAAAGTCACGGTACTATAAACTACACAGTTTCTGAGGATTACACAAGAATTACTGAGTTTAAACATATGACCGGACAGGTTCTTCAGGGAAAAACTACAACCTGCAAAGAGTATTCAAAGTCATATTCAGGGGCAGAGGACGAAATTCCTTATTATGCAATCATCAATGAGGAAAATAACGCCTTGTACCAAAAGTATTTTGAAAAAGCACAGCAGTACAAAAACCTACACTTAATAGGCAGACTTGCCGAGTATAAATACTACAATATGGACGCTATTATTGAGAGGGCTTTAGACCTTGCTTCAAAATTATGTCCGGAGGTTTAATATGGAAAAATTAATAACATTTGCAGTTCCCTGCTATAATTCTGCGGAATATATGGACCATTGTATCGGCACTCTTCTTACTGCCGGCGAGGAAGCGGAAATTATATTGGTAGATGACGGCTCTACAAAGGACAATACACCTGAAATTTGCGACAGCTATGCTGAAAGATACCCAAATATTGTAAAGGTAATCCATCAGGAAAACGGCGGTCACGGCGAGGGTGTAAATCAAGGTATAAGAAATGCTACAGGATTTTTCTACAAGGTTGTAGACAGTGACGATTGGCTGGACGTAGATTGCCTTAAAGGGGTTATGGACAAGCTGAGAGAGCTTAAAAAAATCAATCTTGATATGTTTGTTTGCAACTATGTTTACGAACACGTAGCTGACGGCACTCAGTACACAATGCACTACCGAGGTGTATTTCCTGAGGAAACTGTATGTACCTGGGATGACATTAAGGGCTTTAAAATTTCCCAGTGCCTGCTTATGCACTCGGTAATTTACAGAACAGGCTTACTGAGAGAATGTAAGGTAGTATTGCCAAAGCATACCTTCTATGTTGACAATATCTTTGTATATCAGCCACTGCCTTATGTAAAGAGCATTTACTACTCTGACACTGATCTTTACCGTTATTTTATCGGCAGAGATGACCAAAGCGTAAACGAAAAGATTATGGCTTCAAGAATTGACCAGCAGCTGAGGGTTACTAAAATTATGATTGAGTCCCACAGAATTGCCGACGTATATGCTGTCAGCAAAAAGCTTGGTAAATATATGCGCAAGTACATTACAATGATGATGACAATCTCAAATATCTTCTGTGAAATCTGTGAGTTTGAGGATAAAGACCAAAAACGTGAGGATTTGTGGAAGTATATGAAGGAATACGACATCAAGACATACAACTATGTAAAGCATAAATCAATCTTCTCTCTGGCAAACATTCAAAACTACGTTGGCAGAAAAACAGCTATCGGTTTCTACAGAATTGCAAGAAAAATTTATAAGTTCAACTAACAAATTCCCCCCTGCTATATTTAGCAGGGGGTTGCTTTTTGCCATAAATCTCCATTTTAATCAATTTCCGTTTTCTACAGAAAGGCAGTCATTTCCTCAATGTTGTCTTGTTCAGTTGCCAAAAGCTTCTGGGCAAGATTTGAAACCTCTCTGTCTGTGTTTTTGTACTGTCTGATTCTTCGAGAGGTTTTTTGAACGCCTATTGTGTTTCCCCGTATCATCATTTCGGCAATATGAGAATTTGAACTGTCGCTTTTCATTTGGCGGTTAACTACCGCTTTTGCCATGGAATTACTTACAGGGTTAACGTGACAGCCCTCCTGATTTCTTTTTCTCAGCAAATTGTAGGCACTGTGATATATCCGTCCGTATTCGATATTTTGAGAACGCAGTGCATTGCTCATATCCTCAGTTTTGGCGTAATGTTTTATTGCGTTAATGCCTCTGCATCCCATTTCTGCTGTTTTCATAATAAATTGGAGCATCTGTTTATCATCTAACATAATTTCACCTCTACTATATTATGGGCAAATTATGCTCTTTTATTATATTTTTTAAAATTTGAGCCTGTTCTTTTTTGAACAGGCTCTTGGCTTAGTTTATTCAAATGTAAACTGTGAATCCGTATAATCACAGGTTATATGACTGTTATTTTGGATTTTGCCTTCAAGAATTTTCTCGGATAAAGGATCTTCAATCTTGCTTGTTATCGCCCTGCGCAGAGGTCTCGCTCCGTAAACCTCGTCAAAGCCTACCGAAGCAATCTCTGTTAAGGCTTTATCGGTAAAGTCAATAGTTATATTCATTGCTTTCAGACGTGACTTTAGATTATCAAGCATTTTTTCGGCTATTTCCTTTATATCGGATTCCGACAGCTTATTGAACACAATAATATCGTCAACACGATTGAGAAATTCAGGGCGGAACATATTTTTAAGCTCAGACAATACTAACTCTTTAATATTGCTATTTTCGTTTTCATTATCATTATTTGCAAATCCAAGACTGTTCTGCTTTTCGGTAATAAGCCTTGCACCTACATTTGAAGTCATAATAATAATAGTATTCTTAAAGTCAACTGTTCTGCCTTGTGAATCGGTGAGCCTGCCGTCCTCTAATATCTGCAAAAGAATGTTAAACACATCAGGGTGAGCCTTTTCGATTTCATCAAAGAGGATTACAGAATAAGGCTTTCTTCTTACCATATCTGTAAAGTGACTGCCCTCGTCAAAGCCTACATAACCCGGAGGAGAACCGATTAGTTTGCTGACGGTGTGCTTTTCCATATATTCACTCATATCAAGGCGAATCATAGCATTTTCGTCACCAAACATTGCCTGTGCAAGAGCTTTGCAAAGTTCTGTTTTACCTACACCTGTGGGACCTAAGAATATAAAGGAACCTACGGGACGTTTAGGATCTTTCAAACCTACTCTGCCTCTTCTTATCGCCTTTGAAACTGCCTTTACCGCATCATCCTGTCCTACTACTCTCTGGTGCAAAATAGCTTCCATATTCAGCAGTCGCTCGGACTCCTCTTGTGTCAGGCTTACAACAGGAACTCCTGTCCAATTTGAAACGATTTCTGCAATATTTTCAGCAGTTACCTCTTTTGTACTGCTATCCTGATTTTCCTTCCAGCTTGCCTTTAGCTTTTCAAGCTCATCATTGAGCTTTTGCTGTTCATCTCTGATGTTTGCAGCTCTCTCAAACTCCTGCTGATTTACTGCACTTGACTTTTCTGCCTCAAGCTCCTTTACCCTATCCTCAATGTCCTTTAGATTTTGTGGAGGTGTAAGGGTACTTAGCTTAACCTTTGAGGCTGCCTCGTCTATTAAGTCGATGGCTTTATCAGGAAGAAATCTGTCGGCAATATATCTTGAAGAAAGCTTTACCGCAGATTCAATAGCCTCGTCGGTGATTTTAACCTTGTGGTGTGCTTCGTATCTGTCACGCAAGCCCTTTAGGATAAGGATTGCGTCTTCCTCATTAGGCTCCCCAACATTTACAGGCTGAAAACGTCTTTCCAGAGCAGCGTCTTTTTCAATATACTTTCTGTATTCGGAAATAGTAGTTGCACCGATTACCTGAAAATCACCTCTTGCAAGAGAAGGCTTTAGGATATTTGCCGCATCAGTTGAACCCTCAGCAGAGCCTGCGCCAACTATGGTGTGAAGCTCATCGATAAACAGAATTGTATTCTTTGACTTTTTAACGTCATCAATTGCAGATTTTATTCTTTCTTCAAAATCGCCGCGGTATTTTGCACCTGCAATCATTCCTGTTAAATCAAGGCTGACAATTTTCTTATCCTTTAAAACCTCAGGAACGTTGCCCTCAACAATTTTCACTGCCAAGCCCTCAGCTACTGCTGTTTTACCTACACCCGGTTCGCCGATTAAAACAGGGTTATTTTTTGTACGGCGGGAAAGTATTTGGATAACTCGTTCAATTTCTTTTTCCCTGCCTATAACAGGGTCAATTTCTCCGTTTTTAGCTGCCTTTGTTAAATCCCTGCCAAACTTTTCAAGGCTGTTGTCAGAGCTTTGATTGCCGTCTTTTTCAAAACTGCTATCACCTGCAAAATGCTGTGCGGAATCTAATATTTTAGAAACATCCACATTGTGATTCGCAAGAATACTGTAGGCATAGCTGTCGGTTTCTTCAAAAAGACTTAACAGCAAATGCTCTGTTCCAACATAATTTGAGCCAAGCTTTGAAGCAATCAATACTGCGTTTTGCATTACACGTTTACTGCGTGGGGTAAAATCTGTAGGTGACAGAGAAATATACTGACCCTGTCCGTCAACTTTTAAAATTGTTTCCTCTACACTTTCGGAAGTAAGTCCTGCTTCCTTTAATGCTGTGGCTGCAACTCCGCTGTCCTCCTTAATAAGTCCCAAAAGCAAATGCTCTGTACCAATATAGGAATGTCCGAAATTCTCTGCGGATTCAATAGCAATATTCAGTGCTTTATTAGCCTTTTGTGTAAATCCTTTAAATTCATACATAATTAAAAACCTCCTTGGCAGGTTTTTACAGTCTAATTAAGTCTTTCGCTGATTATACCTGCTCTTAAAATATCTCTGTCGTGTGGTGAAATTTTTTCCTTTTTATTTTCCATAATTGTAGCCGGCTGAATGTCGCTGATAAGTTTATCAACAGTATCCAAGTCTATGTCCTTGATGACCTTTGACTCAATGCCGAAACGCACCTCTGAAAGAAGCTTTACAGCCTCGTCACAGGAAATAGTTTTTGCATATTTCAATACGCCTAAGCTACGGAAAATTACATCCTGTGTTTCTATATTTTTAATCATTCTTTCCTGCGCCTGTAGTTCCTGAGCTACAAGCTGGTTGGTAATATTCTTCAGGTTTTCTATTGCTGCTTTTTCAGATATACCTAAGGTTATCTGGTTTGAAAGCTGATACATAGCTCCCTTTGGCTCCGTACCCTCGCCGTATGTTCCGCGAATTGTAAGACCTAATTTCTGTAGGTTGCCTGAAATTCTGCTTATTGCACGGCTTTTCTGCAAAGCAGGCAGGTGGAGCATTACCGAAGCACGCATACCTGTGCCCAGGTTTGTAGGGCATTGTGTCAAATACCCCAACTTTTCGTCAAAAGCAAAGTCAAGAACCTCATCAAGCAACGTATCCAGCTTATCGGCTGTGTCATATGCTTTGTCTAATTCAAAGCCCTTGTAGATAACCTGCAAACGCAAGTGGTCTTCCTCGTTTATCATAAT
The DNA here is from genome assembly GCA_945980035.1 of uncultured Clostridia bacterium. GTDB lineage: Bacteria > Bacillota > Clostridia > Oscillospirales > Acutalibacteraceae > Ruminococcoides. Next base: position 24,996 of record CAMFQG010000008.1, read on the forward strand.
GCTTATTGTCTGATCCTTTGACAGCACCAAAACTCTGCCGTTTGAATCGCTGATAAACTCCGGACTTACAAGGTGTTTTTCAACTAAAGCAATACGCTGAGCCTCTGACAAATTTCTGACTTCTATTGCTTCAAACTCTTTGGCAACAGGAGAGTTGCAGTTTTTAATTGCATCAACAATTTCCTTTGCCACCTGATTTTTTCCTGCTGTGTTTAATCTGCAAGGAAACGGATATTTCTTTAGATTTCGTGCAAGTCTTACTCTTGTTAACATTACTGAATTACTCATTGTTTGCCTCCATTTCCTTAATCTTATCTCTAAGCTCTGCTGCTTTCTCAAACTCCTGCTCTTTGATTGCTTTTTCAAGCTGAGCCTTTAGCTCTTTAAGCTTATCCTTTGGCTTATCCTTAATGTCCTCTACCGTGGCAATTCCCTTTTGGCTTTTCTTGCCACAGTGAACGGTGTTGCCATGTACTCGTCTTATTGTAGGTAAAAGCTGTTCGCCGAAAATTTTGTAGCAGTTTGCACAGCCCATCATACCTGTACGGACTATATCCGCATATCCTGTGTTACAAACCTCGCACCTTGTTGCCTGAGTACGGGCAGGCAGAGCATTTCCGAAAAAGCTGCCTAATAATGAATTAAAATCACTTGCAAAATCGTTTGCAAAATCACTGAACATATTTGAATATCCCATATCCTTTGCACATTCACTGCACAGATGATATTCCTCAAACTCTCCGTTGATTACTCTCTTTACATGAGTATCAGCATTATTTTTTCCGCATTTTTGGCATTTCATAAATATCACTCCTTAAAATCAGTCACATAAAGTCAAAATCATATTTTTAAATATCCTTGCCCGCAATACATCTCTGTAGTTTTGCGGAATATCCACAAAAATTCTTTCTGACATTGCAGACATTAAAAGCTTTGCTGTTGTTATATCTATTATTGACTGGTTATACATATTTTTAATCATAACTTCGGCAGAAGCCTTATCAAGAGTTGCTCCTATAGAATTTACTATATGCATCAAAGCAGTGGATTTATCCATCTTTACTCTTGTGATTCTGATATATCCGCCACCGCCTCTTCGGCTTTCTACTATATATCCCTGTTCAGGTGTAAAGCGTGAGGTTATTACATAGTTAATCTGACTGGGTACACACCCCAAAGTACCAGCAAGCTCGTTTCTGCGGATTTCCGCATTTCCGTTTTGCTCCTCCAACATTTCCAAAATGTGCTGGGCAACTAAGTCGCTCATACGCATATTTATCACTCCCTATTTTTTAGTTTGACCTTTTGTGACCTTTGTTGATTATATTATAAACTAAAGTCAGAGAAAGTCAAAGTCAAATAAAGTCAAATTATTATAATATTTTCAAGCTTAACTC
>CAMFQG010000009.1 GCA_945980035.1 uncultured Clostridia bacterium
TCCTCTACGTCTCGTGGGCTCGGAGATGTGTATAAGAGACAGATATTACATATCTTGCAAAATTAATTTTATTTTCTTATAAATCAGTTGTATTTTGCAAGTTTTAGTGATAAAATGAATTGTAATTAGTAAAGGAGGTCTTATTATGATTGAACATTTACTGACAAGAATTGAAATGAATATGAATACGTTTTCAAAAGGACAGAAACGTATTGCTAATTATATAGAAGAACATTATGACACTGCGGCATTTATGACAGCCGCAAAGCTGGGAAAAACAGTAGGCGTATCTGAAAGTACGGTAGTACGTTTTGCAAATGAATTAGGTTACGAGGGTTATCCTAAACTCCAAAAAGCTATGCAGGAGATGATTAGGGACAAGCTGACCTCTGTTCAGCGTATTGACGTTACTACCACAAGAATAGGAAATAACCACGTTCTTGATGCAATAATGAATCAGGATATTGATAAAATCAGACGTACCTTAGAGGAAACCTCAAGGGAGGATTTTGAGAAAGCTGTTAAGTCCATTGTGAAAGCAAAGAGAATTTACATTTTCGGTGTCCGTTCCACCGCATCCCTTGCACAGTTTTTAGGCTATTATTTCGGACTTATCTTTGATAATGTCCGTGTTATTACAGATACTTCAAAAACCCATACCTACGAACAGCTGTTCAGAATTGAAAAGGATGATGTAATGATAGGTATCAGCTTCCCTCGTTACAGCACTATGGCGGTTGAGGCTATGAGCCTTGCACGTGACCGCGGAGCAAACTCTATCGCAATTACCGACAGTATGGTATCTCCTCTTGTATCTGCCGCAGACGAGGTTTTACTTGCTCGAAGTGATATGGCGTCTGTTGTGGATTCCCTTGTTGCACCCCTTAGCCTTATTAATGCTTTGATAGTTGCAACAGTTCTTGAGAAAAAAGACGAAGTAACAGACACCTTTAAAGAGCTGGAGCTTATCTGGAACCACCAGGGCGTTTATGATAAGAAATAAGGTATATTGATGGATAGAAAAAAAGTAATAGTAATCGGTGGCGGTGCTGCGGGATTGATGGCAGCAGGTTTTGCATCACAAAACGGTGCAAGCGTAACCCTCTTTGAGAAAATGCACAGAGTAGGCAGAAAGATTATGATTACAGGTAAAGGCAGATGCAACCTTGCAAATGAGTGCGATGTTGAAACCTTTATGCAAAATGTCCCTGTAAACAGTAAATTTCTGTTCAGTGCAATTTACAACTTCACCCCATATGATATAATTGATTTCTTTAATGACTTAGGACTTGCGACTAAAACTGAAAGAGGAAACCGAGTGTATCCTGCTTCCGAAAAAGCTGTGGACGTTGTAGATACAATGCGAAATTTTGCACTGAACAACGGTGTGAAAATCATTAATAAAGAAGTTAAGTCCTTGCTTGTTGACAACGGGGTTTTGAAAGGAATTAAAGCGGATACAGATTATCTTGCCGATTCTGTTATAGTGGCGACAGGTGGTGCGACTTACCCTCTGACAGGATCCACAGGTGACGGATATAAATTTGCAAAATCCGTAGGTCATACTATCATTCCTATAAAACCCTCGCTTGTACCCTTGGAAAGTGATGATAAATTCTGCAAGGAAATGCAGGGATTATCCTTACGAAATGTAAGCCTTACCGTAAAGAATAAGGATAACAAGGAAATTTACAAAGATTTCGGTGAAATGCTGTTTACCCACTTTGGCATTTCAGGACCTATAGTGCTGTCTGCAAGCTGTCATATGCAAAACTTTGACAAGGAGAATTACACAGCCTATATCGACCTTAAACCGGCATTGTCTGAGGAACAGCTGGATTTAAGAATACAAAGAGATATTAAGGACAATATTAATAAGGCGGTTTCAAATTCATTTTCAAAGCTATTGCCAAAGAAGATGATTCCTGTAGTGCTGAAACGCTGGAATGTTCCCTTTGATAAAAAGTGTAACAGTATCACAAAGGAAGAGCGAAAAAGCCTTGTTCATTTGCTAAAGAATTTTTCAGTATCAATTTCAAAGACAAGACCTGTTTCGGAGGCAATAATAACCTCAGGCGGTGTAAAGGTAACAGAAATAAACCCAAAGACTATGGAAAGCAAATTGTTGCCTAACCTGTATTTTGCAGGTGAAGTGATTGATGTTGATGCTTATACAGGAGGCTTTAACCTTATAATAGCTTGGGCAACAGGCAGATTAAGCGGAGAAAGTGCCGCCTGTAAATAATGTGATGAATTAGAAAGGATGTTTTTTTATGTCTATAGCTGTAGCAATCGACGGACCTGCAGGAGCAGGAAAAAGTACAATTTCAAAATCAGCGGCAAAGGAGCTTGGCTTTATTTATGTTGATACAGGCGCACTTTACCGTACTGTGGGACTTGCCGCTTCAAGAAGAAATATCGAGCCTGTTGCAGGTGAAGAGGTCAACAACCTCCTTGAAAGCATTAAGGTTGAATTAACCTTTAACGATAAGGGAGAACAGGTTGTACTCCTTGACGGAGAGGATGTATCTGCTTTTATCAGAACTCCTGAGGCGTCTATGATGGCTTCCAAAATTTCTGCAATTCCACAGGTAAGAGCCTATCTTTTAGACTTACAGAGAAATATGGCTACGACCAATAATGTTATTATGGACGGCAGAGATATAGGAACCGTTGTATTGCCTAATGCAGAGGTTAAAATATTTTTAACTGCTACACCTGAGGCAAGAGCAACAAGACGTTATAAAGAGCTTGTTGAAAAAGGAATGGATGTAAAATATGAGGATATTTTACAGGATGTTATTACTCGTGACTACAACGATTCCCACAGAGAAATCGCACCCCTAAAGCAAGCTGACGACGCAGTTTTAGCCGATACTACTGAAATCGATTTACAGGGCAGTATCGATTTAGTTGTTGGCATAATTAAGGAGCGTATGTAAAATGGGACAGTCAAAACTTTTATATCGCTTTGGACAGGTTGTTTGTGTTCCTGTGTTTAAAGCCTTGTATAGATACAAGGTTGTTAACAAAAACAATATCCCCCATGAGGGTGGTTACATTATCGCCTGTAATCATATCGGAAATGCCGACCCTGTGCTTTTAGGCTTGGGACAAAAAAGAAGAATATTCTTTATGGCAAAGGATGAGCTGTTTAAAAACAAATTCTTTGGTGCATTAATACGAGCACTTGGAGCTTTTCCCGTTAAACGCGGTACAGGTGATGAAAAAGCCATTAAAAACGGAGAGGATATTATCCTTGAGGGTAACGTAATGGGAATATTCCTTGAGGGCGGACGCAGTAAAACTGGAGAATTAATGCGTCCCAGAAGCGGTTGCGCATTGGTGGCGCAACAGACAAAGGTGCCTGTAGTACCTGCTTGCATAACCGTAGTAGGCAATAAAAAGAATATATTTGCAAAACGTGTTATTCATTTTGCCGACCCATTAACTAATGAGGATTTAGGTCTTATAAACGGAGACAGACGCGAACTGAAAAATGCAAGTAACATAATTATGGATAAAATCAGAGAAATGAGAGAACAGGATCTAAATGAGTATAAACGTAGCTAAAACAGCAGGATTTTGCTTTGGAGTAAACAGGGCTGTTAATATAGTTGAGAAATTATTAGAGAACGGTAAAAGGGTATGTACTTTAGGACCGATTATCCACAATATGGAAATGGTAAACGAGCTTAAAGAAAAAGGTTGCCTTGCCATTGATTCTGTTGAGGATTGTCCAAAGGACAGTACATTGGTTATCCGTTCACACGGCGTTGCTCAAAGTGTAATAGATAAAATTGAAAGCTTGGAGCTTGAATACATTGACGCCACCTGTCCTTTTGTAAAGAAGATACATAATATAGTTGAAAAGGCAGGACTTGAAAACAAGATAATCCTTATTGCCGGAAATAAAAATCACCCTGAAATTCAAGGTATTGTGGGACACTGTAAAAGTGATTGCTATACCTTCAACAGCGATGAAGAGCTAATTGAATTGCAAAAAATAATTCCACACGAGAATAATACCCCGATATGCGTGGTTGCACAGACTACTTTTAGTAAAAAAGAATGGAAAAAATGTTTAAAAACTCTAAAAAAGGTCTATACAAACGCAGAAATATTTGATACAATATGTAGAGCTACATCAGAACGTCAGGAAGAAGCGGATGCTTTATCTGCTAAATCCGATTTAATGATAGTTATCGGCGACCGCCACAGCTCAAACACAGGCAAGCTGTACGATATTTGTAAGAGCAGGTGCAGCAATACCTATCTTATCGAAACAGCAAAGGAGCTTAACAAGGAGCTTGTTTCTGTTTCTGACAACATTGGTGTAACCGCAGGTGCTTCAACTCCTGCGAGGATAATAAAGGAGGTACTGGATATAATGAGTGAGGAAATCAAATCCAGCGAAACAGTTGAAATGGAAGAATCTTTTGAGGAGATGTTAGAGGAATCCCTCAAAAATTTAAATACTAATGAGAGGGTAAAAGGCGTAGTTATTAGCATAGCTCCTAACGAAGTTATTGTTGACGTAGGCAGAAAACAGTCAGGCTTCATTCCTGCTGACGAGCTTTCAAACGATCCGACTGCAAAGCCGGAGGACGTTGTAAGCGTTGGCGACGAAGTTGAACTTCTGATTATGAAGACTAACGACCAAGAGGGTACTATTATGCTTTCAAAGCGTAGAGTAGATGCTCAAAAGGGTTGGGAAGAGCTTGAAGCAAAGGCTGATTCTGACGAGGTTTTAACAGGCAAGGTTGCAGAAGTAGTTAAGGGCGGCGTAATCGTTATTTATAACAACGTGCGTGTGTTTATTCCTGCATCACAGGCTACCGCTTCCAGAGATGATTCTCTTGAGGATTTAGTTGGCACTGAAGTAAACTTCAGACTTCTTGAGGTTTCTCAGAGAGGCAGAAGAAGACGTGTAATCGGTTCAATCCGTTCCGTACTTCGTGAGGAAAGAGCTGAACAGCGTGCTGCTTTCTGGGCAGAATGTGAAGTCGGCAAGAGATACAAGGGTGTAGTTAAAACACTTACAAACTACGGTGCATTTGTTGACTTAGGCGGCGTGTTCGGTATGGTACATATCTCAGAGCTTTCTTGGTCACACATTAAGCATCCTTCAGAGGTTGTTAACGTAGGCGACGAAATCGAAGTATATGTTAAGGAAATCAATCAGGAAACAAAGAAAATTTCTCTTGGCTACAAAGATCCTGACGCTAATCCTTGGGAAATCTTAAGACGTGACTATCCTGTTGATACAGTTGTAGAGGCAACAATCGTTGGTGTTACAACATTTGGTGCTTTTGCAAACATTCTTCCAAGCATTGACGGTCTGATTCACATTTCTCAGATTGCTAATCAGAGAATTGAGAAAACCTCAGACGTTCTTTCAGTTGGACAGAAGGTACAGGCAAAGATTACTGCTATCGACTTTGATAAAAAGCGTATCAGCCTTTCAATGCGTGCTTTACTTCCTGTTGAGGAAGAGGTTGTTGAAGAGGATCAGGTAGTTGCTACTACTGAAGAGCCTGCAACAGAAGTTGAGGAAGTAGCTGAAGCTCCTGTAGAGGAAGTTGCTGAAACTGTTGCTGAAGAAGTTGCAGAAACAGCTGTAGAGGAAACTACAGAAGAATAATTTTTCAAAAAATTTATGGGCATCCTGCTTTTAAAGGATGCCCATTTGTGTTATAATAAGAATATAAGCATTGTTTATGGAAAACTGTTGCAGAAAATAATTATTTTTCCTTAGAGTTTTCAGATATTATATTTTGGTTACGGTCGGGCAACAAAGATTTATATTAAATAAACCTATCTTATCGACCATAATTTTCCATTTTCAATTTTCAATTAATATATGGTAGTGATAATTATGTATAATGAGATTAAAAATCAAGGGCTTACTTTGTTTAGGGAGCTTGTAGAAATTGCGAATCTAAAGAAAGGCAGTCTGATTGTGTTAGGCTGTTCTACAAGCGAAATTATGGGCAGTAGAATCGGCACTAATTCACAGTTTGACTGTGCACAAGCCCTGTATTCAGGCTTTTATCCTTACTTAAAGGATAAGGAAATTTATTTGGCGGCACAGTGCTGTGAGCATTTGGGCAGAGCTTTGGTAGTTGAGGAAGAATATGCAATCAAGCATAACCTTGAAATTGTCAATGCTGTTCCTCAGCCAAAGGCAGGAGGAAGCAGTGCAACTACAGCCTATAAATTATTTAACAGACCTGTAATGGTAGAAGAAGTAAAAGCCGATGCAGGTGTTGATATAGGCGGAACCCTTATAGGTATGCACCTTAAAAGAGTTGCCGTTCCCGTAAGGTTGTCTGTTGATAAAATCGGTAACGCAAATGTTATCTGTGCTCGTACACGTCCTAAGTTTATAGGCGGTGAAAGGGCTGTGTATAATAAAGATTTAATGTAGGAGGATATTATGAACGCAAGAGATGAATTTATAAAGATTTACACTGAAATTATTTTCAGAGATGGCTCAAAGGAGCTTTTGGAATGGTTGCAAACTACTGACTTTTTTACGGCACCTGCCAGCACCCGCTATCACTGTGCCTGTGAAAACGGTCTGGTAATGCACTCTGTAAGTGTTTTTAATACATTAATGGAAAAGCACTTTGACGAGGAAACCGATAATATTGAAAGTATTGCAATCTGTGCGTTGCTCCATGACCTTTGCAAAGCACAGTTCTACAAGGTGTCAACAAGAAATGTAAAGAACGAGCAGACAGGTCAGTGGGAAAAAGTTCCTTATTATGCAATAGAGGACAGTTTTCCCTTTGGACACGGTGAAAAATCCGTATTTTTAATTGAAAGATTTATGCGTCTGAAAATTGATGAAGCTATGGCTATTCGTTGGCATATGGGAGAATTTGGCGACAAAAACAGCAACACTATATCACAGGCTTACGACAGGTATCCTCTGGCTGTAAAGCTTCATCTTGCAGATTTGGAATCTACATATCTAAGAGAAAAAGGCACTTCTGCTGTAAATAAATAGGTGAATTATGGATTATAACAAGGCAAAGCTGAGAGCAGAGTATCTTGCTCAACAGCTAAAATATCATAACGATTTATACTATAATCAGGATAATCCCGAAATTGAAGATTACCAGTATGATGCGATGCTTAGGGAGCTTGAAGATTTGGAGGCGGAATTCCCTCAGCTTGTAACCTCTGATTCTCCAACACAAAAGGTCGGAGGAAATGCAGGAACAAAATTTTCCCCTGTAACACATACCGTTCCTATGGAAAGCCTGCACGATAGTTTTTCTTTTGAAGAATTAAAAGACTTTGACAGAAAGGTTCGACAGGTTGTACCGGAAGTTGAGTATGTTGTAGAGCCAAAGTTTGACGGTCTTTCAGTATCCGTTGAATATACAAACGGAGTGCTGTCCAGAGCATCAACCCGAGGTGACGGTACAACAGGTGAGGATATTACCGATAATATTCTGACAATTAAGTCATTACCTCATAGACTTAAAAACGCCCCATCTTATTTAGAAGTTAGGGGCGAAGTATATATGTCCTTTGAAAGCTTTATCAAGCTTACAAAAATACAAGAGGAAAACGAGGAAAAGACCTTTAAAAATCCCCGTAATGCTGCGGCAGGCTCCTTGCGTCAAAAGGACAGCAGGATTACTGCACAGAGAAGCCTTGATATTTTTATTTTCAATATTCAGCAAATAGAGGGCGTTACAATTACCAATCATAAACAATCCTTAAACTATCTCAAAGATTTAGGCTTGCCTGTTTCCTTTTATAATTGCTATGATAATATTGATGATGTTATAAGAAAAATTGAAAGCATAGGAAATAACAGAGGTAACTTTCCCTTTGCCATAGACGGTGCAGTAGTTAAAGTAAATGACTTTAATACCCGTTCGCTTTTAGGCTCAACAGCAAAATTCCCACGTTGGGCAGAGGCTTATAAATATCCCCCTGAAGAAAAGGAAACCACCCTTTTATCAATAGAAATCAACGTAGGTCGTACAGGAGTGCTTACCCCGGTAGGTAATTTTGAGCCTGTGCTTCTTGCAGGCACAACGGTATCTCGTGCTACTCTCCACAATATTGACTTTATCACCGAAAAGGGTATTTGCGTAGGAGATAAGGTGATTATCCGTAAAGCAGGGGAGATTATACCTGAGGTGCTCTCGGTTTCAAGCCATTGTGAAAATGCCGTTCCCTTTGAATTTCCAAAGCTATGTCCGTCCTGCTCCAGTCCTGTTGTCAGAGAGGAGGACGAGGCGGCAATTCGCTGTACCAACACCGATTGCCCTGCACAGCTTATGCGACACCTAATCCACTTTGTCAGCAGAGATGCGATGGATATTGACGGATTAGGACCTGCTGTATTGGAACAGCTTGTAAATGCAGACCTTGTAAAATCACCGGCAGATTTATACTCACTGAAATTTGAAGATATTGCATCCCTTGACAAAAAGGGAGAGAAGTCTGCACAAAACCTGTTGAAGTCATTGGAAAAATCAAAGGAAAATGAGCTGTATAGACTTGTCTTTGCTCTTGGAATCCCGCACATAGGACAAAAAGCCGCAAAGCTTTTGTGCCAACAGTTTACCACTGTAGAAAGCCTATTTGATGCAAAGGCAGAGGATATTTCTTCCATAGACGGTTTTGGAGATATTATGGCTCAATCGGTTGTTCAGTACTTCTCTTTGGAAAGCTCCAAAAAATTAATTGAAGAGCTTAAATCCTTTGGCGTTCAGATGAAACCCTCACAGATTGTTTCACAGGAAGGAGTTTTCAGCGGTAAAACCTTTGTGCTGACCGGTACACTTCCTACAATGTCAAGAAAAGAAGCCTCAACAATAATTGAACAAAAGGGCGGAAAAACTTCAAGCTCGGTTTCAAAGAAAACCGATTTTGTGCTTGCAGGAGAGGATGCAGGCTCAAAGCTAACAAAGGCACAAGCCTTAGGTGTTACAATTATTTCCGAAGAAGAATTTTTAAAAATGATATAAGGTATATACATTCAATTTATGACTCTTGTGAAAACGAGAGTCATATTTTTTTTGCCAAAAGCATATAGCTTATTAAGTTGAAAATTTGGGAGGATAAAAATGACGGATAATAACAAGGCTTTTGAAATTGTAGCAAAGTCCCTTTGCTCAAACCTTAACAAAAGAATAATGAATATACCTTTAGAAATTAAGGACAACCTACAGGAAATACGGCTGAGAGTTAACAGACCGTTATCCTTTTGCTGTCCTGACGATACATATTTTTTAACGGAAAACGGCTGTGTAACAAACGCAATTTTAGACCAGCCTATGCTTACCGTTACAGAAAAAGATATATTTGAAACCTTTAATAATATATGTAATTATTCAGTTTATTCAAAGCAAAATGAAATAAAAAACGGATATATAACTATTAAAGGCGGCCACAGAGCAGGAATATGCGGTACTGCTGTTGCAGAAAAGGGAGTAATTACAAATATAAGAGATATAAGTTCAATCAATATCCGAATATCTGTAGAGCATAAAAACTCTGCTAAACCTATTCTTGAAAAAATTAAGGATTTTCAGGGTGGGCTTTTGTTATGCGGTGCACCCTGTAGCGGCAAAACAACAATTTTGCGAGATTTAGCAAGAGTGCTTTCTACAGAATATAGGAAAAATATTGCACTTATTGATGAACGCTCTGAGCTTGCCGGCACATACAGAGGAGTATATCAAAAGGATATAGGCTTGAGTGATGTCCTTGACGGCTATAGCAAAAGTGATGGCTTTAGTCATGCTATCAGATCTTTGTCCCCAGACATAATAATATGCGATGAATTAGGCAGTGAAAAGGATGTATATTCAGTAGAAAAAGCAGTAAACAGTGGTGTGTCAATTATAGCGTCAGTTCATTGCAGTAACGAAAAAGAGCTTACTTCCAAGCCACAGCTTAAAAGCCTTTTAAAGTTAAAAGCTTTCAGCAATATTGTTTTTCTTGACAGCAGAAAAAATGTAGGACAGGCACGAAAGGTTATGAATATTGATGAGCTTTTACCTTAAACTTTTCGGCGCTGTATTACTTGTATGTTCAACAACCTTTTGCGGATTTATGCTGTCAGGAAAGCTTAAATCAAGAAGTAAATTTCTGCTGGCATTTCAGGATTTTATCTGCACCCTTGAAACAAATATACGTTACAACAGCGACGATATTATCCGCATAATTGAAAAGTCGGCAATAAATCCAATGCTTTCTGCCTTTTCTAACACAAAGTCCTATGACTTTTCAAGCTATTGGAAAACTGCCGTTTCATCAATCCCCAAAAATTACGGATTAAAAAATGAAGATGTTGCAATTCTAAATGACTTCGGGAAGTCCTTAGGTACAACAGATATAGAAGGTCAGCTTAATCATATAGCCCTTTACAAAGATATTTTCAATCAGCAGTTAAGTAAATCAAAGGAGGAATACAGAGAAAAATCAAAACTATACAAGGTTTTAGGCTTTTTTACAGGCTCAATTATTGCAATTATGTTTATATAAAGGACTGAAAAATATGGATGTAGATATGATATTCAAAATAGCGGCAATAGGGATAATTGTTGCTATTCTAAATCAGTTGCTTGTACGCAGCGGACGTGAAGAACAAGCTATGCTGACAACCTTGGCAGGCTTGATAGTAGTGCTTTCTATGTTGGTGACACAGATAAGCGCTCTCTTCGGCACGATAAAATCATTATTCGGATTGTAATGAATATCGTTGCAATTTCTTTTATAGGTATTTTAACAGCAACTATATCCCTGACATTAAAAAAGTATAACGGTGAAATATCCTTTGTAGTTGCTGTAATCGGTTCTGTATTAATATTTTTGTCAGTCCTGTTGAATCTTAACTCAATATCAGATACTGTAAATTCAATTTTTTCAACTGCCAATATAAACAGCACATATATTGCTATATTGCTGAAAGCTATGGGCATTTGCTTTTTAACGGAGTTTGCCTGTGACTGCTGTATTGATGCAGGTCAAAAAGCTTTGGCAAACAACATTTCCCTTGCCGGTAAAATACTTGTGCTTGTAACAGCCATACCCCTTTATCAAGAGGTGCTTAATACTGTGCTTTCTCTTACAGGAGGTGCGGTATGAAAAAAATAACTGTATTTTTGCTTGTGTTTGTTATGTTATTTTTCAGTTCAACTATAGTTGTACAGGCTGATACATACGACGATTTCTTAGCTGAATATAATGTGCAGGATTTGTACGATAGCTTGCCTGATGATGCAAAGGAAATTCTTGATAATATAGGCGTTGACGGAGTAGATTATACAAAGCTCAACGATATAAAATTTGAAGATATATGGACAGAGCTTTTAAATCTTTTTGCAAATCAAGGGGCAACACCCCTTAAAATACTTGCTATTCTTATAGCAGTAATGCTGTTGTATTCCATAGTCAGTACATTAAAAACATCTGCAAAAACTACTTCTATGGAGCAGGTGCTGTCTGTATGTGTAACCCTTTGTATAACCTGTATCATAGTAATACCTGTGTGCTCAATAATTGATTCGGGCATAGAGGTTATAAATACTTCATCAAAGTTTATGATTGCGTATATTCCAATAATGGTTTTGGTTATGGCATCCTCAGGCAGAACAGTAAGCTCTGCTTCTTACTACTCGTTTATGATTTTTGCAGGCGAAGGAGTAGCTCAGGTATCTTCCAATATAGTGGCGCCGTTTCTAAGGCTTTTTCTTGGATTGAGCGTAACCTCTGCTATTTCACCTAATGTAAATTTAAGCGGAGTAGTAGCCTCTGTCAGCAAGATTTCCAAGTGGCTTTTAGGCTTTGTAATGACTTTATTTACAGCGCTGCTTACCTTTAAACAACTGATTACCACAGCTATGGATAACGTATCTACAAGAGCTGTCAGATATACTCTCACAAGCTTTGTGCCTGTAGTAGGTTCTGCTTTGTCAGACGCCTATAAAACTGTTCAAAGCTCGGTGGGACTTTTAAAATCAAACATAGGTGTGTTTGTAATAATATCTGTTGTAATCGTTTTTTGCCCTGTACTTATTCAATGCTTGATTTGGATATTCTCTTTACAGGTTTGTAAAGGGGCAGGGGAGCTGTTAAATTTAAAAGAGCCCTGTGTGATAATTGAAGCGGTAAATACGGTAATGACAACAGTATTTGCAATACTGCTTTGTGTAATGTCAATTTTTATAATTTCTACCGCTGTTATTTTACTGTTAGGCGGTGGTGGCAGTTGAATACAATAGCTACTGTAATTATGGTAATCTGTGTCGTTTCAATAGCAGGCTCACTTGTTTCTATTGTAGTCCCAAAGGATAATATAGGGAGAGTTTTGGCAGCTGTATTGGGAGTATTTATCATATGCTCAATGATTGTACCCATAAAAACTGCTGTTCAAAATTTCAGTGTGAATATTAATGTTCCTACCGAAAGTGAAGACTTAACAGCATCTGCCGATGAGGCATTTAACAGAGCTGTAGTAATAGAAACACAGAATAAATTAGAAAGTCAGGCAATGCTTTTTCTGTCACAAGAGGGAATTAATGTGCTTGAAGCTTCAATTTCTCTTGAATCCGATAAAAAAGGTGGAATATATATTGATAACATAATCATATATATTCAAAAAGAGGACGAAACTAAAACACAGATTATCTGTGAAAAGATTAAGGAAAAATTTGAAATTACACCAAGTGTTATTTTGAGGTAGATAAGTTGAAAAGTTTAGATTTCAAAAATATGTTTAAGGACGGAAAATTTAAGAACATAGTAATTATTATGGGCATTGTAGGTATTGGATTGATATTTATATCAACTCTGTCTGCATTTAACCCAAGTGAACAAAATGATACAAGCTATTCTGTTACAGAATATAAAGAAGATATGCAAAGCTCGGTGGAAAATTTGTTATCACAGGTTGACGGCGTGGGAAACGTGACTGTACTTTTGACAATAGAAAATTCCGTAGAGTGCGTATATCTTGAGAATAACTCCACAAAAACAAAGGAAATTGAACCGATAATAAGGGGAGTTGTTGTAGCTTGTGACGGAGGAGATGACCCTATTGTAATAGAAAGAGTATTGAACGTAGTGACAAAGGCTTTGAATATTTCAAGTGCAAAAGTATGTATTACAAAATTACAAGAATAGAGGGATAACGTGAAAAAATACAAAAAATATATGCTTGCAGCTGTTCTGGTTTTCGCATTGGGAGCAGCGGTTTATCTTAATTGGAGCCTAAGCGGTACGCAAACCGCCTCAAAAACCTTAGGAGAAACAAAGTTTGTTAACGCAACCTTATCAACAGAAAAGACTACAGCCACCGAAAAAACTAAAAAGGTAAACGCAAAGTCAACGGAAAAGAATGAAAAATCTGCCGTAAAATTAACAGCAGAACAAAAAAAGTTTTTTGCAGAGGCTGAAACAAAACGCAAACAAATGCAGGATTCCGTAATTGATAAGGCTACGGAAATTTTAAGTGTTGACAGCACTCCTGACGACCAAAAAACTGCCGCACAGCTACAGGTTGCGGGAATACTTAAAAACTTCACTTTACAGGACAGTATCGAAACTACATTACAGGCTAAAGGTCTTACCAAATGCTTGTCCTACATAAACGACCAAGGCTGTGGGGTAGCTGTTTTAAAGTCAGAGCTGAATGATTCAACTTCAATGATAATTAAAGCTACAATTAAGTCAATTACAAATATAGATTTTGACAAAATTGCTATAATTACAGTATAAAGGGCGGTTTTTCCGCCCTAATTTGTTTCTTACGTGTTTTTTATATGTATTTTACATTGACTTTACATTAATATTGCTATACAATACTGTTATCATTGTTCTCTATAAGGAGAGGTATATTATGACAGTTGATAATGCAGTAATTTTAGCAGCAGGACGTTCTCATCATTTTGCTCCGTTCACATATGAAATTCCAAAGGGATTATTCAGAGTACACGGAGAGGTTTTGATTGAACGTCAAATAAAACAGCTTAAAGAAGCAGGCGTAGATGAAATATATATCGTAGTAGGATATATGAAAGAAAAATTCTTTTATTTAGAGGAAAAGTATAACGTGCATATTGTCCTTAACGGCTCTTTTGATAATAAGGGTAATATCAATTCTCTGTACTCAGTTAAGGATGTGCTTAAAAACACATATATTTGTTGTGCAGACCACTATTTTATAAACAATCCGTTTTTAGAGGAGCCAACTCATTCCTACAGAGCGGTAACTCATAAGGATGAAAAATTCAGAGAGTTTGCCGTAAAGGTCAGTGACGTTGGGGTTATTACAGATTTTAAGGTAGGCGGAGAAAATTCTCTGTGTATGGTGGGACAGGCGTTTGTATCAGAAACCTTTTCAAAAAAGCTTGTTGAGCATATGGAAAGAGAAATCAACGACTTCGGTGTTGCTCATTTGTTTTGGGAAGAGTTTTACGCAAAGCACAGCGAAGATTTAACTCTCTTTGCAAAATACTATAATAACGAGGACATTTTGGAGTTTGACTCAATCAGAGATTTGCTAAGCTTTGATCAGGATTTTCTGGTAAATCTTGACTCTAAAATTATGCAGAATATCTGCTCTGTTTTAAAATGTGAGCCTAAAGAAATCTTGAATATAGAAATTATCCAAAAGGGACTTACAAACGTGTCCTTTAAGTTTGATGTAAAGGGCAATACTTATGTTTACAGGCACCCGGGCGGTACCTCGGGAAATCTTGTATCAAGACATTCAGAGGTATTTGCTCAAATGCAGGCTAAAAAGCTGGGTATTGATAAATCTGTTATTTACATTTCCGTAGAGGGCTGGAAAATTTCACATTTCGTTGACAATACGGTTGATGTGGATTTAGATAATAACGACGAACAGCTGGCAAAGGTAATGGAAGGTCTCAGAATTTTGCACTCCGCTAAGTTTGAGGATTGTCAGGACGAGTTTAACAGCTGTAAAGAGGTTGAACCTGTAGAGGAAGCAAAGCGTCTTATGAGAATTGCCTCAGTAACAAAAGGCGACTTAATTGCTGAATTTAGCGACATTATTGAACCTGCCGAGAGATTATTTGAGTATGTTAAAAACGACGGATTAACAAACCGTGTTTTAACTCACGGCGATATATATCCTCCTAACTTCCTGTTTACTCAGTCAGGGGATATGTATATGATTGACTGGGAATACACACGTATTGCCGATTCGGCTAACGATTTGGCAGGATTTATCGCAAGATATATAATGTCAGAGGAACAAATAGACAGATACCTAAAGGCATACTTCAACAGAGATTTAACCTTTGAAGAATACCGCCACTATATTGGCTATGCAGGTTGCACAGCACTTTATTGGATGACTTGGGGGTTATACAAGGGAAGCGTAAACGAGGATGACGGTTTCTTTATGTTTGATTCCTACAAGCTTTGCAAAAACCTTGTTAAAAAGGCTTTGCCAATGTACGAGAATGAGGGAAAATAAATGAATATTGCAGTAATTTTAGCAGGTGGAGTAGGCTCTCGTGTAGGAGCAGACAGACCGAAGCAGTTTATTGAGGTTTTAGGTAAGCCTGTGCTTGCTTATACAGTAGAAAAATTTAACAATCACCCGGAAATTGACGCAGTAGAAATCGTCTGTGTTGAAAGTCACATTGATTATTTAAAGGATATGGTTGCAAAGTATAATTTAAATAAGGTCAAGTGGATTACAAAGGGCGGAGCAACCTTTCAAGGCTCGGTAATGAACGGCATTAATAATCTAAGGGACAAGGTCAGTGACGACGATATTGTACTTGTTCACTTTGGCGCGTCACCCTTTATTGAGGCTGATATTATTTCCGATGCAATCAGGGTTTGCAAGGAAAAAGGAAACGCAATTTCAACCTGCGACTTTTTCCTGTTATCAGGCATAAAGGACGACGATACAAAGTCAACACAGTGGATTGACAGAGATACTATCGCCTGTATGAATTCCCCACACGCCTTTAACTATAAATTTATCTATGATATTTACAAGGAGGCTGTGGCTACAGGTGTTATTAACGAGGTTGAGCCTCATACCACAACCTTAATGTATAAGATGGGCAAGGAAATTTACTTTTCAAAAGGAAATCAAACAAATATTAAAATTACTACAAAAGAGGATTTGGATTTGTTCGAGGGTTATGTTCTGATGAAACAAAGACGACAGGAACAGAATTAAAAAGAATAGAGGGGTTATAATGGATTCAACACAAAATTATTTAATGAATTTGTTGTTGGAAATTGACAGTATTTGTAAAAAATACGATATAGAGTACGTAATTGACTATGGTACTACTCTTGGCGCAGTCCGTCATGAGGGCTTTATTCCTTGGGACGATGATATTGACATAAATATGACTGAGGAAAACTACTATAAATGGGTTGAGGCTTGTAAAAAAGAGCTTGACCCCAACAAAAGATTTTATTCCGACGGCAGGCTGGACCGAGAATTTCCCGGAGTTTTCGGCCGTTATATTGACGTTGAATCAATGCGCATAAGCTCAACCTTTGCCTTTTGGAAGCCGATTTGCGGACAGTGTATTGATGTGTTCTATTTGCTGGAATTACCCGGCGACCCTGTGAAAAAGCAAAAGGCTATTGATTTATATTTTGCCTATGATGAGTATTCAAACTCCAGCTACCGCCATTACCGTTCAAAAACAGAAAATCAGATGAAGCTTTATAAAAGCTTTTTGAGATGGGAGAAAATTGTAGGTAAAGAAAGAGTTCTGCGCTCTCTTGAAAAGAAAATCTTTAACAAGCATTATGATGACTGCGACACATATATTGTAACATCTGCTCGTAAATTGGGTCCTGTTTCTATTGCCCCCAAGGAGTGCTACGATAGTGTTTATATGGCTGATTTTGAGGGGCATAAGCTGCCTATTTCAGGAAAATACGTAGAGCTTATGACTCACTACTACGGTGATGATTGGGACAGATTGCCACAGCACCAAAAGAGCCATTCAAAAATGTCAAAAAACGGTATCCACTGTAAGGATTATGTAGATGACTATATGCGTCTGCTTGACGAAAAGGAGCTTAAAAAGCAACGTCAGGAGTATAAAAATCTTGCCGTAGAAGAGGGCTACAGAACAACTAAGCATATGAGAATGGTCTATACTAAAAAGGGTGAATGTGAGCTTTTGAAAATCAGGAGGAAAATCGCTGAAAAGGGTATAAATATCAAGGATTATCTTGTGCCTGATGATAAAAATAAACTTGCGGTTTTAGATGAAATTTTTGCAGATTATTATAATTTCCAACTTAACTCAAGGGTAAGATACTGGGAAGTTTATGTGGATATTACAGAAGAACTGTTCTATGCCGCTATGTTTAATCTGATTTACGGACGAAATAACTTTACCGCTACTTCAAAGCTTATGAAAATGCGTGAAGCAAACGGAGTAAAAAATACCGCCCAACTGTCCGAGCTTTGGAATTTAGTATTAACTTCACGCAAGATTAAAGCAGCCGTAATTTATAAAAATTACAATGAAGCCAAAGCTTTAATAAAGAACGGTCTTGCCTTATATCCTCATTCAAAGGAATTGAAAGTATTTGACTTGATTGTAAAAACTCTTACCGCTGAAAATGAGGAGCAGTTATCAAATGCCGAAAGCTTGGCAAACTCACTTTTAGAGCAATATCCCAACGACGATTTGTGCGTCAAAGCCCTTGGCGATATAGCATTTGCCCGCAAGGATATGCCAAAGGCTAAAGAGTATTATGACTACATTATGGAAAACTCAAACAACGGTATGCTCCATTTAGATATTAAGAAGAAAGCAGGTGCTTTTAATGACTAATGTTCAGAAAAGACTGTTGCTTTTAATGGATGAAATTAAGAGCATCTGTGAAAAGAAAAACCTAAAATATGTACTTGCAAACGAAACCTGTGCTACAGCACAATATTTCAACGGCTTTAATGCATATGAATATGCTTTCTATATTCTTATGCCTCTGTCTCACATTAAAGTGCTAAAGGACTATGTTGAGAAAAACAGCAAGGACAGAATAATTGAATCTTATTCAAATAACTCTCGCCTCAGAAATTTTGTTTTCCGCTATGTAGATAAAGGTACTTTATTAATTGACGGCAACTCCCTTGAATATTACAAGCATCCCGGTGTCGCAGTTACAATTCTCCCTGCAAGAGAATATCCTGTATCAAAAAAGGTAATCGGCTGTGAAAACTATTTAAAGTACGTGAACGCTACCAACAAAAAATCTATCACTTTTGTTATTGCCAAAAAGATTATGAATAAGCTTTTCGGAAAACATAAATGTTATTTCGATAATTATTCATTAACCCATTATATTTACTACGGCAGATTTAAAAGCATTTTTGGTTCCTTTGAGAAAACCGCAAAATTTGTTGAAGATGAAAACTTTAAGGCTTCTCAAAATAAATATGACGGTTATCATTTTATTACAGCCAACAATAAAACCGTAAAACTGCCTAAAGACTTTTTTGATAATATTAAAACTGTAGAGTTTGAGGACAGAGTCTATAATCTCTCAAACAAATATCAAAAGTATCTAAAGGATTTATTTGGAGATAATTGGCGTAATTATTCTGTAAGAAAGGTAAACGGTACGGAAAATCCGTTCGTTATCGGAGAATTGGATTTACCCTATGAAACTTATCTTTCTTTTATAGAAAAGGATACTGATTCTTATTCAGATATTGTTAAGGACAGAGTGAACAACAGTAAATGGAGCTCACGAAAGTTTAAGCCTGCAGAGAAAACTGCCGAATATAACTTTAACTGTTGCAGACGTTCCGTTGACAGAATTGACATTTGGTGCTATTTAAAAGATAAGCGTGAAGCATTAAAAACAGCATATGACAATAAAGATGTTGACGCATTAAGGACTTTACTCAGCAATTACCTTGCAAAAAGCGAAAAGTATATTAAAATGGATATAGGTTTGTATATTGATGATGAAATTTTGAAGTATGCAAAATTCGTGTGGGAAAACAGCAAAAGACCTAAATTGGCTGACAAAATCTACGATTGCACACCTGATTTATACAAAGAAGAAACCGTTGACCAATACTTTGCCAACAGAAATAAATAATTTTATGACGGACAGTTTTTAGATAACTGTCCGTTTTTATTTACTTTTACCTTTGCCTGTGTTATACTTATAGTATATATTGTTTGAAAAGCAGGGGATAGAATGGATAACAAATTGACACGTTTTGAAGCAAGAGAACAGGGTTTTTTCCTGATTTTTGAGATGAATTTTAATACAGATAATATCACAGATATTGTTAATTCAGCAGAAGAAACAAGGGATATGGTTTTTGATGAATATGCCAAGGAGCTTGCCTTAGGTGTTTTTAATACCAAAGATGACCTTGATGAAATAATAGAATCCCACCTGAAAAAAGGCTGGACATTAAAACGTATTTCAAAGGCAAGCCTTTCTATTTTAAGACTTGCTCTATACGAAATGACATATGTTGATTCAGTACCGTCAAGTGTAGCTATTAATGAAGCAGTAGAGCTTGCAAAGAAATACACTATTGACGAAAGCAAGTTTATAAACGGCATTTTAGGTGCGATTTCAAGAGAAGAAAAATGAGCTACTATTTAGGAATAGACACAAGCAACTACACAACCTCTGTTGCCCTGTACTGTGACAACGGTGAGATAATTCAGCAACGTAGGCTTTTACCTGTAAAGGAAAATACCCGGGGACTCAGGCAAAGTGATGCGGTATTTCACCATACAAATCAGCTGTATTCTCTTTACGGAGAGCTTGTTAAAAATATAGATACAAGCTTAATAAAAGCTGTAGGTGCGTCAAGCCGACCACGACCTGTCAATAATTCCTATATGCCATGTTTTACTGTTGGATTGAATACAGCCAAAATTATTGCTGACACATTAAAAATCCCTCTCTTTACTTTTTCTCATCAGGAGGGGCACATTTCAGCAGGAATATTAAGCTCGGGTAATTTAGAACTTTTTACAAAGAATTTTATAGCATTTCATGTAAGCGGAGGCACTACTGAGGCGGTCTATTCAAAACCAAATGAATGTGGATTTGACCTTAAAATTGTAGCTAAGACTTTGGATTTAAACGCCGGACAGGCTATCGACAGAACAGGTGTAATGCTTGGAATTAATTTCCCCTGTGGCAAAGAACTTGAAAAATACGCACTAAACTACAACGGCTCTGTAAAAGTAAATCCCACTTTAAAAGGTGCTGATTGCTGTTTAAGCGGACTTGAAAATCAATGTAAAAAACTTTTTGACAATGGCGACAGCAAAGAAAAAATTTCCTATTACTGTCTTAAATATATCGAAGCTACAATCAGCAAAATGACTGAAAGATTAATTGAAAAGTACGGAAAAATTCCTTTCCTCTATGCAGGGGGAGTTATGTCAAATTCAATTATAAGAGCTACCATAGAACAACAGTACGGCGGATTATTCGCATCTCCTGAGCTTTCCTCAGACAATGCAGTAGGAATTGCATATTTAACATACAGAAAGGCTAAAAATGACAACTGATTTTTTAAAACCTCGTATTATTTCTGTTTCACAACTTAATTACTATGTTAAATCCCTTTTGGACAGCGACGCCCACTTGAGCTGTGTTTTTGTAACAGGAGAAATAAGCAATCTTACCGACCATTACAGAAGCGGTCACATTTATTTCAGCTTAAAGGACAACAACGGAATAATAAAGGCTGTTATGTTTGCAGGCAATGCAAGAAATCTGAAATTCAAACCGCAAGA
Organism: uncultured Clostridia bacterium; assembly: GCA_945980035.1. GTDB lineage: Bacteria > Bacillota > Clostridia > Oscillospirales > Acutalibacteraceae > Ruminococcoides. Next base: position 20,784 of record CAMFQG010000009.1, read on the forward strand.
GGGTATGAAAATTATCGCACGTGGCAGGGTATCTCTGTACGAAGCTACAGGCAATTACCAATTCTATGTTGAGGATATGCAGCCTGACGGTATCGGAGAGTTGACAATAGCCTTTGAACAGCTAAAGAAAAAGCTATCCGAAAAAGGAATATTTGACCAATCCCACAAAAAACCGATACCGAAATTTCCACAAACTGTAGGTGTAATCACTTCTCCTACAGGGGCGGCCATACAGGATATTAAGAATATTTTACACAGACGTTTTCCAAGTGCAGATATTGTGTTGTACCCTGTTTTGGTGCAGGGTGAAAGTGCCGCAGGTCAGCTTGTGAATGCAGTGAATACCTTTAATGAATATGACTGTGCCGATGTAATTATTATCGGCAGGGGCGGTGGCTCTATAGAGGACTTGTGGGCATTTAACAGCGAAGAGCTTGCCTACGCAATATATGTAAGCAATATTCCTGTAATCTCAGCAGTAGGCCACGAAACGGATTTTACTATTTGTGACTTTGTGTCTGACTTGCGTGCTCCCACTCCGTCGGCAGCGGCGGAATTAGCTGTCCCCGACAAAGAGGAGTTGCTTGCTTACTATAATTCTCAAAAGCAGTATTTAACATCAATTATGGATAACAAGATTACTAAGGAAAACCGTATTCTGGCTGAATATAAATTGGTGTTAAACGAAAAATCCCCTGAGAAGCTTCTGTTAAAATATAGTGAAAAGCTGTCGGATACACAAAATAGATTAGAAAAAATTATGAATGACAGGCTTAGCGCAGGCTTTGAAAAGGTCCACAAAACAGGTGGCAAGCTTGAAGCCTTAAATCCGATAGCCGTTTTACAGCGAGGTTATTCTGTTGCTGAAAAAGACGGAAAAATCGTTACTTCTGTAAAAGATGTTAATACAGATGACATTCTAAACATTACCTTAAAGGACGGAACTATAAAAACAAAGGTTCAAGAATAATTATGGCTTTTACACATTTACACGTGCACAGCGAGTACAGCCTACTTGACGGTGCTTGCAGAATCAAGGATATGGCAAGAGCAGCGAAAGAAATGGGACAAACTGCCCTTGCAATTACCGACCATGGCGTTATGTACGGCGCTGTGGATTTTTACCGTGCCTGTAAAAAAGAGGGAATAAAGCCTGTGATAGGTTGCGAGGTTTATGTTGCACCTCGTACAAGATTTGACAAAAGCTTTGATTTAGATAAAGATTATTACCATATGGTACTGCTTTGTGAGAATAACACAGGCTACCAAAACCTTATAAAGTTAGTGTCCTTAGGCTTTACCGAGGGATTTTATAACAAACCTCGAGTAGATGACGACATTTTGTCAAAATACAGTGAGGGTTTAATTTGCCTGTCTGCCTGTCTTGCCGGTGAAATTCCCCAAAAGCTTTTAAAGAACGATTATAATTCGGCTAAGGAAAAGGCTTTGTTTTATCAGAAAGTATTTGGTAAGGATAACTTTTTTATTGAGCTTCAAAATCACGGAATACAGGAGCAACTGCAAACTAATCCTGACTTAATAAAAATCGCCGGTGAAATTGACGCTCCTTTGGTAGTAACAAATGACGCTCACTATATAAAGAAAGAGGATGCTCAAACCCACAGTATTCTCCTTTGTATCCAGACTAATAAAACCATAAACGACGATAACAGAATGGAGTTTAAAACAGACGAATTTTACCTTAAATCTGAGGAAGAAATGCGTAGTCTGTTTCCCACTCTGCCACAGGCTTTTGATAATACCCAATTTATCGCAGACAGATGTAATGTGGATTTTGAATTTGGAGTAAGAAAGCTTCCTCATTATCATTTGCCTGAGGGTGTTGACCATTATGAATACTTCAGAGAGCAGTGCTATAATGGCTTGCACAAGCATTACGATAACCCAAATAAAGACTTAATCAACAGACTCGAATACGAGCTTGATACTGTTCACAAAATGGGCTTTGTTGACTATTATCTTATTGTTAACGATTTTGTACAGTATGCAAAACGCAACGGTATTCCCGTAGGTCCGGGCAGAGGCTCGGGAGCAGGCTCTCTCTGTGCTTATTGTATCGGAATTACCGACGTTGATCCTATAAAATACAACTTGCTTTTCGAACGATTTTTAAATCCCGAACGTGTCAGTATGCCTGATTTTGATATTGACTTTTGCAAGGATAGACGAGGGGAAGTAATCGACTACGTAATAGATAAGTACGGTGCCGACCACGTTGCACAGATTATAGCCTTTGGCACAATGGCAGCTCGTGGCTCAATTCGTGACGTTGGCAGAGCCTTAGCTGTGCCTTACGGAACTGTTGACCAGATTGCAAAGCTTGTACCTATGGAAATCGGTATGACAATTCAAAAAGCCCTTACTTTATCTTCAGAGCTTAACAACAGGCACAAAACAGATCCTACTGTTAAAAACTTAATTGATATCGCTATGTCTATTGAGGGTATGCCACGTCACGCAACTATGCATGCGGCAGGTGTTGTCATCACCGAACAGCCTGTAAGCGACTATGTTCCTCTTGCAAGTAACGACGGAAATATTGTAACTCAATTTACTATGACAACACTTGAAGAGTTGGGACTTCTCAAAATGGATTTTTTGGGACTTAGAAACCTAACTGTGATTGATGACGCTGTCAGAATGATAAAGAAGAAAAATCCCGATTTTTCCATAGAAAATATTGATGAAAATGATAAAGCCATATTTAAAATGATGTCCTCAGGCAACAGCGAAGGTGTATTTCAGTTTGAATCACAAGGAATGAAAAACGTGTTAACACAGCTAAAGCCTGAGTCCTTGGAGGATTTAATAGCTGTTATCTCTCTGTATCGTCCCGGTCCTATGGACAGTATTCCAACGTATATTGACTGCCGTCACAACCCAAGCCATATCAGATATAAGCATCCGCTTTTAAAAAATATTCTTGAAGTTACCTACGGCTGTATTGTGTATCAGGAACAGGTTATGCAGATTTTCCGCTCCCTTGCAGGTTATTCACTGGGACGTGCTGATATAGTTCGACGTGCCATGAGTAAGAAAAAGCATGACGTTATGGAAAAGGAACGTCAGGTTTTTATTGAGGGCTTAGTTGACGATAAGGGAAATGTTGTAGTAGAGGGTTGTTTAAGACGTGGCGTAGATAGAAAAACAGCAATATCCATATATGACGAGATGGAAAGCTTTGCTTCCTATGCTTTTAACAAATCCCACGCAACGGCATATGCAAAGGTTTCTTATCAGACAGCATATTTAAAATGCCATTATCCAAGAGAATATATGGCTGCATTAATGTCAAGTGTTCTCGATAATCAAAACAAGCTGTCCTCATATATTGCAGAATGTCATAATATGGGAATATTGATTTTGCCCCCAAGCGTAAACGAAAGCTTTTACAGTTTTACTGTATCAGGCAAAAATATCCGTTACGGACTTCTTGCCATTAAAAACTTAGGCAAGCAGTTTATTGATGCAATTATCAGAGAAAGACAGAGCGGTGCTTTTACAAGCTTTTACGATTTTTGTAAACGTCTTTACGGACAGTCAATGAACAGCAGAGCGTTGGAAAGCCTTATAAAGTGCGGTGCGTTAGATAATTTAGGAACAAATCGCCGACAAATGTTTGCTATGTCAAAGACTGTCCTTGCTGACCTTGAATTTGAGAGCAAAAAGAATATCAGCGGACAAATGTCCTTTTTTGACTTTGGCAATAACACTCAAGAGGATTCCTCACCGCAAATTCCTGACTTGGAGGAATACCCCAAGACCGAGCTTTTAGAAATGGAAAACGAAGTTGCGGGTATGTATTTAAGCGGTCACCCTATAAGCGAATACGACAGCTATATAAATATTACAAAGTCAGATAAAATAGGGGAGATAATTAACTCCGAGCAGAATGAATACAGAGATCAACAGCCTGTGCGAATAGTATGTATTGTGTCAAAAGTAAAGAATCAAATCACAAAAAACAATCAAATGATGGCTTTTGTGCAGGTGGAGGACAGATACGGCTCTATAGAGGTAATAGTATTTCCAAATGTATATAGTCAGTTCGGTATGTTTTTAAATCAAGGAAATCCTATTGAAATACGCGGGAATATCAGCATAAGAGAAGATGAAGAACCAAAGGTTATTTGTCGTGAAATTCTAAAGGTAACCGACAAAAAGAATTATTCACAGAATAATACCAAAGTTCAAAGGTCGGAAACTACGAAAGATAATAAATCTCAAAAGCTTTATTTAAGAATTGATAACCTTGATACTGACAAATATATGAAGGCTAAGCGTGTTCTTGAAATATTTGACGGCAATACTCCTGTTGTATTTTATCTGACAGATACCGACAAAAAGCTTCTTGCACCTAAAAATATGTGGGTTTCTTTAAACAAAGTAATGATTAAGGAGCTAAAATATCAACTTGGAGAGGAGAATGTTGTAATATCTTAGCAATATATACAAAAATATATTGACAATATGTTATATAGTTCGGTATGTTTTTAAATCAAGGAAATCCTATTGAAATACGCGGGAATATCAG